>JAZUMO010000074.1:0-59503 GCA_045603665.1 Acutalibacteraceae bacterium
TCTTGCTTCTCCCGAAAAGATCAGAGAGTGGTCCTACGGTGAAGTAACTAAGCCTGAAACTATAAATTATCGTACACTCAAGCCCGAAAGTGACGGACTTTTCTGTGAAAAAATCTTCGGACCTCTCAAGGACTGGGAGTGTCATTGCGGAAGATATAAGAGAATCCGCCATAAGGGCAAGATTTGTGAACGCTGCCATGTTGAAATAACAAAGGCAAAGGTTCGCCGTGAACGTATGGGTCACATCGAGCTTGCAACCCCCGTTTCACACATCTGGTATTTTAAGGGTATTCCCTCAAGAATGGGACTTATCCTCGACATCTCTCCCAGGGATCTTGAAAGAATCCTTTATTTTGCAGCTTATGTTGTTATCAATCCCGGTTCTGTACCCAGCGTAAAGAAGGGACAGGTTATCAACGATAAGCAGTATGACGACATCAAAGAATACTACTATGACGACAAGGATTTCAGAGTAGGTATGGGTGCCGAAGCAGTCAAGGAGCTTTTACAGGAAATCAACATTGACGAGCTCAATGACGAACTCCGTGAACAGCTTGCAACTGCCAACGGTCAGAAAAAAGCAAGAATCCTCAAGAGACTTGAGGTCGTTGAAGCCTTCAAGGCTTCCGGTAACAAGCCCGAATGGATGATTCTTGACGTTGTACCCGTTATTCCTCCCGATATCCGTCCCATGGTACAGCTTGACGGCGGCCGTTTTGCCACAAGTGACCTTAACGATCTTTACCGTCGAGTAATCAACAGAAATAACCGTCTTAAGAAGCTTCTTGAGCTGGGCGCTCCCGCAATCATTATCAGAAATGAAAAGAGAATGCTCCAGGAAGCTGTTGACGCACTTATCGATAACGGCAGACGCGGCAGACCTGTTACAGGTCCTAATAACAGACCTCTTAAATCTCTTTCAGATATGCTTAAGGGTAAGCAGGGTCGTTTCCGTCAGAATCTTCTCGGTAAGCGTGTTGACTATTCCGGCCGTTCAGTTATCGTTGTCGGCCCCGGACTTAAGCTTTATCAGTGCGGTCTTCCCAAGGAAATGGCACTTGAGCTCTTCAAGCCTTTCGTTATGAAGCGTCTTGTTGAAACAGGTGTAGCCGCACATATCAAAACAGCAAGAAAGACTGTTGACAGACAGGAAAAATGCGTTTGGGATGCTCTTGAGGTTGTAATCAAGGATCACCCCGTAATGCTTAACCGTGCTCCCACACTTCACCGTCTCGGTATCCAGGCATTCGAGCCCGTACTCGTTGAAGGTAAGGCTATCAAGCTTCATCCTCTCGTATGTACCGCTTTCAACGCCGACTTCGACGGTGACCAGATGGCTGTTCACGTTCCTCTTTCAGCAGAAGCTCAGGCAGAAGCACGCTTCCTTATGCTCGCTGCCAATAACCTTCTCAAGCCCTCCGACGGTAAACCCGTTGCAGTTCCCACTCAGGATATGGTTCTCGGCTCATACTATATGACTCTTGAGCTTGCAGGCGCAAAGGGCGAAGGCAAGGTGTTCAGAGACGTTAACGAGGCAAGACTTGCATATGATTCAGACGTTATTGATCTTCACGCAAGAATCAAGGTAAGAATGACCAAGGAATATCAGGGCAAGAAGGTATCAAAGATTATTGAAACCACTCTCGGTAAGATTATCTTCAACGAGCCTATTCCTCAGGATTTAGGCTTCATTGACAGAAATGATCCCGAAAATATGTTCCGCCTTGAGGTTGAAGGCCTTGTTAACAAAAAGCTTCTCGGTAAAATCATCGCAAGATGTATCCAGGTACATGGCACAGCAAAGACAGCTGAGGTTCTCGACAATGTTAAGAATCAGGGCTTCAAGTATTCAACACGAAGCGGTATCACCGTTGCTGTCTGTGACGCTACAATTCCTGCTGCAAAGAAGGAAATTCTTGCAGAAACCGAAGCAATCGTTGACGAAATCAACAGAAAATATAACAGAGGTCTTCTTTCAAATCAGGACCGTTCAAGCAAGGTTCTCAAGGCATGGGACATCTGTACAAACCGTGTTGCCGATGCTCTTACAGGCTCCTTTGAAGAGACCAACCCCATCTGCATGATGCTTGACTCAGGTGCCCGAGGTTCTAACAGCCAGCTTCGTCAGCTTGCAGGTATGCGTGGTCTTATCGCCAACACCGCAGGTAAAACAATTGAAGTTCCCATCCGTGCTAACTACCGTGAAGGTCTTAATGTACAGGAATACTTCATTTCCTCCCGTGGTGCCCGTAAAGGTCTTGCCGATACTGCTCTTCGTACTGCTGACTCCGGTTATCTTACCCGTCGTCTTGTTGACGTTTCTCAGGATGTTATTATCCGTGAAGAGGATTGCGGCTGCACAGACGGTCTTGAGGTTTACGATATCATGGACGGTAACCGTATCCTTGAAAGTCTTTCTGAAAGACTTAAGGGCCGTTATCTTATCGAATCTCTTGTTGATGAAGAAACAGGCGAGGTTATCTGCTCCAATGACCATATGATGAGCGAAGCAGAGGCCGAAAAGGTTGACGCTTATCTCACTGCAAAGATGAACAAGGCTCTTGCCGACGGTATGAGCAAGGAGGATGCTGCAGCTATCCGCAGAATCAAAATCCGTTCTCTTCTTACCTGTAATTCCGACCACGGCGCTTGTATCAAGTGCTACGGTGCAAACCTTGCATCAGGTCTTCCCGTTACAGTCGGTGAAGCTGTTGGTATCATCGCTGCTCAGTCAATCGGTGAACCCGGTACACAGCTTACCATGAGAACCTTCCATACCGGTGGTGTTGCTTCAGGTGCCGACATCACACAGGGTCTTCCCCGTGTTGAAGAACTCTTTGAAGCAAGAAAGCCCAAGACTCTTGCAATGCTTTCCGAAATTGACGGTGTTGTATCATTTGAAACAATCAAAAAGAATCCTCACATCGTTGTTACTAATGAGGAAACAGGCGAAAGAAAGGAATACTTCCTTACCTTCGGTGCAAGAGCAAGAGTTTCTGAGGGTCAGAAGGTTGTCAAGGGTGAAACAATCACCGAAGGCTCAATCGATCCCAGAGATGTTCTTAACGTTCTCGGCGTAAATGCAGTTCACGACTATCTCATCAGTCAGGTACAGCTCACATACCGTACCCAGGGTGTTGATATCAACGATAAGCACATTGAGGTTATCGCACGCCAGATGATGAGAAAGGTTAAGGTCGAAGATGCAGGTGACACAAAGCTTCTTCCCAACTCCGTTGTTGATAAGAAGGAATTCCGTGATGCCAACAATGCTATCAGAGCAAGAATGGAAGAAACAGGCGAAGAGCTTAAGACTGCAACCTGTTCACCCGTTCTTATGGGTATTACCAAGGCTTCACTTGCAACCGACTCCTTCCTTTCAGCCGCATCCTTCCAGGAAACAACAAGAGTTCTCACCGATGCAGCTATCAAGGGTAAGGTTGACCCGCTTCTCGGTCTTAAAGAAAACGTTATCATCGGTAAGCTTCTTCCTTCAGGTACCGGTATGAAGTGTTATAATGAGGTTGAATATTATGACACAACCGCCGCTGAAGCTTTTGCACAGAATGAAAACGTTGTCTGGAGCGTATAAGTAAAATTAAACCCACAGAGGCAATTGCTTCTGTGGGTTATTTTTATTAGTAAAAATAAAAGCCACCGAAAATTCTGTTGCGAATTCCGGTGGCTTTATAAGCTCAAATATTAATCAAATAAGGACTTGATGAAATCTAAAAATCTTTGAAGAATGAATGTGATGTCTTCCCAGAACATAGGGAATGACCAATCGGGCTCGGGATTTTCAACAATTACTCTTTGGTTTTTGTTCATAGTTATTTTCCTCCTTAAATTTTATAGTTACATTATATACTGCCATTAATAATTTGTCAATATTTATTTTATCCCGCCTTTTCTATCCGTAAGGCAATTACCGTAATATCGTCTCTTGTCGTGCTTTCGCTTCTGAGTGCAGCGAGAGAGGCTATGTGGGCAGCAAGAGATTGCATATCGCTTTTGCTCCAGGCTAAAAGCTCATCGTTTATCCAACCGCAGTCACTGTTTGTAACCCCGTCGGAAAGAAGAAGGATTATATCACCGTTTTTAAGTTGTATTTCCTCTTTATGTAAGGGAACGTTTCTTATAATTCCGAGGGGGAGAGAGGCTTTTTCTACGGAAACAACCTTATCTCCCTGACGGATAAGGCTTACAGCGGCTCCTGCCTTGAAAAATACTGCTTTGCAATTATAGGGATTAATCTGTAAGGCGTCAAGAGTAGCAATGGACTCATCGGTAGATTTCATTATAAGAGCATTATTGACGGTTTTGCAGGCACCCTCAAAGGAAAAGGAGGAGGAAACAAGCTTTTCGATAACTGACGAGGTCAGGCTGCTGTCGATGGCTGCCCTTGAGCCGGTACCCATACCGTCGCTTATAAGAAAATTAAAAAGTCCGTCGTCCGATGTGAAAATTCCCACTGTATCACCGCAAAGGTTGCCTGCCTTCATTGAACGCTGGGAATAGCCGCTTTTGACAGTGTAGGCGGCTTTTTCTTTGAAAAAAAGCAGAAGAGAGCTTCCCGAAATTTCTGTTTCCGGTTCATCAAAGCGACGTTTTGTGATAAATTCAATGAGGGGTCTGATCTTTTTTATGCTCATTTTTTCATCATAGGGGAGATGAATTTCAACGGTAGCTCTGCCTTTGAAAAAGAAGCAGTCTGCCTTTTCGGCGGGAATACCGCTGTCGCGCATAGCTGACTTAAGAAAGGCTGATTTTCCTTTGTCGGGTGTACGGCTACGGGAAATATCGGATGAAAGCTCATAAAGAAAATCGCTCATACCCGAAAACTGATCGGTGAGAATACGGCGCATTTCACTGATTTTGTTTTTCGTTGCGATTGCATTACTGTATGTGGGAAAGGCAGAGGTGAGTGTATTACACAAAAGATCATATTGAGGACATCTTACCGAAAGACCGATTCGACCCTGAGATATTTTTTCGACACCCATAATCTTCAGAATATCCGAAGCGGTGCTGTCAAAGTCTTTGTTCCAGCAAGCACTTTTCTTTTCGCATTTGCTGCATACGTTTTGCTGAATACGAGAAAAAAGGCGGTTTACCTCGGGGTTGATGATACGGTCAAGCCTTTTGCTGACATTGTCTACTATGTCTGCGACAGACTGTAGGTTGAGTGAGGCGGATTTCAGGGTTTCTGCGAGAGCAAAATCCTCTGCATTTTTTCTTGAAAAAAGCATTCTGTCAAGGTAATCCTCCAGACTGCTTATTTTATTAGCAGGTATAAGCAGAAAAATACCGCAGGCAATTATCGGCTCGATAAGACCGAGCCAGCTTTCGGCGATGTCACCGAAAAAAAGAGAAATAATGAAAAAGACACCTGTAAAGGAAAGAGACATAACAGTCTGTCCCGCGTCAGAAAGGAATCCACCGATAAGACCCGATAGAACAAAGGCGGGGAAAAGGTATTCACCATCGGGAGAAATAGCTAAAAATGCACCCATAAGAGCACCGACGGCGGCTGAAAAGCCAATACCCTTGTAAAGGCAGAGAAACATAAGAAGCACAATTGCAAAAATCCGTCCCGGTGAAAGCCCCTGAAGACTGATACTGCAAAGGCACATAAGAGTAATGCCGAGGCTTATCACGAGAGAAAAAGCTTCTTTTTTTGAAAAAACCTCAAGGCTTCCCTTGAAAAAATGTAAATTAAAGGCCTTTATAAAGACAAGGGAAGCAAAGAGCCCAAGAGTGCTTTCGCAAATCAGAATGAGCAAGGGAAAAAGGGCAACCTCGTCAAACCAAAGGTAAATAAGGCCGGGAATAAAAAGAGCACAGAAGGTAATAACAGAGCCTATAAGACTGCTTTCCTTTTCTTTAAAGCGTCTTGCCATAACCAGTCTGAAAAGGCAGACAAGCATAGTCGCTGCTATATGCTTTATTACTGCCACCTCTTTTGCGCAAAGGAAAAAACCGAGACTGCTGCCGAGAAATGAGGGCAGACAGAGGGGAAAGGGTACAGCAGACAAAAATGCAGCGGCAAAAGGAGAGATATCCCCGGCTCCGGAAAAACAGCCGAAGCCCATGCCTGCAAAAAGAAAAACAAGTGGCTTTATTATCTGCGGAAGCTTTCCTGCATCATCCTCCTCAGGTAAATCAAAGGTGTAGTATTCTTCATCGGTAGCTTTGTTTTTGACCTTATTCATTGTACTTTTCCTTTCAGACAAAATAGTTTAATTTTATACCTTTTGTCATTATAGTTAAAGCACAGTAAAAAAAAGCACGGAAAATGTCTCGAGTAAATACAAGTAAAAATCAAAACTCAACAGAAAATCCACAGAGATTTTTGTCTCTGTGGATTAATTGCTCAATTATTCCTTAGTCAGCCATTCGTGCTCTTTAGCATAAAAACGGGTTGTCTTGTACCAGGGGTCACCGTCAAGGTGGCGTATCATCCACACATAGCACATCTCATAACCGGGAGCAACAACCTGGTGATGGTCGTTTCCGTCAGTAATGTATGAGGCTGAGCCCTGAACACTTTTATAAACCTTGTCACCGATAAAGCAGGCACCAAAGCCCTGTGGTTTATCAAACTGATAGTAGTAAACCTCAGGCTGGGGATGGTGGTGAGGGGGATAGCTTGACCATTTGCCGGGCTGATTGAATACCTCACCGAGTACCATATTGGAATAGGGTGCGTTATCGTAATCGAAAACCGTGGAGCAGATTCTGTGACCTGTGCCGCCCCACTGACCCTTGCCGAATTCCTGATAAAGAATGTCCTCGGGCTTATAGAAAACGGGTGCAAAATCCTTTTCATTGTCGGTTTGCTCGATAAGAATTTCCGTGCCCTCCTTTGCTGTGATTTCTACCTTGATGTTGCGGGGTACGTGAAGGCAGTAGGGTGTTTTTTCAAAGGGGCCGCTGCGAACCATTTTCTCTTTATTGCCGAGCCAGCTTATTTCAGCCTCACCCTTGAGAATAAGAAAAGCAGTTTCGTTTTCGCTGTCCTCTATAGTGATTGTTTCACCCTCGGTGAATTTCTTGACCTTGATGGTAAGAAGCATTTCGGGGTGCTTTTCGCCCATTTTACAAACGAGTCTTTCACCGTTTTGGTCAAAATCTGTATATTCAAGCATTGGTTATATCTCCTTTTTATTTTTTTATCTATTTTACATCAACAAAGAATTTTTTTCAATAAGTTTTGTTGAAAAGGCGATTTTTCAATGGTATAATTATCCTTAAAAGAACAAACCGCAAAAAGGAGAAAATATTATGCCGTATTTATTCACCCACTTCAAGGAAAAAATCACCCCTGATGGAGAGCAGGTATATTTTGCCGTAAGTAAGGACGGCTTTAACTGGGAGCAGCTTAACGGCGGTAATCCCATCCTTACTGCCGAAAAAGGCTTCAAGGGCTGCAGAGATATTGAGATTGTCCGACTTTTTGACGGCTCCTTCGCTATTCTTACAACCGACGAGTGTATTGTTTACCGTATGGATGAAAACTATCAGGTAAACTGGAAGGTTGTCAACAGAACAGGCAGTAAATGTCTCCGTATGTGGAGAACGGAGGATTTAATCAACTTCTCTGAGGAAACTCTTCTTCCCATCGGAACAGAAAATTTCGGATGTATGTGGGCACCTGAGGTTTACAGGGACGACGAAAAAGAGGAATATCTTATCCATTGGGGTTCAACGGTAAAAGAGGACGACTATTCCCATATGTCAATCTTCTGCTCGAGAACAAAGGATTTTGTGAGCTTTACCGAGCCTCAGATGTTCTTTACCAAGGATAATGAAATTCTCGACACCCATATACGCAAAATCGGTGATACATATCATATGTTTTATAAAAATGCAGACCATCCGCCGATGAATATGCACGCCACGGCAAAGAGCCTTGACGGACCCTGGGAGCACGATAAGGCTTTCGAGGAGTATATGGCTTCTCTCGGTAATGCAGGCTCATACGAGGCACCTACGACAATCGTACTTCCCGACGGAAGATGGTGTCTTATGATTGATTTCTTCGGCTGTGAAAAGGCAAAGATGGGTTATGTGCCCTTCGTTTCCGAAAAGCCGGGCGACAGTAATTTCACTATGGCAAAGGAAAGCTTCTCCTTCCCTTATGGCTTCAAGCACGGCGGAACGGTTGAAATTTCCGATGAGGAATATATCCGTCTCAAGGCGCATTATAAAAACTGAAATAAGGCTTTAAAGTTCCTTTAAGTCTTGACTTTACTTGGTTAAAATGATAAAGTATATACATTATATAAAAATAAATCAGGAGTGATAAAATGGAACAAAAAATCCTTAAGCTGCTGGGGGTTAAGGGTACGTTCAAAAAGGACGTTATCCCTATGATAAACTACAGCAGTGCAAACATCACAACATCAGGCTCAGGCTATGTTATCAGCCTTTATTTTACCCTCTTTCTGACGGGTATTATTAACCTTAAGCCTGAGCAGGCTGCTATCGTTACCTTTATTGCAGGTATATGGGACGCAGTTATCGACCCGTTCATCGGTATTTTAACCGACAGAACCCGTTCAAAGTACGGCAGACACAGACGTTACATTCTCTGGTCAATGCCTCTTTATGCTGTCAGCTTCGCATTACTGTGGAATTCCTACGGTCTTGACGGTGCCGAAAGACCTGTGCAGGCTATCATTTATTTCACGGTAGTATATGTGCTTTATAAAACAGCATATTCCTTTGTTGACGTTCCCCATGTTGCAATGCTTCCCGAGCTTGCACCCGATTACGACTTAAGAACACAGTATAATTCCGTCGGATATATTTTCAACTCCTTCGGTATGTTCCCTTCCTTCTTCCTTGCTATGGCTATTCTTGCTGCGTTCGGCTTCAGCGATCCTGAAAGCGGTGCAGAGTTCCCAATGCTTCTTGTGGGTATAATTCTCGCTGTCGTTTATGCTGTATGTCTTGTTCACACCTTCCGTAAAACAAGAGAAAAGCCCTCTCTCGATATGGTGCTTGAGAAGTTTGACTTTAAGTATTTCTTACAGGAATATGCTCTTGTTGTTAAGAATAAGGCCTTCAGACAGTACTTTACTATGAGCCTTTTCTATAACACCGCCTGTAACTTCTACCGTTCATCGCTTGTGTTTTACATAAGATATATTGCCCGTCTTATAAAATATTACGGTCTTTTCACCACAATTGAAGGTATCTTTGAGGCTTCAGCCTTCCCCTTCAACTATGCCCTTACAATGAAGTACGGCAAGAAAAAGTGTGCTAATGTTGTTACACCTCTTATGCTTATCGGCTTTGCATTATGTCTGTTTATGAATCCCACCGATAAAAACAGCGGTTCAATTATTTGGACAGTCCTTCTTATGCTTTCTGCTGTGTTCTATCCCTTCGGTAAATCGGGTATCGGCTATGCTGCCACAAACATTTTCCCTGATATTTCAGACATTGACGAAGCAATCACAGGCAGAAGACGTGAAGGTGTTATCGGTACCTTTAACACCCTTATCAAAACCTGCGTTTCAACTACTATTCAGAGTCTTGTTCTTGTTATTCTCGGTCGTTTCGGTCTCGTAACCGGCAGTGAGGTTACCGAATACGAAAAGACTACCGGTTTGCTTTACAATCAGCCCGACAGCGCACTTTTGGGTGTTCGTCTTTGCGTTGCAATTATCCCCATCGCTCTTGCTCTTATCTCACTCTTCCTTCTTCATAAGTTCAAGATGAATAAGGCTGACCACAGAATGATTTGTGCAGCTATCGCCATAAAGCACAGATACGGTAATGTCACTCTTACAGCTGACCAGATTGCAATTGTTGAAAAGCTCACAGGTCAGAAGTATGAAAACACCTGGCTTGGTCAGAATAATGACGGTGAAGAGCACATAGTTGAAACAAATGAAGACGGCGAATATGATATACTTCTTGAAAAAGAGGCTGAAATGGCTGCAATCAGAACCGGCGCAAAAGACGCTGAAATTAAGGAGGCAAAATAATGAAAAAAGAATTAATTCTCGAGCTTGAGCAAAAAGAACCTATCCCCGAAGCAAAGGGCTGGAAAAAGAGCCTTAAGGCTTTCCTTTTCTATCTCGTACAATGGACATGGGGACTTTCCGTAAATGTCGTCGGCGGAATTATGTTCCTTTATTTTACAAAGATAAAGGGCTATCGTTGGCAGCATTTCGGTTATGCAAAAATAGTTTATATGCCCTGGAATGCGGGCGGACTATCAATGGGTCTTTTCATCTTTATGAAGGATCAGCATAAGAGCAAAAAATGGACTCACGATGTAAGAATCCACGAATACGGTCACACCTGGCAGTGCCTTGTTTTAGGACCTCTCTATTATCCCGTTATTGCCCTTCCCTCCGTTATCTGGTGCAATTGCTTCAGAGGCTACAGAGAAAAGAACAACATAGCTTACGGAAAGCTTTACTGTGAAGGTTGGGCAAATGCCTGGGGCAGAAAGTTTACCGGTATGGATCAGTTTGACAGAGACAGATAATAAATAATTCGGAATTACGGATGACAGTTATTCGGAATTAAAAATACCCGCCTTTTTGGGCGGGTACTCTTTTTGAACTCAAGGCAGGAAGGTTCGTTAAACAGACAAAGCAAATCCCACAGAATCAATCTGTGGGACTTTTTTGTTATGCTTTTGTTTCGTAAGCGAACTCAAGAACTGTCCGCTTTGTCGCATTGTCAAACACGGCAATTGAAATACCGTCTACATCCGTAAGCTTTATTGAAGCAGAGTTGGTTTTTGCCATAACCTTGCCGCCGGAGGAATAGGCATAATAGAAATTTGTGCCTGCCGTATTTCTGATAGCGATTTTTTCTTTTGAGCTTCCGTTTTCATAAATTCTTCCTTCGCTTTTCACGAAAACTGAGTTGATGTTTTCGCTCATAACAGCCGTAAAGCCGATATCAAAGAGCTTTTCTTCCTGCTCGGGTGTAAGGTCAGCATGGCCTCTTTTTGCGATAACAACGGTGTATTTATCGTTGTCAATATACTTTAATATATCATCAAGGCTTTCGCTGTTGCCGAGCATAATGTTGTTCACAGCGTGAAGGTATTCCTCATATCTTTTGTCATAGCTTTTTATGAAGTCTTCGCCCTCTTTTCGGTCGGGAAGGTCATAATTTTCGGCTATGAAATCTGCAACAAAATCTGTTGCCTTGACAGCTCCGAAATAATTATAATGCTCAGGGTCGATAAAATCCTTTTCAAAATCAAAGCCTATTTTTTCGATGTTTTCCTTGAGATTAAGGTCAAGGAAATCAAGACCGTGCTTATCGGCAAGCGCCTTTGCACCTGCGTGATTATCTGCAGTCCAGTCTTCCTTGGTGGTTTTAAAAAGGATAAGGTCAATGCCGTTTTTCTTGCAGTAGGAAACGATTTTTTCGAAATAGAGAATGTTTTCGGCATATTCGCTGTCGTCGGTTTCGGGAGCATTGCCTGCATCCTCAAAGGCATAATCGTCACTGTCAAGCTCATATTCCTCAAAAACTCTTTCGCTCAGAGCAGCGCCGAAATAGGTCTTTTTGTTGCCGCCGAAAAGATAGGCGTAATCATCCTTGGAAAGCTCATTAAAACGGCTGTGGAAGGCGTAAACATCGGAATAATAGGCGATGAATTCCTCGGCGGTAAGGTCAAGACCTGATAAAGCCTTGAATTTTATCGGAGAGGTGTTTTTCATTTCCGTAAAGGCTTTGGTGTAATTCATCGGAACATTTTTGCCGTAAAGACGGCTTACTTCGTAAAGGACAGCCTTGGGCTTCTGGTACTTTGAAGCTTCGAGAAGCCAGTGGTAGGCCGCATATACGGGCTGAGAGCAGGTGCCAAGACCGTAGGCTGTTATGCCGTGCTTGGCATAAACCTCACCGGCAACAAAGCCGTTCATTATCTGGCTGCTGCCGATACAGAGAAGATCAATTGTATTTTTTTCCAATGAATAAAATTCCTGTATGTTTTGTCGGTCAAGGAATTTATTGGTTGAAAACTTATTCTGGAAAACAATTCCTGCAGGAACAAGAGCTGCAAAGACCAAAATAAGGGTTAGAAGGACTGAAAGCAAGGCCTTCAGATTTTTTCTGTCTTTCATTTTAGGCCTCCTTAATATGCCATATATACAAAGGCTGATGCATTATATTCTGCTCCGTAAATACCGAAAATGAGAATTGCAACGGTGAGAGCAGCGGTGAGAATGATGCCGGTGAACATATTTTCTTCTGATATTTTTTCACGCAGAGATTTATCCTTAAGGTTTTCCTGGATGATATCCACAGCGATAAGCAAGAGGAGAGAAAGAACAGCAACGAGCATATTCTTTGTGTCAAGTGCCGATAAATTCCAGAAGGTTCCGTTGGTGAAAATCCAGGGATTAGGTTTTAAAATAATAGTCTTTAAAATGTAAAGGCTGTTTCTGAGACCGCCCGCCGAAACGAGAAGTCTGCCACCCATAAACATTGTAAATACCTTCGCCATTCTTAAAAAGCTCCAGGTTGCCGTGTCGGTTTTTATGTTGAGCTTTTTGAGGAGATTTTGGAAGGCAGGGGAAAAGGCGGTGGAAAAGGACATTATAACCGCATAATACATACCCCAGGCGAGATAGGTTTTTGCTGTGCCGTGCCAAAGACCGGTAAGCACCCATATAACAATAACGGGAATTACAGCGGGAACGATGCGGCAAAGCTCCTTAGGGGCGTTTATTTTTTTGAGGGTTTTATTGAGAGCCTTCATAGGTGAAGAAGCAGAGAGGGGGTAAAAGACGTAGTCCTTGAACCAGCCGTTGAGGCTCATATGCCATCTGCGCCAGAATTCGGAAATATCCTTTGAAAGGAAGGGTCGGTTGAAGTTAAGCTCAAGGTCAATGCCAAAGATTTTTGAAGCACCTCTGGCAATATCCACACAGCCGGAGAAGTCAGCGTATATATAAAAGACGTCAAAAATCATAGTGATTATATAAAACCAACCGTGATTATCAATGCTTCCGAAGGCATCGTCAAGAAAAATATTGAGACGGTCGGCGATAACGAGCTTTTTGAAATAGCCCCAAAGCATCAGCTGAACGCCGAAAATCACATTCTGCAAATCAAAGCGAAGCTCCTTTTTGAATTCCTGGCCGAGCTTGTTGTATCTTGCGATAGGGCCCTGAAGAATATGGGGAAAATAGGCTGCAAAAAGAAGAACGCGGAAATAACTTTGCTCATACTTGTATCTCTTCCAGTAAACATCGAGAAGATAACCCGTAAGAGAAAAGGTATAATAGGAAATTCCGAGAGGAACAATAAGCATCTTTGCCGTTATTACTGTCTCACTGCCCAAAGCGCCCGTAAGTGCATTGAGAGGAGCGATAAAATATTTGCCGAGCTTGATAAGACAAAGCAGACCGATATTGATAATAAGAGCGAGTATGAGATATTTTCTGTTTATCTTTTTATAACGGCTCCGTATTTCTTTTTTCTGTTCTCTGTCGAGCTCAGGAGCTTTAAGCTCAATGTCCTGCTTTTCCCAATTTTTGCCGATACGGGCAGCGGTGAAATACACACTGAGGGTTGAAAGCAGAATGAAGGGTAAAAACTCGGGCCCGCTTATAACATAAAAAGCAAGGCTTATTGCGAGAAGTGCTGCCCATCTGTATTTAAGGGGACAGACAAAAAACAAGATAATTGATGCCGTCAGAAAGGCAAAGAAGCTGAGAGATAAAAAAGTCATTTAAACTTCCTCCGGTTGTAATTTTGGAGCTTGACATAACAGCAACAGAGTCTGTCAAAATCCGTTAGCTGTTATACTGTATTCCTTTGTAATCTGTGTGAAATTATTCGAAAAGTCCCTTTATACCCTTTGTTTTTATGGTGTCCTTAAGGGAAAGGCTGAAGGGCTTGTTGGCATATCTTTCCTTTTCTTCGTCCAACATTTTCTGCATGCTGACTGTTTTCTGAGCATAAAAGGAAGCGAGGTCCTGTATTCTTCCGAGCTTTGCTTCCGTGTCAACGGAGTTAAAGGCAAAGACATCCTCGGAAAAGTCAAGTGACTTGAGAACGCTGTCGAAATAAACTCTTTCGATGCTTCTGTCGGTACTGTAGACAGTTTCAAGACTGTTTTTTTCGAGAAAGTCAACGAAGTGGTTGAAGCGCTCTGTGTGGCCCTTGTGAACGAGGGTGAAATCTTGCTTTTCGATAATATCCGTAAGCTTTGTTTTATCGTTTACGGTGCTGACGGGCACACAGGCTATATTATGGTAGGCGGCAAGCTCGCTTACTCTCTGGTCCGTAGCCATAATGAATGAGGGTACACCGCCCAAAACTGCCGCAACATTGCCGTGAAGTCGGGTGCCGACGGAAAAATCAATATTTTCACGTGTGAAATTGATCCATCTGTATGGGCTTGTGAAAATAACAGCCTTGTCGGGGTCAAAGAAACGCTTTTTTGGCTTTTCGTCCGGCTCTGCACGGTAGTTTTTTCCGTAATAAAGTGTACGCATATCCAATATCCATTGGGGAGCGTAGTAGTAGTTGGGATGCTGCTTTGCAAAGCTTTTCATTATGGCAGCTACCTTTTTATTTTCGTGCTCAACCTTTGAGGAAAAAAGAAGCTTTGAGTCAGCACTGTAATTAAGAGGCTTGACCTCGGGAAGATGTAAGCCGAAGGTGTAAAGAGAGGGACAGCCGATAACTGTGAAATCCTTTTCCTCTCTGAAGCCCAATGCTTTGAAAAATTCGCCCGTTGCTTCACCGCGCACACCGATAATGGAGCTTTTGTTGAGAATGGCTTTTATAAAAGCCTTTGATTCATCGATATATTCAAAGCTTTCGGCAAAGCTACCGTCGCTTTTTTTCTGGATTCCTATACCGGGCACTACGCAGGGAATCTTAAGGCCGTTAAGAAGCCTTGTAAGATTTTTCATTTCATTGATGAAGCTTAATTTGAAAGCGTTTGCCAAGGGAAGAACAAAAACGTCGTATTTAGAATTAACCTTTTCGATAAATTCCTCGTCGATGGTTTGTTTAGTGGGGTTGAAAATGTCAATAACCGTATTTTCGTCAATCATAAGTGCTCTGAAAAGGCTGTATTGATAAAGCCAGTTGCCGCTGTTTCCGCCCATAAGATTTTTGAGCAGAACATCCTTGGGTAAGAAAGCCTTATCGTGCTGCATCTGTGCTCTCATAAGAATACGCATATAATTTTCACTCCGTTCTTATGGCAAAAATATACCATTTTATTTTACATTTTAATATACCATATAAGGGGGCATTTAGTCAAGATTTCGGGAAGAAATGAAATGGTTATATATGACAAAAAACCGTCATATCAGCCGAAGGCATCAATAACGGTTTAGTTGTTTATGTGTCAATAATTTTCTGAAGAAGCTTCAGTCTTTCTCGGTCCATTTGCGGAGTGTCCTTAAGAGGGAAATCAATTCCCATATTTTCATATTTTTCAAGGCAGAGAGTACGGAAGGGCAAAAGCTCGGTTTTGGTGATGCAGGAAAAAGGTGAAATAAGCTCCTTGAGTCTTTTAATATCATTCTCTGTGTCGTTTATGCCCGGTACAACAACGTGTCTTATCCAGGCTTCAATGCCTTCCTTTTCGAGATAAGAGAGAAAAAGAAGTGTCTTTTCGAGGCTTCCTCCGATATGCTTTTCATAATCCTCTTCACTTGTCATTTTTATATCCAAAAGAACAAGATCAACAGCAGAAAGAAGCTTTTTCGTCTTTTCGTCGAGAATACAGCCTGAGGTATCGAGAGCGATGTGCAAATTTTTTTCCTTGAGCAAAAGTGCGGTTTCATAAAGGAATTCCGCCTGCACACAGGGCTCACCGCCCGAAAAGGTTACTCCGCCGTTTTTGATATAGGGGTAAAGACGCAGAATTTTTCCGGATGTTTCTTCGGCTGAGACAAGGCTCTCTTTTTTCATTTCCCAAGTGTCGGGATTGTGGCAATAGGCACAGCGAAGAGGGCAGCCCTCGGTGAAAAGGACGGCTCTCACACCGGGGCCGTCTACGGTGCCCATCGACTGAAGCGAGTGAACATACCCGTTCATATTTTACACTCTTTCGTGGAAGGTACGGCTGATAACTTCCTTTTGCTGCTGCTTTGAAAGCTTGTGGAAGTTAACGGCGTAGCCTGAAACACGGATGGTAAGATTGGGATAAAGCTCGGGGTTTTCCATAGCATCAATTAACTTCTGTCTGTCGAGGACATTTACATTGATGTGGTGTGCATTCTGTACGAAATATCCGTCGAGAATGGAAACAAGATTATTCTTTCTTTCCTCGTTATCCTTACCGAGAGCGTCGGGAACGATAGAGAAGGTGTTTGAAATACCGTCACGGCAGGAATCGTATATGAGCTTTGCCACGGAGTTGAGAGAGGCGAGAGCACCGTTCTTTTCTCTGTTGTGCATAGGGTTGGCACCGGGAGCAAAGGGCTCACCGGACTTTCTGCCATCGGGGGTGGAGCCTGTCTTCTGTCCGTAAACGACATTGCTTGTGATGGTGAGAACGGAAAGGGTGTGCTTGGCATCTCTGTAGGTCGGGTTTTTGCGAAGCTCGGTTATGAAGCGGTCCAGAAGCTCCTTTGCAATTTCGTCGGCACGGTCGTCATCGTTGCCGTATTTGGGGAAGTCACCCTCGGTAATGAAGTCAGAGATAATGCCTCTTTCATCGAATACGGGAGTAACCTTTGCATATTTAATTGCTGAAAGGCTATCTGCGATAACTGAAAGACCTGCCACACCGAAGGCCATAACACGTTCAACGTCTGTGTCGTGAAGACCAAGCTCTGTTCTTTCGTAGGCGTATTTATCGTGCATAAAATGGATGACATTCATCGTATCGACATATTCGCCTGCAAGCCAGCTGATGTAATAATTGAGTCTTTGACGAACTTCATCGTAATTGAGTATGCCTTCACCCACAGAATCCATCTGAGGGCCGATTTCCATTGCGTATTTTTCTTCCTTACCTCCGTTAAGAGCAAGAAGTAAGATTTTGGGAAGATTGCATCTTGCACCGAAAAACTGCATCTGCTTGCCGACCTTCATTGCACTGACACAGCAGGCAATAGCATAATCGTCGCCGTAAATCGGGCGCATAAGGTCGTCGTTTTCATACTGGATAGAATCGGTTTCTATGGAAACCTTTGCACAGTAGCGCTTGAACTCCTCGGGAAGCTTCTGGCTCCAGAGAATGGTGAGGTTTGGCTCGGGTGCGCTGCCGAGATTGTAAAGAGTATGAAGGAAGCGGAAGGAGGTTTTTGTAACGAGAGTTCTGCCGTCCTTACCCATACCGCCGACAGCCTCTGTTATCCACATGGGATCGCCGCCGAAAAGCTCGTTATATTCGGGGGTACGCAGCTGTCTTATCATACGAAGCTTCATAACAAACTGGTCAATAAGCTCCTGAGCGCCCTTTTCGTCAAGGATACCCTTTCTTAAGTCACGCTCAATATAAATATCAATAAAGGTGCTTGTTCTGCCTAAGGACATTGCAGCACCGTTCTGCTCCTTGTTTGCGGCAAGATAGCCGAAGTAAAGCCACTGGATTGCTTCTTTTGCATTTGTTGCGGGACGGGAAATATCAATACCGTACATATCCGCCATTTCCTTGAGCTTGCCTAAAAAGTCAATCTGCTTGAAAAGCTCCTCGGAAAGACGGATGTTTTCTTCGGTCATACGCTTTCTGCCGAGCTCTTTTTTATCCTTAATTTTTTCCTCAATAAGTGCATCCATACCGTAAAGAGCAATTCTGCGGTAATCACCGATGATTCTTCCTCTGCCGTAAGCGTCGGGAAGACCGGTGAGAATACCCGTATGTCTCATAGCACGCATTGAGTCGGTATAAACGCGGAAAACACCGTCATTGTGGGTGGTTCTGTATAAAAATTCTCTTTCAATTTTTTCCGAAAGCTCATAGCCGTAGGCACGGCAGGCACTTCTTGCCATACGGATACCGCCGAAGGGGTTAACGCTTCTTACGAGGGGTGCACCTGTCTGAAGGCCGACGATAAGCTCGTCTTCCTTTTTGAGATATGCGGCAGGGTAATGGGTGAGAGATGATACCGTTCCTGTGTCGATACCGATAACGCCGCCCTTCTCTTTTTCTTCCTTAAGCTTTTCCTCCAAAGCACCGTAAAGTCTCTTTGTCTTTTCTGTGGGGGCCTCGAGAAAGCTTTCGTCACCGATGTAAGGACGGTAGTTTTTTTGGATAAACTCTCTTACGTTGATTTCCTCACACCATTTGCCTTCGATAAATCCGTTCCATTCTTTTGTAAATTTTTCCATAGTTTTCGCTCCTTTACAACAGAAGTTCTGTAAAAACAAAGCCTTAAAATAAAAGGGCAGTTTTGCTTTTACAAAACTGCCCAGACGGTCGGCTTTTAAATTCCCGGCTCCATATAGGTTTAACCCTATTCATCCGTCAGTCACTCGGGAAGTTTTATTTTTTATTCTGCCTTTATTCTATCATTTTTCCTTTTTTCAGTCAAGGTGAAAATTATATGATAGAACTGTACTTTTCTGCAAATTCTTTGGTAAGTTCGACAGTATTTTCCGCCGATTTTTCTTTTGCGGTATAACTTCTTATGAACTCGAATTCAATTTTTTCCATTTCCTTCTGGAAATCGGTGGTGTTATAGTCATTTCTTTCGTTATGATTAAAGGGCGTATCGGAAATATGACTGCCGTCGGTGTCGAAATCCTTTTCGAGTCTTTCAAAGAACATTTCCCAGCGGGGGAGATAGTAATATTTTATGAGACCTGCCCATTCCTTCCAGGCATAATCGAAAAGCTCGATCTCTGTATGAGGACCCCAGATAGTGAGAAGCGTAATCTCATTAAGTCTGAAAAGCTCCTTATGCTCATCGCAGCAGGCATTATTCACAGCCTCCTTTATATGGCTGTCGAGGGTTAGCTCATCCCTTGTGGAAAGAAGTCGGTCGGTGTCAAGAAGGATTTCTTTGAAAAGAGAGGTGTTTTCACTGAATGAAGGCATATCCTTTTCTCTGAAGGCCTTCATAACATCAAAGTAAACCTCCTTTGCCTTGTTGGAAAGCACTTGTCTTAAAATGTCGCATATGTCAAATTCGTATCCGTCCTTATATGCCTTTTCGCTCTTTAAAAGCTCCTTCAGTGCCGAGAAAAGCACCTTGTTATCATATCTCAGCTCAACGTGGTCATTGGGTGCTGTGTGATAGTGAGTGGTGGAGGGACGGGCGGCGATAATCGAGCTTGTCTCTCTGCCGGTGCAGGTGCTGCGGTAGCAGCTTCCCTTAAGAAGCCGGACAGCTTTTTTGAGGCATTCCTCGTCGCTGCCGTAGCGTCTTTCTGCGTAATCGTCGAGGAAGGCATCAAGGTCAGCCTCATCCTTTTCTGTCAGCATATAATAAGCAAGCTCGTAGTAGAGAGGATTCTGGAAAAAGCCCTCGGGGAAAAGTCCCGTACCGATGCAGTTGGGATAGGCTTCTTTTCTCTTTTTATAGATGTTTTCGCCTAAAAGCTCTATGGAGCCGTGGAGAGAGTTTCTGTCACCGAAATTATGCAGAGTGCCCGCCACGAAATTATAGCCCATAAAGCCGCCGAGCTTTTCGCTTTTTGAGGCGTCAAGGTCTAAAATGATAAGTCTTTCCTTATCCACTGCCTTAACGATTTCCTCACGGAGAGACCAGCCTTGCATAATCCAGGTGCTGTTTTCGTCAAAATCGGTGTACATCTTTGATATTGTCTTGCCCACATCGTGAAGGTATTCGTCACCGTCAACGGGTGGCTCATTTTCGTGGAAGGGGTCGCAGGCATAAAGACCGTGTGCGCCGAAAAGCTCCTTTTGCTTTTCTAAAAGGGCAGTACCCACAACGGTGAAAGCCTTGTCGAGGGGGTCGAGCTGCACAGTGCCCGGAAAGCCGCACCAGGTGGGAAGCTGCTGAAGTTCCTTTGCTCCTATCTTTTCAGCCAAGGCAGCCGGTATGTGTCCTGCAAAGCCCTGCTGAATGGGTGTCATGCCGAGTTCAAGCTCTCTTTCGATAATCTTTTTTCCGAGTTCAAGCCTCTTTTCCATGAATTTAACATCGGGAATTGACATAAAGGAGTCAAGATTTGTCATCATCTGCCAGGGGTAGTAGGAGGGACCTGCCACAAAGGAAAGAGCATCCTTTTCGCTCAGACCGAAATCACGCAGGGTATAATAAATTACCGCCTCGTTGCCTACAACAGTAAGGGGCATATTGATGCCGTGCATAGCCATAAAGTCAATTTCTTTTTCCCATTTGTCCCACTGCCAGGAGCGCATGGAATAACCGAAGGTGCAGTAGTTGAGATATGCTCTTTTTTTCTGCTCAATGACCTTTTCTCTTTTGCCTACGGGAAGGGGAGCATCCTTTACCTCAAAGGAATTGTTTCCGCAATGGGAAAGATTAACACGGCAGTATTTTTTCAGGTAATCGTAATAGCCCATGGCCTGGCTAACCTTACAGTTACCCTTTATATGTATTTTTCCGTCAAGAGAAAAGTATTCATAATAGTCTCTGCCGTCGGCTCTCTCTGCAGTTTCGAGAGTGAAGCAGTCGGCTATAAGGGGAGAATTTCTTCTGATAAGATTTTCCATTTTTCGTACCTCTTTATTTTGATAGGCTTACTATACCATAAAAATCTTTATCAGTAAACAGATAAAAGAAAAAATGTCGAATGAAAAAAGATTGACAAGATAACTGAACAAATGATATTATCAAAATATAATACCAAGGATGTCTGACGGATTTCTGAAGGAGAGTGAAAAGTAATGGCAGAGCTGAATTTTGAGGAATTGAAAAAATATACTCACGATTATGTTGAAGCTGTAAGCAGATTCCGTACAGATGTCAGAAATATGCTTGACAGACTGGCGCATTTGCGTAAAGAGGAAAAAACTTTTTTAGCTTCCGCTTTTTCGAAAGGTGAAGACAAAGAAGATATTAAATCCTCCTATGATGAAATTATAGCTTTTTTGGAAAAGCTATATGAAGACTTTGAAACAAAGGAATTATTTCCGTCTGTTATTCTCTGTACTGCAGAAAAACTTTTGCAACGGAACAACGGCGGAATGATAATCCCCGACGAGTTTTCGACTTATGCACTCAATTTAACAAGCTGTGCCAAAAGAATTTCCGTTGATGCATACGAATTAAGCTTTGAGCTTCGAGAAATATTTAAAGACGCTTTTTCTGAGGAGGCTTGCCGTTTTACCCAAGCTCTTTACAGTTGTGCAGATGCCGCTGAAAGATTGTCAGAGTGTTATCTTCTTTCGGCAAAAATGATTTTTGAAACACGTGATTCAGTAATGTTATTGGATATGGGTAGTTCCTCTACGGATTTCGCAGCTTTCAGTAAAAGTGCAACGGAATCAGTAATGAAAAATAACCTTCCCTGTTCCGCTCCTTCTGCCGATGTATCATCTGCGGCACCTCATCCAGCTTCTTATAATCAGTCAAGACCTGTCAGAAATCGGAAAACATTTCCTCGTGTCAGTCCTGAAATACTTGAGGGTGAGTTGAATAGAGAAAACTACAAATATAAGCCGAAAAGAGGTGTACGGGCGGTAGGCAGCATTTTAGGCGGTTTTTTCGGCTTCTTCGGAAAGAAAAGGAAAGAAGAAGTACAAGTCGAAGACACCGCTTCAGTGCTGCAGCTTGATGAGGTGCAGTTTTCAGCAATTGCTGAAGAAAAACTTGTTCCGGGCAAGTACTTACCCTTGAATGTTATTATGTATGAGGATAAGTACAGGCAGGTTGTTGATGAAATAGCAACCGCTTACAGTAATAGCTTCAAGGAAGCAAAAAGCGGATATCACAGTGTTGAGAGAAGCTCTGCAGTAAAAGTTGTTCTGACATCTCCCGATATAGAGATAAAGGATGAAGCTGAGGAGCAGAAATGGAACGGAAAATATCTTAACTTTGAATTCGCCGTAAAAATCCCCGATGATTTTTCTGCGTCTCAGGCATTGTTTAATGCAACGGTTTATATTAATAATGTTATCGCAACGAGGTTGAAGCTGATTCTTGACTGTGACGGAAGACCTTTACATAATGTAGTGGTTTCAAGATTTGATATTGAATCAGCCTTTGTTTCCTACGCAAGTCAGGATCGTTCACGTGTGGCCGCAATCATACAGGGTATGAAGAAGGCACGTCCCGATATGGATATCTTTTTCGATGTGGAAAGTCTGCGAAGCGGTCAGAAATGGGAGGAAGCCCTGAAAAGTGAAATAGAAAACAGAGATGTTCTGTTTTTATGTTGGTCGAAATATGCAAAGGAATCAAAATGGGTGGATATGGAATGGAGATATGCTTTTGACACAAAGGGAGAGGATGGCATTGAACCTGTGCCGATTGAGTCGCCTGAAAGCTGTCCTCCACCCGAAGAGCTTCAGCAAAAACATTTCAATGACAGAATGCTGTTTATTATCAAGGATACTGATCTTACATAGGAAAAAAAGGATGCATTTTATATACGAAAAGACGGGTGAAAGGATAATATAAAAACAGCTTTATGTTTTATCTGGGATAAAAGATTATCGGTAAAATATGTAATATAAAAGGAATGATTCGTAGGGACATGGCGTGCCGTGTCCGCAAAAAGATAAAGAGGTGATTTTATGCTTAAGAGATTTATCAGCAACACATTATGGTCTACTCTTGCCTTGATTTTTTATGAGTCTGATTTTTATTTTTACGGGATTTCCCATACTTGAAATATTTAATTCTGCCTGTTCTTCTGTGTGCTGTCACTATAAAAAAGCACAATAGTTGTTTTTTTCGCTTTACCCTATTGACACTTTAAAGAATTAGTGCTAAAATCAGTAAAAAATAAAATATTTCAATTAAAGATAGAGGCGCGGTTTATCATCAGTAGCTTTATCCTCAAAGGGGATTTCGCAAATTCCTTTAAAGTGAAAGGGGTCGCCGCCGAAGATGTCAGGCGAAAGACATTCTGGGCAAAGAGAATAAGATCTCTTTGACTGTCGCTTATGCGGAGTGCTATTATAATTGTGAAATATTACGGTAAGGCTTGCCGTATATTATCGATTTTAAAAGCATTCGTTTTCCGAGTGCTTTATATTTTTGATTGAGATATAAAACAAAGGAGTTCAGATTATTATGGAAAGAAAGCCTATTTTTACCGGAGCTGCTTCAGCTCTTATCACACCCCTCAACGAAAACGGTGTTGACTATGAAAACTTCAAAAAGTTAATCGAATGGCAGATTGCCGAGGGTATCAGCGCTCTTGTTATTGCAGGTACCTCAGGTGAAGCTTCAACTCTTACCGACGAGGAGCACAGAGAGGTTTTAAAGTTTGCCGTTGATGTTGTTGCAGGCCGTGTGCCCGTTATCGCAGGTACAGGCTCCAACGATACAGATTATGCTATTGACCTTACAAAGTATGCCTGCGAAATCGGCTGTGATGCAATGCTTGTTGTAACACCTTACTATAATAAGGCTACCCAGAAGGGTCTTATCAAAATGTTCACAGCAATTGCCGATGCAAGCACAAAGCCCGTTATCCTTTATAACGTTCCTTCAAGAACAGGTGTCAATATTGAGCCTGCAACCTATGCCGCTTTAGCTGACCATCCTATGATTCAGGGCATCAAGGAAGCAAACGGCCAGATTGATAAAATCGTTGAGACAATGGCTCTCTGCGGTGATAAGCTTGATCTTTACTCAGGCAACGATGACCAGATTATCCCTCTTCTTTCCGTAGGCGGTAAGGGTGTTATCTCTGTTCTTTCAAACGTTCTCCCCAAAGAAACCAACGAAATGTGTCAGAAGTTCTTTGACGGTGACGTCAAGGGTGCCGCAGAAATGCAGTTTAAGTATTTCGGTCTTATCAAGGCTCTCTTCAGCGAGGTCAATCCCATTCCCGCCAAGGCAGCAATGGCTGCAATGGGCTTCTGTGACGATTATGTAAGACTTCCTCTTACGGTTATGGAGGATGACCATAAGGCTGTTCTTTTGGAAAAAATGCGTGAGCAGGGCATCAATGTATAACTGAGGAAACGAAAATGAAAATTATTGTTAACGGAGCAGGGGGCAGAATGGGCAAAACCCTCTGCGACCTTATCGAAAAAAGTGAAAAGCATACTCTTGCAGCTAAGGTGAGTATGGAGTTTGAAACGGATAAAGATAATAATACTTTTAAAAGTCTTGACGGTTTTGACGGTGAGGCTGATATTCTTATCGACTTTTCAAACCACAGTGCAACCTATGATGTGACCTCCTATGCTCTTAAAAGAGAGCTTCCCGTTGTTATTGCCACCACGGGACAGAATGATGAGGAGCTTTCGATGATTAAAACTGCGGCAGCAGAGATTCCCGTATTTTATTCCCAGAATATGTCGCTGGGTGTTGCGATTCTTTCCTGCCTTGCAAAAATTGCCGCCAAGGCACTTCCCGACTGTGACATAGAAATCATCGAAAAGCATCATAATCAGAAGCTTGATGTTCCTTCGGGAACTGCAATACTTCTTGCCGATTCCATAAAGAGTGTCAGAAGCGAATGTGAATACAATATCGGCAGACACGAATACGGCAAAAGAACAAAAAACGAAATCGGTATCCATTCCCTGCGTATGGGCGGTGAGGTAGGCACCCACGAAATTATCTTTGCAATGGGTAGCCAGGTAATCTCCCTCAAGCACGAGGCTGAAAACAGAAGTCTCTTTGCTGAGGGCGCAATTTCCGCCGCCGAATATCTTGTTTCACAGGATGCAGGCTTCTATAATATGGATAATATTTTAGGATGATTGAAAATGACTGACGAAAAAATAATTTCCCTTTGTGAGGAAATTTATCCTCTTGCCCGTGATATAAGGCGTAAGCTTCATCAGTATCCCGAAAGAGGTAACAAAGAATACCGTACAACGGAGCTGATATTTTCATATCTTGAAAAATGGGGCTACACCTGTGAAAGATTGCTTTCAACAGGTGTTGTTGCCACTTTAAAGGGTGAATCAGAGGGTAAAACCGTTGCATTGCGTGCGGATATTGACGCTCTCGCCGTTACAGAAAAGACAAATCTTTTCTTTTCCTCGGAAAACGAGGGAGTAATGCACGCCTGCGGCCACGATATCCATACAGCGTCTCTTTTAGGTGCGGCGAAGGTGCTGTCTTCTTTGAAAAAGGAGATTAAGGGCACCGTAAGGCTTATCTTCCAGCCCGACGAGGAAGGTGACGGAGGAGCCGAGAGGCTTATTGAAAAGGGTGCAATGAAGGGTGTTGACGAGGTTTACGGTATTCATATAAGACCTGAGCTGAGAAGCGGAAGTGTCTTTGTGAAATACGGCAAGTTTTATGCCGCTTCTGATATAATAGAAATTGATGTAAAGGGTGTTTCAGCTCATTGTGCCGAGCCTCATAAGGGCACCGATGCAATTCTCGTCGGCGCACATATCGTAACTGCCTTGCAGGGACTTGTTTCAAGGGAAATCAATCCCACCGACAGTGCAGTCATAACCATCGGCACCATTAACGGCGGCTCCTTCAGAAACACAGGCGCAGGCACCTGCTCTATGACAGGTGTCACACGTTCTCTCGGTAATGAGACCCGTATGTTTTTGCGTAAGAGAATAAAGGAAACTGCCGAAGGAATTGCAAAAGCTATGGGTGCAGAGGCTGAGGTAAGAATAATCGAAAGCTACCCGGGCATAGTAAATGACGATGAAAAAACTGCATATATCGAAAGCTGTGCAAGAGAAATTCTCGGCAAAGAAAATGTCACCGTCGGTACTCTTCCTCTTATGACCACCGAGGACTTCGGCTATTATCTCGAAAAAGCAAAGGGCTGTTTTTATCATATAGGCTGTGAATGCGAGCAATGTCTGCATTCGGAATATTTCAATCCTGA
Organism: Acutalibacteraceae bacterium; assembly: GCA_045603665.1. Lineage (GTDB taxonomy): Bacteria > Bacillota > Clostridia > Oscillospirales > Acutalibacteraceae > UBA6857. The sequence goes on from JAZUMO010000074.1 coordinate 25,879, forward strand.
CGAATCAGCCATTCTTACTTCAATGATAATGCACGTCAAGAGTGTTATGGGGTGAAAAAATGAAATATAATTACCACACACATACTGAAAGATGCTTTCACGCTCTCGGTGCTGACGAAGAGTTTGTTTTGTCGGCAATAAATGAGGGCTTTGATGAAATCGGCTTTGCCGACCACAGTCCCTGGCCCTTTGAGGGAGGCTTTGTTTCCCATATGCGTATGCACGAAAGGGAGCTTGAAGCCTACTGCAACAGCGTCAAGGAATTAAGAGAGAAGTATAAGGATAAAATCAGCATAAAGCTCGGCCTTGAATGTGAATACTTTCCGAAGTATATGCCCTGGCTGAGAGAAAAAATTCAGGAGTACAAAATTGATTATGTTATCTGCGGCCACCATTTCAGCGGCGATGAGCCGGGCAGTGAATATAACGGAAATCTTTCCCTGAAATCTGACCTTGAAATATTCAAAAATGATATTCTGCAGGCTCTTGACGAGGGTATTTTCGCTTATATTGCCCATCCCGACATTTTTATGAGAGGCTACGGTGAATTTGACGAAAAGTGCGAAGAGATTTCCCGTGCAATAATCGAAAAGGCTGTTGAAACAAAAACTCCCCTTGAATATAATCTGCTCGGTCTCAAGCACGGAATCAACGACAGAAAGCCCGGTTATCCCCATCCCTCCTTCTGGAAAATAGCGGCAGAGTATAAGCCTTTGACGGTTATCGGCGTCGATGCTCATACTCCCGAGGCTTACGGTGAAACCGAGCTTTATGAAAGAGCGAAGCTTTTTCTTTCGGGACTCGGACTTGAGGTAACGGATAAAATTAAATTTTTTGAGCATAAATAATATAAGGTCACTTCGTTTTTCCTTTCGGAGTGACCTTTTCCTATTGTAAAATTTTCTCTTTAGTGCTATACTTAAATTTAATGAATGTATTGAGTGATGGAGGATAATTTATGATTTCCGTTGCACTTGCCGCCTATAAGGGCGAAAAATATATTGAAGAGCAAATCCGTTCAATTCTTCCTCAGCTGTCTCACGACGATGAAATAATTGTCTCTGACGACAGACCGGGCGGAATGACGGAAAAGATAGTAAAGAAAATAGCTGCTGAGGATAGCCGTGTTGTATGGGTTGAAGGCAAAAGCAAGGGCGTTGTTTCCAATTTTGTCAATGCCATACGCTACTGTAAGGGCGATAAGATTTTTCTTTGCGACCAGGATGATGTCTGGCTTCCCGACAAGGTAAAAAGAGTAATGGAGACCTTTGACGAGGGCTATGACCTTGTTCTTCATAATGCCTATGTCACTGACGGAGAGCTCAATATTACCGAATATTCCTTTTTTGAAAAGAGGGGCAGCAAAAAGGGTGTCATCCGTAATATTTTTAAAAATTCCTATATGGGCTGCTGTATGGCCTTTGACCGTAAGCTTCTTAAAAAGATTATGCCCATGCCCCGCAGTATTCCTATGCACGACCAATGGATAGGTATTTTAGGTGAAATTTACGGCAAGGTCAAATTCCTTGATTTGCCTCTTATTTATTACCGTGTCCACGGGGGGAACGTAACGGGAGGCAAAACCACCTTCAGACAGAAAATGGAATGGAGAAGATATCTCATTTCAAAGCTTTACAAACGAGTTATACTCAAAAGATAAGGAGAGGATAAAATGGAAAACTATACCGTAAGCGGCTGTATTGTAACCTATAACAGCAGGGATAAAATTGCCGCCACAATAACCTCTGTTCTTGAAAATACAAAGGGAGTACCCTTTACTCTTTATGTTGTTGACAATGCTTCAACCGACGGCACAGCCGATTTCATAAAGGAAAGCTTTCCTGAGGTTGTGGTTGTCGAGCCGAAAAGCAACGACGGCTTCGGTGCTGGGCATAACAAAATTTTGCCCTTCCTTACCTCAAAATATCACGTTGTAATCAATCCCGACATTCTTCTTAAAGAGGATGTTATCACCGAGCTTTGCCGTTATGCTGACGAGGATGAGGAAATCGGACTGCTTTCACCCGATATCCGTTTTGAGGACGGCACCAAACAGCTTTTGGCAAAGAGAAATCCCACCGTAAGATACTTGGGTGCCCACCGCCTTTATGATAAGGAAAAGCCTGCAGGAAGGCTTATGACCGAATACTGTATGCTCGATATGCCCGAGGACAAGCCCTATCCCATAACCAATGCAACGGGCTGCTTTATGTTTTTCCGTACAGAGATTTTTAAGGAAATCGGCGGCTTTGACGAAAGATTCTTTATGTATCTCGAGGATTGCGATATAGCAAGAAGAGTATCGGAAAAATGCAAGGCTCTCCATTATCCTATGGCAACGGTTTATCACCTTTGGGAAAGAGAAAGCAAGCACAGTAAAAAGCTGTTGCTTATCCATATTCAGTCAATACTCAAATACTTCCTGAAATGGGGAATCAAATTCTGAGATGAAAAAACTGCTTTATAATATTTATGCCGTTCTTTTTAATATAAGCGTCTTTTTATTTCCCGTGAAGAAAAACAGAGTGGCGTTTATCTCAATGCATAATGAAAATTTCAGAGATTCACTCGGCTGTGTTTACGAGTATATGAAAAAAGAGGGGAGATATGACTTTGTTCTTATCACCCGTGAGGACCTTTCACCCCGTAAGCCTCTGAGAGTGCTCAGCTTTTTCCTGGTCAAGTCAAGACTTTTAGCCGCGAGTAAATATGTTTTTCTGAACGACAATTTTATGCCTATGGGAAAGCTCAGGTTCCGAGGGGAAACAGTTATAACCCAGCTGTGGCACGGTGAGGGCGCCTTCAAAAAGTTCGGTCTTCATATTCCTCAGCCTGAGGATTTAAGAAAAAGAGAAATCGCCGCCAACAAAAAGCTCAGCTATGTTGTCTGTTCATCCGAGGGAGTGAGAAAAATTTATTCCGAGGCCTTCGGAATTGACGAGGAAAAGGTTCTTCCCTTAGGTGCGCCGAGACTCGACTATCTTCTGACAAAGGCTAACGCTGAAAAAGCTAAGGAGAAGGTTTTGTCTCTTTATCCGCAGGCAAGGGGCAAAAAAATAATCCTCTATGCGCCTACCTTCAGGGATGACGCAGAAAAGGATAAAGTGCTTCTTGATGGCTTTGATGGACGTAAGCTTCTCGGTGAATTGGGCGAAGAATATGCTCTTTTTGTCCGTCTGCACCCTCAGGTGCATTCTGCCGCTGTGGATACACAGACTGTGACAGATGTTACGGATTATGAGGATGTAAGAGAGCTTGTGCTTGCCTCGGATGTGCTTATTACGGACTATTCTTCAATCTGTATGGATTTTTGTGTCCTTGACAAAAAGATTGTTTTTTACTGTCCCGACCTTGAATGGTACAGGGAAAGAAGAGACTTTTATTTCGATTATGAATCCTTTGTGCCCGGTACGGTGTGTAAGGATTTCGGTAATTTGGCCGAAGGAATAAAAAAGGATTTCTGTAAAGAGAGAAATCAGCTTTTCAAGGAAAAGAATTTCAGCTTCGTTGACACAAAGAATTCTGAAAGGGTAGTGAATTACATAGTTAAATAAAAGAATCCCGACATTTTTAATGTCGGGAGCTTTTTTATTCATTCATATATCTGTCCATCAAAACGGGCATCCATAAGCCTGCCTGAACTGTTCTGTGGTCAAAGCCGCTTTGCTTGGGCTTCTTTGTTTCAATCCAGTCGCTGAAGCAGTTTCTGTCTTTTGTGTCAGCGAGATATTTAACGATTCTTTCCGAGAAAAGTCTTATGTTTTCGTCGGTGCTGTCAAGACAGGCTGCCCAGAGCATCCAGTCAGTTTTGGTGAATTCCTTTCTGTAATCAAGGGGAACACCGTATTCATTAAGCTCAGCCTTATATTTGTCGCTTTCGCCCTGATAAAGCTCTTGCTTGAAAAGACCGAAGCGGAAAATCTTATCCCATACAAGGTTATACTTAAGGCTCCAGGTCTCGTTTTTACCGATAGAGAAGGGGAGGAAACTTTCGGTTGTTGCACATTCGGAAACAAGCTGATCCGCATATTCCTTGGAAAGCTCGGTATAGGGGTTTTCCTTACCTAATGCGTCGCATATTTTACCGAAGCAGGCAAGACCCATAATACCCTTGATGGCAAGGTTGACATTCTTTACGCTGTGACCCGCAAAGTCGTCGGTGCAAAGCTCTCTTGAAAGAACAACACCGGCCTTTTTGAGATACTGTGCCCATTTTTCGAGAAGGTCGAAATTATCGCTTATAAGTGTGGTATCCTTGGTCATACGGTAGTAGTTATAGCAAAGGATAATCATATTACCGCATTCCTCGACGGGCATCTGGAAATCGGGCATATAAAGGCCGAGAGAGGGGTTTTTATAAACTCTCTTGTAGCCGATTTTGTGAGGGAGAAGATGGTGTGCGGGGGCAAGGGCATAAACCTGACCGCAGGCAAGGGGATATCTGCCGATATCGTGAGGAGCGAATTCTTCCTTCCATAAGGGCATTGAAGCGAAATGGAAAATACCCACTACCATAGCACGGATAAGCTCGGGACAGTAAAGAAGATACATGGGCATAGCAGGGTATGAAACGTCAACGGTGTTGATACAGCCGTTTGAGTGACATTCCTTTGAAAGATAAAGGAGCTGACCCTCGTTGTTTCTTACGAGCTTGTGGCCTGCCATAACCTGTCTTGCGGCGGCGGAAAGAATCTTTTGGTAATCCTCACCGAATTTTTCGCTGTCGGAAAGAATTTTTTCCTCCTGCTTTCTTATTCTTTCAAAGAGGCTGTTCCTTTCTGTCATTGCAAAGCCGATGGCTTCTTCAATATCAACAAATCTTTCGGTCCAAAGACCCGGAAGCTTCTGACCGAAATAGTTTATGGAATAAACGTCGTCATAGGCGAGAACGAAGCTGAAGCAGGCTTCTGCTGCTCTTTTTTCTGCGCTTGCGGCGATGCCCTCCTGGCAGGCGTTTACCTTTTCGCCACAAAGACTTACATAGCCCCAGTCGGGAGCGTAGGTGTCACCGGAATCGTTGAGAGGAATCTGGCTTGTAAGACCCATTCTGACGACTCTTCTGCCTTCGACGGTCATAGTGTATTTGGTAATCTGCCTTTTCCTTTTGCCGAGACAAAGCTCGTCGTATGCCTTGAACTCAACGGAAACACGGTGTTCTTTTCCGTCGTTAGCCTTCACGTCGCACTCGAGATAGGAAACGGGTGCAGACATAATGTGGAAGTCATCGAAAAGGAAGGGAGTCCATGTGCGGAAGGTAAGAGAAAAAGCATCGTTCTCAAAAAGATATTCGCTGACGAAGGGTGTGATTTTAATTTCCTTCTGTTCGATTATATCCTCTCTTCCGAGACCTAAAAAGCGGTAAATTTTACCGTCAAAGCTGACTGTGCCGGTAATTCTCTTTTTAATACCGCACCAAAGATATGTATCACTCTCATTCAGCGTGTCAGTTCTTGACCAGATGCTGAAATGAGGGTCAATTGTGCTTATGGGATATGCGGGTAACTTCATAATATCTCCCCTTAATTTATATTTCCTTAATGATAACATTTCGCGGTGCGCAATGTCAAGAGAACAGGAAGATATTGTTAAAGGGAAAGGGAATATTTTCTTATCTGCAAAATACGTGTCTGCCGATGGTGGTAATCACCGGACGGGAAAACATAAAGCTGTTGTTTGTCTTTGCCGGGTTATAATAATAAATTGCTCCGCCGCTGGGGTCCCAGCCGTTAATACAGTCTCTTGCCGCCTTCAGCGATGTTGCGTTGGGTGAGACGCTCCAGTTGCTGTCATTGACGCAGGAAAAGGCGCCCTTCTGATATATGACACCTGCCACCGTATCAGGAAAGGAGGAATGTGAAACTCTGTTGAGCACCACGGCACCGACAGCTACCTGACCGGTGTAGCTTTCGCCTCTTGCCTCGGCGGCAATAAGCTTTGCCAGAAGGTTGATATCACTGCTTGAATATTTCCCCGATGAGCCCGTCGAGGAGGAGGAAAGACCCAAATATCTGAGAGTTTTCGGACCTGCAATGCCGTCGGCAGTGATGCCGCAATTTTTCTGAAAGCTTCTTACGGCCTTTTGGGTGCCGGTACCGTAAATTCCGTCAACGCTGCCGCTGTAATAGCCGAGCTCTCTGAGCTTTTTCTGTATCTGTCTTACTTCGTTGCCCCGTGAGCCTAATTTTGAAAGGGTGTGAATTGCTCCCGTATCCTCTTTCTTTACATAAGAGGCAAAAATAAGAACTGTGAAAACCAGAATTAAGGCAATTGCAGCTCTGTAGCCACGGTAAATTTTGCTTTGTTTTTTCATAAAATACTTTCACCTGATTGTCTTTTTCACTATCTTTACACATTTTTGTTTAGAATATACAAGGTAAGCGGGATTTCTTTATATATTTTTATTTTTGAAATATTGAAAAGTTTTCTCGTTTATGGTAAAATACATTGTTATTAAAATTTTGTCAAAAGGAGTAAAAAACAATGGATGAACTTTTAAGCTTATTAAAGGAGACATATCCCGACATTGATTTCGAAAAGGAAAAGAGCCTTATTGATGACGGTATCCTTGATTCCGTCGCTATGGTAACACTCATTTCCGTTATCGAAGACCGTTTTGATATTTCCGTAACAATGGAATACATCCAGCCTTCATATTTCCAGTCCGCTGAAAATATGTGGGAAATGATTGAGGAGTTGATGTAAAAAATGAAAAACAGTAAAAAGCTTGTATCTATCATACTCGGCCCGGTTCTGTTCCTGCTTTGCTATTTATTACTGCCCGCAGAAATTTTTACCACCGCTGCAGCAAGAGGCTCCATAGGTATGGTTTTATGGATGGCTCTGTGGTGGGTTACAGGCCCTGTTGACTATGCAGTAACTGCATTTTTGCCTATTGCGGCCAATGCCATATTCAACTTCGTTGATATGTCAGCTGTAATATCAAACTATTCATCTGAAACCATTATGCTTCTTCTGGGTGCCTCCATTCTTGTTGTTTCCTGGGAAATTACCGGTCTCGACAGAAGAATTGCGGCTAAATGTCTCTCTCTTGTAGGCGGTAACCTCAGCACACAGATTATATTCTGGTTTATTCTTTCCACGGCGCTTTCAGCTGTTCTTCCCAATGCGGTTGTCTGTGCCACAATCACACCTATTGCAGTATCAATGCTCAAATTCATCGGTGAAGAGGATATAGGCGAAAGCAAAAACGGCTCTCTTATTCTTCTTACCATCGCTTACGGCGCAGGTGTCGGCGGCCTTGCCACACCTCTCGGCGGTGCAATGAACCTTGTTACCGTTGAATATATTGAGGAGCTTACAGGCGAAGAATTTATGTATACCTCCTGGGTAGTACGCTTCCTTCCCATTATGCTTGTTCTCGTTGTAAGCAATGTTCTTTACCTTGTTATAAGACACTGCAAAAAAGGCGAGCGTATTGCCGGCTCAAAGGAATACTTTGTTTCTGTTTACAAAGAAATGCCCAAAATGACAAAGGAAGAGATTATTTCTTTCCTTCTTTTCGTTGTTGCTACGGTGCTTTCCTTCACCCGTCAGCTTTATCAGGGTATCCTTCCCGGTCTTAAGCCTGCTTATGTATTTATTACCTGCGCAATTCTTTCCTTCTTTGTCAAAAAGAAGGACGGCGAAAGACTTATGAAATGGAAGCATACTCAGGGTAAAATACTATGGGAGCTTATCTATATCTTTGCCGGAGGTCTTGCTCTCGGAACTCTTATCAATAAGAGCGGTGCCGCAGAAAATATCGGTACTCTTGTTTCTTCAATGAACCTTGACGGCGGCTTCCTTACGGTACTCATTATCGTTACTGTAACTCTTCTTCTTTCCGACGTTACAAGCAACACTGCAACGGCTGCTGTTGCAATTCCCATTGTTATCAGTATCGTAAACGGTATGGGTAAGGATCCTATTCCTTATGTTTATATCGCTTCCATCGGTGTAAATCTTTCCTATATGCTTCCCACATCTATCCGTGCCATTCCCGTCGGCTACGGACTCAAGCCGAAGTTTATGCTCAAAGAGGGTATCGGTATAACAGTTATCGTTATCGCACTTATGAGCATTACGGCCTATCTTCTTTTAACTTACTGGCCGGCATTCAGCACAACCTGATTCGGAGGAATTTAAAATGTTCAGTTCAGTTGTTCAGGCAGTTTTTTCACACGCCGAAACAAAAAAGGATAAAATCTGTCTTGCCGACGAAAAGGGCAGCGTAACCTACGGCGAGTACAAGGCTCTCATAATAAATATTGCTGCAGAGCTCAGCTCAATGGGCGTAAAAAAAGACGACAAGGTTGTTATCGAGGCTTCACAGACAATCGACTTCCTTGCCACAGCTCTTGCAGTTCAGCTTATCGGCGCTGTATTTGTTCCCGTTGAGCGCAACTGTGCCTGGGACAAAACTCTCAGAATTGCTGAAACTGCCGAGGCAGCTCTTGCAATTTCTCTCAAGGAGCAGGAAAGCGGAGATATAAAGCATCTTTCTTTGTCTTCTCTTACTGACGCTGCAAAAGAAAAGGCACAGACCGTTTCTTATGAGTTTTATGACGCAGATACAGTCTGTGAGCTTCTTTTCAGCACCGGTACCACGGGCAAGGAAAAGGGCATCATCATCACCAACGGAAATAATATCGCTCTTGCTGAAAACGTTATGTACGGCGTTGAAATGGAAGAGGATAACGTTGAAATGATTCCTTCACCCCTCAACCATTCTCACGGTCTGAGAAGATATTACGCCAATATGGTCAAGGGTGCTACTGTTGTCCTTGCTACAGGTGTTATGAATGTTATGGGCTTTTTTGCCATGATGGATAAGTATGGTGTCAACTCCATGGACCTTGTGCCCACAGCTCTTACGGTTCTTCTCAAGCTTTCCCGAAATAAGTTTTCCGAATATAAGGATGTTATGCGCTATATTCAGTTCGGCTCTGCCCCTCTTTCGGATATAGATAAAGAAACAATCCGTACACTTCTTCCCGAAACCCATCTTTATAATTTCTATGGCAGTACGGAAAGCGGATGTATCTGCATTTACGATTTCAACGACGGCAAGGATAAGCCGAAATGCATCGGTAAGCCTGCCTATAATGCTAAAATCGTTATTGTTGACGAGGACAGAAATGAAATCGATGCCACAGAGGACAATACGGGACTTCTCGCTTCTTTCGGCAAAATGAATATGAAGGGCTACTGGAAGGACGAGGAAGAGACGGCAAAGGTTATGTATGAGGGCGGAATTTATTCCAATGACGAGTCCTATTTTGATGAGGACGGCGATATCATCCTTTTAGGAAGAAAGGGTGATGTTATCAATGTCGGCGGCAATAAGGTTTCACCCGATGAAATCGAGGATGTTGTTAAAAAGCTCGACTGTGTGGCTGATTGCGGCTGTATCGGTATTCCCGATGCTCTCAAGGGTAACACTCCGAAGCTTTTTGTCCAGATGAAAAAGGGCTGCACCTTTGATTCGGCAGAAATCAGAAGCCATATCGCTTCCGAGCTTGAGCCCTACAAGGTGCCCTCCGTTATTGAGGAGATTGACCTTATACCCCGTTCCTTCAACGGCAAGCTTTTAAGAAGAGTTTTAAGAAGTAAATAAACATAGTAAAAAGCCATTGTAAAAGCAGTAATGCTCTACAATGGCTTTATTTTTTGACCTTTTTATCTCTTTACTATTTCACCGGTTTTCGCATTGATAATGTTGTTGAAAACAGAAATGTGAGTGGTAGAAATGAATTTGTCGAGATGAAGTGAGCCGAAGTACCAATGGCTGAATTCACATATACGGCTTACGTCCTCGAGATAGGTGTTGATTGCCGTTATGCTGGCGTCGCTTCCTGTGTGAAGCATAAGGAAGTCCTTAATTTTTGCAGGGGGCTCGTGAGTGATGATTAGGTCAACCTTTCCGCCGTATTTCTGCAAATTGTCAACGCCCTCAACAAGCTCTTCACGGGTGGGAATTTCCATATCTGACCAGGTGTTCATTTCGAAGCGGATGTCGATATCGGGACTTTCTCCGCCGCCCATGGTGAAAATCTTTGTACCTTCAATGTTAAAGACCTGACCTCTCATAAGATGAAAGATATTTGCGGCAATATGATGCACCTTTCCGCCGTTCCACTTTTTGATTTTAAGCTTCGAAAGCATTTCGAAATTTTCGTGGGTGCCGTCAACGAAGCATATATTATATTTCTTTTTGCTGAGCTTTTTAAGCACACTCATTTCTTCCTTTGAGCCGTTCCATATAAAGCCGAAATCACCGCAGACGATGAGCGTGTCGCCTCTGCCTAATTTTTTGAGCCTCGGATCATCGAAGCGTGAGGCTATGCCGTGGGTATCACCTGTAACGTAAATCATTTATCTTTCCTTTAGCCGTAGGCAGTCCTTTCTTTTATTCTCTGTATAATATAAAAGTTAATTTTATTTTAAAGTTGATAAGAATTGAAATAAAGGTATATACATTTTAATTTCTTTTTGTTATAATGTACAGTGTATAACTACAGTCAATATTCTACCATATCTTTTGATATATTGCAAACATAAAAGGAAAATTTCAAAAAATTTACATTTGGGGTGTTAAAAATGAAAAAGCTCACAGCTCTTCTTGCTGTTTTACTTATAATTCTTAGTGTTATGCTACCTGTCGGTGCGGTTTTTGATTCGGGTACCGTTACCTCAAAGCTTAAATCCGATGTCTATTATATGGAAAGCCTCGACGAGGAAACGGCCTTCTTTGAGCGTAACTCTCAAAAGAAGGTTCCTGCAGCGGCTTTTGTAAAAATCCTTGCTGCCGTTACGGCAATCGAAAAATGGCCTGAGCTTGACGAAAAAATTACTGTAACAAAGAAAAATCTTTCTCTTGTGGAATACGGCTATGGTATAAGAACAGCTCTTTATAAAGCAGGGGAAAAGGTGAGTAAAAGAGAGCTTATTGACTGTCTTATTGTCTATAGCGCAAACGATGCGGCAAGCATCATCGCCTATGAAATTTCCGGCTCTCTTGAGGGCTTTATTAAAGAAATGCAGACAACAGCCGAAAAAATCGGCCTTACCTCTACTGTGGTCAAAAATATCCACGGCTTTGATGAGGACGGTCAGTATACCACAGCTAAGGATATTGCAAAGATGCTCAGATATGCTCTTAACTATCCCGTATTTGTGGAGGCCTTTTCAGCTTCAAGCGTTACTCTTAAGAAAACCTCTCTTAATGATGAGAGAACCTATAATGCAAGCAACAAAATGATTAATGCAACCATTTCCGACTATTACCATTCCTCGGTAACGGGCGGAAAGCAGACAATGACCGACAGAGCAGGCGAGTGTATCGCTGTCGTTTCCTCAAAGGACGGTTATTCCTATCTTACGGTTGTTTTAGGCGGAAAGCTCAAGGATATTGACAATGACGGAGTCGATGAAAACACCTGTATGACTGATGCAAAAAAGATGCTCAATTGGGTGTATGAGAATATCCGTTACCGTGTGGTTGCTTCTCCGACACAGCACGTAGCTCTCGTTGAGGTTACCTCGGGTAAGGGCACAGACAAGCTCCGTCTTGTACCCGAAAAGGAAACCTCAGCTCTTGTTCCCGCCAATGCTACCACAGCCTCCGTTCTCTTTGAGATAGTCGAGGGAACAGTACCCGAAAAGGTAAAGGCACCCGTAAAGGCGGGGGACATAATCGGCCAGGCGAACATCCTTTATGCCGGTCAGGTTCTGGCAAAAATCAATCTTGTTGCGGCGACGGATGTGTCGTTGAGTCTTACGGGACTTATAATGACAACAATAAGATCAATTATGACCTCCTGGCTGTTCATTGCTCTTGTGGCTCTTGCTGCTGCCGGATGTATCGGTTATCTGGTTATGAGCTATAACACCTACAAAAAAAGAGAGAGACAAAAGAAGGCCATTCAGGCAAGAATAAAGAGAAAACAGGAACAGCAGAAGAAATTGGCTGAAATGAAGAAAAAATAAATCGTTACAATCTGAATTTAATTTATTAACGGGAAGGATTGATACTATGAAGAAAATTAAAGACATTTTTGCTGTGATAGCCGCAGTAATCTGTGCTCTTTGTCTTTTCACCTTCACTTCATCGGCTGCCGATGAGGGCAAGTGGATCACGAGCTGGAGCACCGCCGCGACGGAAATGGGCATTGACGGCTACGAGGCTATTTCTCCCGTTGTCCAGAATGTGGCAACAAGAACTATTATTACCCCAACAGCATCGGGCAGTAAGGTGAGAATCAGATTTTCCAACTATTACGGTAAGGAAGATCTTATTATCGACCGTGCAAATATTGCCCTGAGTGACAAAACAAAGGGTGCATCGGGTATTGATAAAACAAGCGTAATGCCCATTACCTTTTCCGGCTACAGCTATGTTACCGTTCCGGCGGGTAAAGAGGTCTATTCCGACGAAATTCCCTTCAGCGTCACCGCCGAGCAGGATATAGCCGTTTCCATTTTCCTGAGAGAATTTATGGAAGTACGCACGATGGGTCTTACAGGCGGCCATACCTTCCTTAAAATGCCTTTTGAGGGTAGCGGCACAGATCTTATTGAAGCTGAAAACTTCAATATTCTTACGGATTTTGAGCTCGAGGAAAAATGGGTTTACGATCTGCTTGATAATCTTCTCGGAACAATTATTGGTCAGGGCTCTCTCGAGGTGCCCATCGCTGACGGAAGAATTGCTATTGTTCCCGTTATAACCGACATCGAGGTGCTTAATCCCGACGATGATGCATATTCCGTTGTTGTTATCGGTGATTCGACCGTTGCCAATGATATTCCTTTTTATCTTTATGAAAGACTTAAGGAAATCGGTGTAACCAATGTCGGCATTTCATCAAAGGGACTTATCGGAAACCGTCTTATGGGTGAAGGCCTCGGCTACGGCTCTCTCATTTACGGCGAATCCCTTCTCGAAAGAAAGGAAAGAGATATTGTCGGTCTTGAAGGCTATGACAAAAATGTCAGATATGTAATAATCAAAGCCGGCGCCAATGATATTATTCATCCCGTATGCAGTAACATAAAGGATGCAAAGCAACCCACCGCTCAGGAGCTAATTGGCGGCTATAAGGAAATATTTGAATTTTGCGAGAAAAAGGGTATTGAGGTAATCGTTATAGGAATAACACCCTGGGGTGCCTACAGCGGCGCAGAGCTGAGTATGGGTCCCCAATATAAGCGTACTGCCGCCGAAAGAAAAAAAGATTGGCAGATTGCTCTGGACGTCAACGACTGGCTCGCAAGCACCACTCTTCACGACGGATACCTTAATTTCAATTCCTTCTCTGAAAATAATCTTGATTCCAGCGCGCTCCTTCCCGATTTTACCGTTGACGGTCTTAATCCGTCGACAGTTCTTCAAAGAAAGTGGGCTGAAGCAATTCCTCTGGCTCTTATCGGTGCCGATGATAATCCGAAGCCGGTAAGCCTTGTTATTGAGCCTGCGATAACGGTATATAAGGGTGAAACAAGAAAGCTTACTGCCAAGGTTTCTCCCGCCTCTGCTCCCCAGGGAGTAATCTGGGGCACAAGCTCAAACAGCAGTGTTGTTGATATTGACTCAAAGGGCAATATTATAGCCAAGGCAGGGGGCACTGCCACAATTACCGTCAAAACTGCAGAAAAGGGCTACGGCGGAAGACAGCTTGTCGCCGTTTGCGAAATAACAGTAAAGGTTAAACCTACATCAGTTAAAATAAGCGGCAGTACGGCAGCAATTTATCCCAGAGAGAAAAAGCAGCTTACCGCAACGGTTTACCCTTCGGACGTAAGCGACAAAACCGTAATCTGGTCTTCCTCAAATGAAAAGGTTGCCACCGTTGACTCAAAGGGACTTGTAACAGCAACGGGTAACGGTACTGCAGTCATTACGGCAAAAACGGCCTCTGACGCAAATATCAAAGCCACCTTCTCCGTAAAGGTAAACAAAAAGATTCAGGTTCAGGCAATTTATCTCAATTATGACGAAACGACAAGAAATGTCGGTACCTCCTTCAAGCTTGTTCATTCCGTAAGCCCTGCCAAAGCAACTTATCCCGAGGTTACCTGGATTTCCTCAAACAGCAAGATTGCAAAGGTTGATAAAAACGGCAGGGTGACAGCTCTCAAGCCCGGTACTGTAGTAATTACCTGTAAATCCGTTGACAACCCGGGAGTTAATGCCGGATGTATCGTCAATGTTACAATTAAAACAAAGGGTGTTGAGCTTCCCACAAGCAAGCTTACCCTTTATGTCGGTGCGACAAAAACCCTCAAGGCCGAGGTACTGCCTTCAGATGCAACAAACAAAAAGGTTACCTGGTCTTCATCAAATAAGAAGGTTGCCACAGTTTCAAAAAGCGGCAAAATTACTGCAAAGAATCCCGGTACAGCCATCATCAAGGTTAAGACAAAGAGCGGCGGCTATACCGATACCTGCAAGGTAACGGTCAAAAGATATGTTGCACTGAAATCCTTTAAGCTCAACAAATCCTCCGTAACCATAAACGACGGAAAGACATATACCCTTAAAGCTATCTTCTCACCCTCCAACGCTTCAAATAAGGATCTTGTGTGGAAGTCAAGCAACACAGAGGTTGCAACTGTTTCCTCAAAGGGTGTCGTAAAGGGTATCAAGCCGGGTACAGCTACCATTTCCTGCAAAAGCAAGCAAACGGGCAAGACAGTAAAATGCACCGTCAAAATCAAAAAGGTAAAGGTCAAAAAGGTGCTTTTCGGTGAAAAGATGTACACCGTAAAGCATAACGGCACTCTTCAGCTTAAGGCTCATATTTCACCTGCAAACGCAACGAATAAAAAAATCAAATGGGCATCAAGCCATCCCGATTTTGTAAAGGTTAATTCAAAGGGTAAGGTAACGGGCGTAAGACTCGGCAAGGTTGCAACAATCACCGCCACATCCGTTGACGGAAAGATAGTCGCCTCCTGCAGAGTAAAGGTTCAGGAGATAAAGATAACGGCCTTTAAGCTCAACAAGAAAACAGCCACAACCTATACGGGCGGTACCGTTACGGTTTCTCCCGTGTTCACCCCTGCCAATCCCTCGAATAAAAAGGTGACCTGGTCATCCTCCGACGAGGCTGTTGCAAAGGTTTCCGCGACGGGTGTTGTGACAGGCATCAAAAAGGGTACGGCAGTGATTACCTGCGTTACCGACGACGGAAAGTTCAGAGCGGATTGTACCGTGGTTATCAACCAGAGTGTAAGAGTTACGGGCGTAACCCTCGATAAAAAATCCGAAGAAGCAAATATCGGTACAGCCTTTAATCTCGTTGCCACCGTAGCACCTCATAATGCAAGCAATCAGAGGCTTATATGGGAATCAACCAACGAAAAGGTTGCCACAGTTTCAGCTAACGGAAGAGTGCTTACCCTGGCCGAAGGTGTTACTTATATAAGAGTATTGACCGAGGACGGAAGAAGGGTAGCCTCCTGCAGAATAAAAGTTGTTCCATAAAAATTAAGAGCAATCTCAAGGTTATCCAACCGAGATTGCTCTTTTTTTGCCGGTTTATTTTTCAAGTCTGTAAATTTTAACTGCGTGAGGTCTTACGGTGCAGCGGATTTCTTTTTCGAAGCCGTCCTTTTCCTTTGTCCACAGCTCCGTTGCAGTAAAGGAGCCTTCTATGCCGTGTTTTGCAAGGTCGAGAGATATTTCTCTTTCTTCCGCCGAGAGATTAAAGAGGGCAACTATATCCTTGCCGTCTTTATCCTTGCAGTACCATATTGCTTCATTACGGCTTCTTACAAGCTGTTTGTTATGAGAGGAATATTGATTGATTTCAAGTATATCTCTGTTTGTGATAACCTCAAGGTCTTCCTTTCTGTTTTCACGAAGCTCACCGCCTAAAATGAGAGGTGAACGGAAAACTGACCAAAGGGTAAGCATAGTTTTCTGCTCGTCGGGAGTGAAGTTTGTATATCTGTCTCTGTCACCGAGGCAAGAGCAGTTTTTGCTTATTTTGCCGAGGGGAAGCATATCGCAATCGGGCCAGCAGCCTTCCTTTACATGGGGGGCCCATTTTTCGCATCTTTCAAACATACCGTAAAGCTTGTCCCAATGATCCCAGAAGTCACCCGTCATTCGCCACATATTTGCATTCTGTGAAAGGTGGAAGGCTTCGTTTATTACTGCGGGGCCCGGTGAAAGAGAAAGCACCATAGCTCTTCCGCAATTATCGATAGCCCTTCTTATCATTTCGATTTCTTCCCTTGCGCTGTAGGGATCGTGAGGCTTGAATTCGGTGTTGGCGATATCGTCAACCTTTACAAAGTCAACGCCCCAGGAGGCGTAAAGCTCGAAAAGGCTGTCATAATATTTTTGTCCTGCTTCGCAGGTGCGAACACCGTACATATCCGTGTTCCAAAGACAAAGAGAAAAGCCCTGAGCGATTTCTCTTGCCTTGACATCGGTATTCTTGAGAGCTGTATTACCGTGAACTGCCTGACGGGGGATGCCTCGCATAATGTGTATACCGAATTTAAGACCCATAGCGTGTATTTTATCGGCAACAGCCTTGAAGCCTACGCCGTTTGCGCTTGAGGGAAAGCGGTTTTCAGCGGGGATTAGACGGGAATATTCGTCCATGCAAAGCTCAGTGAAATTGTTATAAAAATTGCTCACAGCCTTCGGCTCATACCACTGAATGTCGCAGGTGATGTATTCCCAGCCGTATTCCTTGAGATTGTCAGCGACATACTGAGCGTTTCCTAAAAGCTGTTCTTCGTTTACTGCCGCGCCGTAACAGTCCCAGCTGTTCCAGCCCATAGGCGGACGGGGGGCAAAGGTATCTTTTTTAAGCATAATGTTTTCTCCTTGAGGTTTTTTCTTATTTTAGCAAGAGAGAAATGAAAGGTCAAGAAAAAATTGAAAATAAAACCAAATATGTTTTAATTGTTTTTTTATTGATTTTTGATGATTGGCACTCCGTAATTCAGATTTACGAATTAATCTTGACTTTTCCGTTATAATGTTTAAAATATAATATGTGTAATTATAAATAAATGTAAATGAGGTATCAGTTATGAGAGCAATTATCACAGTAACAGGTAAAGACCGTCCCGGTATTATTGCAGGAGTATGTGTTCTTCTTTCCGAAAACAATATCAATATCCTTGACATCAGCCAGACTGTTATGCAGGATTTTTTTACAATGACGATGCTTATTGACCTTTCAAAATGTGAAAAGGCGTTTGCCGAGGTAAGCGACAGCCTTGACGAAAAGGGCAAGGAAATGGGACTTATCATCCGCATCCAGAGAGAAGACATCTTCGACCGTATGCACAGAATATAAGGGAGGACTTCTCAATGCATAATCAGAAAGAAATTTTAGCCACCATTGATATGATTGACAATCAGCATCTTGATGTCAGAACAATCACAATGGGTATTTCACTTCTTGATTGCTGCAGCGACAGCGTTGAGGTGACGGCAGAAAAGATATATAACAAAATTACCACCCTTGCAAAGGATCTTGTTAAAACAGGCGAGGATATTGAAAAGGAATTCGGTATTCCCATCGTCAATAAGAGAATATCTGTCACTCCTATTTCTCTTGTGGCAGCCGCCTGTAAGGAGACTGACTACACACCCATCGCAAAGGCTCTGGATAAGGCCGCATACACCTGCGGAGTCAATTTTATCGGCGGTTTTTCTGCTCTTGTTCATAAGGGCATGACAAAGGCAGATATAAACCTTATTAAATCCATTCCCTCTGCTCTTGCTGAAACGGAAAGAGTCTGTTCTTCCGTTTCCGTTGCAAGCACAAAGGCTGGTATCAATATGGACGCGGTGAAGCTTATGGGTGAAATTATCAAGCAAACCGCCGACAAGACCGCTGACAGAGGCGGTTTTGGCTGTGCAAAGCTTGTTGTTTTTGCCAATGCCGTTGAGGATAACCCCTTTATGGCGGGTGCATTTCACGGCGTAGGTGAGGCTGAATGTGTAATCAATGTCGGCGTAAGCGGTCCCGGTGTCGTTCATCATGCGCTTAAAAAATGCAAGGGTCAGCCCTTTGATGTTGTGGCTGAAACGATAAAGAAAACCGCATTCAAAATAACCCGAATGGGTCAGCTCGTGGCTTCCGAGGCCTCCAAAAGGCTCGGTGTACCCTCGGGTATAGTTGACCTTTCTCTTGCTCCGACTCCCGAAAAGGGTGACAGCGTTGCACGTATCCTTGAAGAGATGGGACTTGAGGTCTGCGGCACCCACGGCACAACGGCTGCACTTGCTCTTCTCAATGATGCGGTCAAAAAGGGCGGTGTTATGGCAAGTAATCACGTCGGCGGACTTTCAGGTGCTTTCATTCCCGTAAGTGAAGACGAGGGTATGATTGAGGCAGCTCTCAGAAATGCACTCACTCTCGATAAGCTTGAGGCTATGACCTGCGTATGCTCCGTCGGTCTTGATATGATTGCGGTGCCCGGTGACACATCGGCTGAAACTCTTTCGGCAATTATTGCTGACGAGGCGGCTATCGGTGTGGTTAACACAAAGACAACGGCAGTAAGAATTATCCCTGCTGTCGGTAAAAAGGTAGGGGAGATAATCGAGTTCGGCGGTCTTCTTGGCTCTGCACCCATAATGCCCGTACACGAATTTTCGTCGGTTGATTTTATTGCCCGCGGCGGCAGAATCCCCGCACCTATGCACTCTCTTAAAAACTAAAGGGCAATTACCGCCCTTGAAAAAGAAGGAATAAAAATGAAAATCATTGATATTATCCGAAGTGGTAAGCCGTTACTTTCAATGGAGGTTTTTCCTCCCAAAACGAGCGACAGCTTTGAAGCGGTAAAGGGAGCAACGGAAAAAATTGCTCAGTTGAAGCCTGATTTTATGTCTGTTACCTATGGTGCAGGCGGAGGCACAAGTGAATATACAGCCTTTATCGCTGAAAATATCCAAAAAAATTACGGTGTACCGGCTTTGGCTCATTTGAGCTGTATTTCCTCAAAGAGAGAGGATATAAAGCATCAGCTTGACCTTCTGAAGGATAAGGGGATAGAAAACATCCTTTCCTTAAGAGGGGATATTCCCGAGGGAATGAGCAGAGACAATCTCGACTATCACTATGCAAGTGAGCTTACAAGGGAGATAAAGGAATACGGCCATTTCTGTATCGGCGGAGCCTGCTATCCCGAAAGCCATCCTGAAAGCGAAAGCTCCTTTGAGGATATAAAGCACCTTAAGGAAAAGGTTGATGCAGGCTGTGAATTTCTTACAACCCAGATGTTTTTTGACAATAATGTTCTTTATAATTTCCTTTACCGTATAAGGGAAGCGGGGATAAACGTTCCTGTTGTTGCAGGTATTATGCCCGTTACAAATCCAAAATCAATAAAGAGAATCTGCGCCATTTCGGGCACAGCACTTCCTCAGCGCTTTGTCCGCATCGTGGATAAGTTCGGCTCCTCACCCGAACAGATGGCTCAGGCGGGTATCGCCTATGCAACAGAGCAGATTATTGACCTTTATGCTAACGGTGTGAGTGCTGTTCATCTTTATACAATGAACAAGCCCGAGGTGGCACAAAGGATAAAGGAAAACATTTCTTATATTATAAAATAAAGATTCGGCTATGATTGACGGAAAATTATACCTTTTCACCTGCGACGGTGACGGGATATGCGTAAATAAAAATGAGGCACACCGCTATATGGGACTTCCTAGGGATTACTCAAATCCTGAGTTTGAAAAGATATACGGTGAATGTCTCGGTGAATATTGCAAAAATGTATATTATAAAGCAGCTTACAAAGAAAGCTCTCTTTCCTTCGGTGAGGGGGATGAGCTTTTCTTTGATTTCTGCACCTTTTCCAGCAAAGACCTGAGAAAAAATCTCGATGGCTGTAAAAGTGTAATAGTCTTTGCGGCAACGACGGGAATCAATGTTGACCGTCTTTTGCTTAAATACGGCTCTTATTCCGACCTTAAGCTGATGACTGCCGACTGCATAGCCTCTTCGGGAATTGAGTGCTTTTGCGATAAGCTTAATGCTGTGATTTCAGAGGGGAGAGAGACAAAGCCACGTTTCAGCCTCGGCTACGGTGACACAGACCTCAAATATCAAAGGGATTTGCTTTCTTTTCTTGATGCGGAAAAAAATCTCGGCATCACACTCAACAGCTCATTGATGATGACACCTAAAAAATCCGTTACCGCTTTTATTGGAGTGAAGTAAAATGAACATAAGAGATTATCTTAATAAAGAGCGTCTGTATTCTGACGGCGGCTTCGGCACCCTTTTGCAGGCGAGAGGCCTCATGGCAGGGGAAAAGCCCGAAATGTGGAATATCACCCGTCCCGAGGACATAACAGCAATCCATCTCGAATATCTCAATGCAGGGTCAGATATTATTTCGACCAATACCTTCGGTGCAAATCCTTTTAAGTTTGATTGCCTCGAAGAGATTATTTCCGCCGCCTTCCGTAATGCAAAAAAGGCAGTTGAGCTTTGCAAAAAGGAAAAGGCATTTGTTGCCTTTGATATGGGACCAACGGGCAAGCTTCTTGAGCCTTTGGGTGAGCTTCCCTTTGAAAAGGCTGTGGAGGCTTTTGCCGAAACGGTAAAAATTGCCGAAAGATATTCGCCTGACCTTTATATAATCGAGACAATGAATGACAGCTATGAAACGAAGGCGGCTGTGCTTGCGGTCAAGGAAAATTCGGACAGACCCGTTTTCGTAAGCAATGTTTACGATGAAAGCCGTAAGCTTATGACGGGTGCTTCACCTAAGGCAATGATTGCTCTTCTTGAGGGACTCGGCGCAGATGCCATCGGTATAAACTGCTCTCTCGGTCCACGCCAGATGGTGGATATTGTAAGGGAATATGTTGAGTTTTCCTCTCTTCCCGTTATGGTTTGCCCTAATGCGGGACTTCCGAAAAAGGTTGACGGTGAAACTGTCTTTGATGTTGACAGCGGGGAATTTTCCGACTGTATGGCAGAGATAGCAAAAATCGGTGCAGCTGTTATCGGCGGCTGCTGCGGTACAACTCCCGAATATATAAGAAAAACCGTTGAAAAGACAAAGGACATACCCTTTGCTCCCGTCCGAAAAAAGAATTATACCTTTGTTTCCTCTTATACTCACGCTGTCGAAATCGGTAAAGCGCCCGTTCTCATTGGTGAAAGAATCAATCCCACGGGAAAATCGAAATTCAAGCAGGCCTTACGTGACGGCAACATCAGCTATATAATCAACGAGGGCATAATGCAGGAGGAAAAAGGGGTACACATCCTTGATGTTAATGTGGGACTTCCCGAAATTGACGAGGATGCGATGCTTGTAAGATGCATAAAGGAGCTGCAGACTGTTTCTTCTCTGCCCTTGCAGATTGATACGGTCAAGGCCACGGCTATGGAAAAGGCAATGCGTGTTTATAACGGCAAGCCTCTTATAAATTCCGTCAACGGAAAAAAAGAGAGTATGGACTCCGTCCTTCCCTTGGTGAAAAAGTACGGCGGTACGGTTATCGCTCTTACCATTGACGAAAACGGCATACCCGACACAGCCGAGGGCAGAGTAGCAATAGCAGAAAAAATCATAAATGAATGTGAAAAATACGGCATAGACAAAAAGGATATTATCGTTGACCCTCTTGCTATGACCGTTTCATCGGATAATAACAGCGGCAGGATAACTCTTGATTCGGTAAAGCTGATAAAGGAAAAGCTCGGAGTAAAAACAAGCCTCGGCGTATCGAATATATCCTTCGGTCTTCCGTCAAGAGAGACCGTCAACTCCCATTTTCTTACAATGGCATTCACCTCGGGACTTGACTGTGCGATAATGAATCCTTATTCTGCGGCAATGATGGAAAGCTATTATTCCTTCCGTGCCCTTTCGGGTATTGATGAAAGCTGTGCCGATTATATCGGCTTTGCCTCCTCACTCGTTAAAGAGACGGTGACTCTTTCGGCTTCCTCTCAGCAAAATGAAAAGGAAGATATGCATCCTTTAATAAGAGCCATCGTCAAGGGAATGAAGGATGAGGCGGCACAGAGAGCCAAGGAGCTTCTTTCAAAGGAAGAGCCTCTGAGAGTAATCAATGAATATATTGTTCCGGCCCTTGACAGGGTAGGCAAAAGCTTTGAAGAAAAGAAAATGTATCTTCCTCAGCTTCTTATGAGTGCTGATGCGGCTTCACGTGCCTTTGACGCTGTGAAAAGTCTTGTTTCGGCCTCAGACGAGGGTAAGGGAAAATTTATAATTGCCACCGTAAAGGGAGATATTCACGATATCGGCAAAAACATTGTGAAGGTGCTTCTTGAAAATTACGGCTATGAGGTGATTGACCTTGGCAAGGATGTTTCTCCCGAAGAAATTGTGAAAAGGACAAAGGAAGAAAAGGCATCTCTTGTGGGACTCAGTGCCCTTATGACTACAACCACCGATGCGATGAAGGAAACGGTTACTCTTCTTAAAAGGGAATGTCCCGATGTGTCAACGGTTGTCGGCGGTGCAGTTCTCACAAAGGAATTTGCTGAAATGATAGGTGCATCATATTATGCAAAGGATGCCATGGAAACTGTAAGATTTGCTGAAAGGTATTTTGGCGGTAAATAATAATGAAGTATGATAGAATTCAAAAGGCTGTCTTTGTTTCACGCCCAAACCGTTTTGTGGCAAAGGTTATTATTGACGGAAAAGAAACTGCAGTCCACGTGAAAAACACAGGACGATGCCGTGAGCTTCTTACTGAGGGGGCAGAGGTGTGGCTGGAAGACAGCGGTAAGGACGAAAGAAAGTATCTTTATTCTCTCGTTACCGTCAAAAAGGGTGAACGGATGGTCAATATGGATTCCCAGTCTCCAAATAAGGCCGTAGGAGAGTTTTTGAAAAGCGGTGGCCTTTTCAGTGATATAAAGCTTATTAAGCCCGAATGTAAATACGGTAATTCCCGTTTTGATTTTTATGTGGAATATGCAGATAAAAAGGCCTTTATCGAGGTGAAGGGTGTCACTCTCGAAAAGGAAGGCGTCGTATCCTTTCCCGATGCACCGACGGAAAGGGGCAGTAAGCATTTAAGAGAGCTTTGTGAATGTATAAAGGACGGCTATGAGGCTTATGTTTTCTTTGTCATACAGATGAAGGATGTTCTCTATTTCACGCCAAATGAGGCTCACGACCCAGTGTTTGCCGATACGCTCAGAAAAGCACATAATGAGGGTGTAAAAATATTGGCTTATGACTGCTTTATTTCTGAGAACGAAATGAAAATAGGGGACAGAGTTGAAGTAAAAATATAATAGCTTACCGAAGATTTAGCGAAAGCAGATCTTCGGTATTTTTTTTATCTGTTTGTAAGATAAAAGTAATAAAAAAATTATTGATAAAAAAATCATTCTATGTTATGATATAATTAATAATATTCATAATTAGCTACGAAAGGTCCTTTTATGTCGATAAAATTCAAAAATACTTTAACTCTGCTGATTGTTTTTATGTTGCTTTTTACAGTTCCTCTGCCCTCTCTCGGTGCAGAAATCGGATATTACGAAACCCTTTACGGTGAGGAAGACCGTATAATGTGTATCTCCCGCCGTGGTGATACAGCCCTTTACCCCGAAAATTCTCTTGAGGGTGTTCTTTCTGCCGAGGAAAAGGGCGCCGACGGTGTAAGCGTGGGCGTGCAGAAAACGAAGGACGGAATTTATGTTCTTACAGAAAACAAAAAGCTTTCCGCAATTACAGATTCACCCTTTGAAGCTGTAAATGAAATAACCTATAATGAGCTGCAATATTATTATCTTAAGGATAACACGGGCACTCTTACAAAATACCGTATGGTTTCTCTCAGTCAGACCATCAGCCTCACCGGTGAGGATTTCATTATCATCGTCGATGCCGATTGGGAGGAAAGAGAAGGAATATACGACCTTATAAGTCATTTTGATGCCTTTGAAAGAATAATAATAAGAGTAAATGAGCCTGCTTCCAAGGTGAGCGAATGGGTAGCCTCAAAGGAGAAAAAGGTAAACGTTATCTCTGTTTATAAGGGGAATATTATCTTTTCCGCTATTTCTAACTTTAATCAAATGAGTGAAATCGGCTCGCCATTTGTTCAGTACGTGACAAAAAACTATTTCGGTGTTATTTACGGAGACTTTTTCTGTAAGAGATTTTTTGATGATAATGCTCCGAAGGCCATAGCATCTATGTATGACCTTGATCTTTCCGGTCAAAGAACAGACAGCACTGAAGGCTGGAATGAGGTTGTCGAGGCAGGCTACAGAGTAATTGAAACCAATAATCTTGTCTCTCTCGTCTCTTATATCGACAGACACGAAAAAAGCGGTAAGGCACTCGGCGTTCTTGCTGAAAAGGCAAGGTGGATTGATACTGCCGGATGCTCGCAGGTTCAGAAAGAAAACCTCAGCGATGCACTTTCCTATGCCGTCGGACTTCTCGACAGTATCTCAAGTCCCGATGAGTTCGAGAGTGCTTATTCATCCCTTCTTTTAGCCATGAATGAGCTGAGTATCAGTCAGGAGGATGACACCCAGAAGGGACATCTTAACATTACCGCAGGAAAAATTATTGCTGCCGTTTCCGTCGGTGCGGTAATTCTGGCGGCACAGATTTTTGTATACAAAATGCAAGAGGAGAAAAAGAGAAAATAATTTGCATTTTAGATAAACCGAAGAAAATTAACAGGAGGAAAAGATAATGAAAGTTAAAGAAAAACCGTGGCTTGAAACAGCCAAAACACCTGAAGAAGTCGGCGTGTCCTCAAAGGTAGTTCAGGAATTCGTTGACGAATGTATGGAAAAAAACAAAGAGCTTCATGGTTTTATGGTAATCCGTCATGGCAAAATTGCCTGTGAGGTTTACAGAGAGCCCTTTGCAAGGGAATATAAGCATATGATGTATTCCGTAAGTAAATCTATTACTTCGATTGCTATCGGTTTTGCTGTAGAGGAAGGCTATTTTGATGTTGACACCCGTTTCGTTGATATTTTCCCTGAAGCAAGAGGAGACAAGGAAGACGAATATCTTGAAGAGATGACTGTTGAAGACCTTCTTACAATGAGAAGCGGCAAGAGCGTCAGCGTTTTCCTTGACAGAACAAAGGATAGATGGTTCAAGGATATCATCAATTCACCCTGGATTTCCGAGCCGGGCACGGAGTTCCTTTATATCAGTGAAAATATGTATCTTCTTTGCTGCATTATCCATAAGATGACAGGTATGTCCGTTATGGATTATCTTACACCCCGTCTTTTCGAGCCCCTCGGAATTGAAAATGCATTCTGGGAAACCTGCCCCCGTGGCATCGAAGCCGGTGGCTGGGGTATGATGCTCTCTCTCGAGGATCTTGCCAAGGTTATGTACTGCTATCAGCAAATGGGTAAATTCGGCGGCAAGCAGGTTATTCCCGAGGAATGGGTAAAAACCTCCACAGCATATCACGCTGATACAGCAGCTACTCAGCAGGACAGCGACGGTGTGGCAGGCTACGGCTATTGCTTCTGGAGAAACGGAGGCTATGAAAAATCCTACCGTGCAGACGGTATGTTCTGTCAGTTCGGTATCGTATTTGAGGACCTTGATGCTTGCTTTATCTCTATCGGCGGTGAAGTAAGTGAGCAGGCTATGCGTGACGTTATATGGAAGTATTTTCCCAAGGCATTTATCGAGCCCGATGCAAAGGCTGAAACAGTGACAATTTCAATTCCTGCTTATCCGAAGGCACCGGTTAAACCCCGTTCCCTTGCTCTCGAAAGCAGAATTGCAGATAAGAAAATCAATTTCAGAAAGCCTATCGTTATCAACATCGCAGGCTATCCCGTTTCTGTTGTTCCTCTTCCGGCACTCTTTATGGAAAGCGACAAGGCGGGTAATATCTCTGAGGTTACCTTCCGCTTCGGTGAGGACGATATGTATATGACCTGGGTTGAGGGTGACGAAATCAATACAGTACATATCGGTCTTGACGGCGAATACCGTTGGGACAACATTGTTATCGGTAAGATTCCCTACACAACCTGCAGCACAGGCTGCTGGAACAGCGAAAGCGAATTAGAGGTACATATCCGCTGTATCGAGGTTCCTTCCGAAAGAGTTATCAAATTCAAAATCAACGGTGACAATGTTATTATGCGTCCCTCTTCAAATCCTGATGTCGGCGTTATGGCTGAAACACTCAAGGAAACAGTAAAGGACGTTATCAAGCAGCCCGTATTCCAGACTGCAGTAAGCAAGGCTCTTCCTCACCTTGTACCTATTATCGACTCTGTTCAAAGAGGTAAAATCAAGGTAGAAACCGCAGGCAGAAGAAGATAAGGGGGGTTGCTGTAATGTTTTTAAAAATTTTACTCGGCCTTACTGTTCTTGCTGAATGTGTATGTGTACCCGTATTTCTTAAGTATTATTGGCCCGACAGATGTAAGCAGTCCTTTATCTTCAAAATTGTAAGCGCTGCACTTTTTGTGCTTTGCGGCTTCCTTTGTGTAAAGATTTCAGGCAACAACACTCCCTATGCTTCTCTTATGATGTGGGGGCTTGTCTTCGGATTTTTCGGTGATGTGTTCCTGCATTCACTCCAGAATAAATCCTGGCATTTCGTTGTAGGCTTCCTTTCCTTCCTCGTCGGTCACATCGTTTATATTGTGGCTTTCTGGAAGGCAATCAAGACCACCTGGCCCGGTCAGCCTGTTTTCACCTGGTATGAGCTGCTCATCACCTTTGCACTTCTTGCCCTTATGCTTACAATAATGCTTAAAATGGGCATCTTCAAGGGTAAAGAGGTTCTTCTTGTGGCATTTGCCGCCTACGGCTTTATTCTTTTCACAATGCTTACAAAGGGGCTTCGCTACGCTATCGGTGAAATCGTATACGGCACAAACGACAATATGCTTCCCGTTTTCCTTACAGTAGGTCTCGGTGCAATTCTTTTCACGGTTTCCGACGTGATTTTAGGCTTCACCATTCCTATGGGCAAGACAACAAGAGTTGTCCGCTGTATTAATATCGGAACATACTTTGCCGCCCAGATTTTACTGGCAATAAGTATTCTCTTTGTGTTCTCGGCTTATCCCTTATATCCTTAAAATCATCGTCTCTCTCCTTGAAAAGGTTTGTTATTACTGTTTACAAAGAAAGTGTTTTATGTTAGAATGAACGGGTAAAATACTATTATATTTTTGAAAGGAAGATTTATGATGATAGCATTAGGCGCAGACCACGGAGGATTTTACCTCAAGGAAGAAATCAAAAAGCATCTCGAGGAAAGAGGCATTGAATATAAGGACTTCGGTACCTACAGCCCCGAATCCATCGACTATGCTGCAATCGCTTACAGAACCTGCAACTCGGTTATAAGCGGGGAATGTGAAAAGGCTATTCTTTGCTGCGGCACAGGTATCGGTATTTCTATGGCAGCAAACAAGGTCAAGGGTATAAGAGCCGCTTGCTGCAGCGACTATTTCAGCGCAAAGTTCACCCGACTTCATAACGATGCAAATGCTCTTTGCCTTGGCGGCAGAGTAGTCGGTGCAGGGCTCGCAATCGAAATGGTTGACGTTTTTCTTGACACCGAGTTTGAGGGCGGCAGACACCAGAGAAGAGTTGACCAGATTATGGCAATTCAGGACGGAATTTTTGAAGGCTAAGAAAGGAAGATTACATTATGTTATTTTTTAAAAGTATTATCGCTATTATTACAGCAATTTTTACTCTTGTTTCGGGTTATCTCGGTATAGAAAAAAAGCCTGAAAATACAGACGAGGCATTCAAGGTGAAAAGCTATGTTATCTGTGACCGGGTTCTTGACAAAGCAAACATTCACAGTGAAGATTTCGACATCATCACTGATGTTATCCTTTTCGGTGTTGCAACCTTTGACAACAAGGGCAATGTAACCGTTGACCGAAAGACTCTCGATACTGCTCTTGCCAACCTTAAAGAGGTTATCGGAGACAGAGATATAAAGTTTACTCTTAACTTCCTCGGACCCGGCAGCACAAGCTCTTCTTCGGATTGGTATGAGCAAATGGAATCTCTCGGTAAAGAGCACAACAAGGCATTCCGAAGCCTCAAGCTTGAAAAGAACATCATCAGTGTTCTTGAAGAGTACGATTTTGACGGCGTACATTTTGATTACGAATATCCCACCACAAACAGTACCTGGTTCAGCTATAACAACTTCCTTGTTTCCCTCGGCTCCAAGCTTGGTGACGATTATACACTCAATGTTGCCGCATCCGATTGGTGTCTCCAGTATTCCGATCTTGCCGTTGAGTTCGTTGACTGCTTTGAGCTTATGATGTATGATGTTTATGACGCGGAAGGAAAACACGCCACCTTCGATACTGTTGCCGAGCGTTCGCAGTGGGTTAAGGATTCAAATATCCCTCTTGACAAAATAACCTTCGGTCTTCCTTTCTATGCCAGACCCACCGACGGTGACGCTTATTGGTATGATTATGCAAGCTATGCCGACAAGCTCGACGAAAATGGCTTTTATACCGATGAAAGTATCGTAAAGACCTTCTGGTTCAATACTCCCGATGTAATTGCAAAGAAAACTGATTTTGCAATAAAAGAGGGCTATGCAGGGGTTATGATATGGCATTATACCTGCGATCTGCCTTCAAGCAACGAGGCTTCACTTCTGAGAGCCGTAGGCAGCTCCATAGCTGCAAATTCCTGATAAATAAAGGCTTGACAAAAGCATTTCAGGGTGATAAAATAAACACTAACGGAAAACAAATATCCCATATAAAGCGTTGACGGAGAGGACCGTTCGAGGAATTTTCAGAGAGCCGTGCATTTGCTGTGAGTACGGCATTTTCCGAAAACAAGGTCTACCACTCCTGAGTGCGTACCGAAATAAGGTATGCCGTTTGCCGCGTTAAGGCATAAGAGTGCCCCTTTTAAAAAAGGCGGAATACGGGTGGAACCGTGGAGTTTTGAATTATGACTTCATCCTGTGCAAAAAGCATGGGATGGAGTTTTTCTTTTTAATGAAAGGAAGTAAACGAAATGATCAATGTAACACTCAAAGACGGCCTTGTCCGTGAGTACGAAGAGGGCGCAAGCCTTATCACAGTTGCAAAAAGCCTCGGTGCAGGTCTTTACAAGGCTGCTTGTCTGGGCAAAATTGACGGTGAAATCTGTGACCTGAGAACAGTGCTTAAGGGTGACTGTCAGGTTGAAATTCTCACCTTTGACGATGAGGAAGCAAAAAAGACCTTCTGGCATACCTGCTCACATATTCTTGCTCAGGCTGTAAAAAGACTTTACCCCGAAACAAAGCTTGCTATCGGTCCTGCCGTTGATAACGGCTTTTACTATGATTTTGACAGCGAAATCAACTTCACTCCCGAAATTCTTGAAAAGATTGAAGCTGAAATGAAAAAAATCGTCAAGGAAGGTCTCTTCCTTGAAAAGTTTGAGCTTTCTCCCGAGGAAGCTATCGCTCTTATGGAGGAAAGAGGGGAAACCTATAAGGTTGAGCTTATCAAAGAGCATGCCGATAAGGGTGAGCCTATCTCCTTTTACCGTCAGGGCGAATTCGAGGAGCTTTGCGCAGGTCCCCATATTCCCGACACCTCAAGAGTAAAGGCCTTCAAGCTTACCTCCTGCACAGGTGCTTATTGGAGAGGCGACAGCAAAAACAAAATGCTCCAGAGAATTTACGGCACAGCCTTCACAAAGGCAGCTGACCTTGAAGCACATCTTGCACAGATTGAAGAGGCAAAGAAGCGCGACCATAATAAGCTCGGCAGAGAGCTTGAAATTTTCACCACTGTTGATTATATCGGTCAGGGACTTCCCATTATGCTTCCCAAGGGCACACATATCGTTCAGACTCTTCAGCGCTTTGTTGAAGACGAAGAAAAGAGAAGAGGCTGGCTTCGTACAAAGACACCTCTTATGGCAAAAAGCGACCTTTACAAAATCTCAGGCCACTGGGATCACTATAAGGACGGTATGTTCGTTTTAGGTGACGAGGAAAAGGATGACGAGGTATTTGCTCTTCGTCCCATGACCTGCCCCTTCCAGTATCAGGCATATCTCAACAGAGCACGCTCCTACCGTGACCTTCCCATGAGACTCGGTGAAACCTCAACTCTTTTCAGAAACGAGGCTTCCGGTGAAATGCACGGCCTTATCCGAGTCCGTCAGTTCACTATTTCCGAGGGCCATCTTATGTGTACACCCGAACAGCTTGAGGACGAGTTCAAGGGCTGTCTTGAGCTTTGCGTATTTATGCTCAAAACTCTCGGACTTTATGAGGATGTTTCCTACCGCTTCTCACAGTGGGATCCCGAGGACAAAGAAAAATATATCGGTACTCCCGAGCAGTGGGCAGAGGCTCAGGGCGTTATGAAGACAATTCTTGACGACCTCGGCATTGATTATAAAATCGGTATCGGTGAGGCTGCCTTCTACGGTCCGAAGCTTGACATCCAGATCAAGAACGTACACGGCAAGGAAGATACTCTTATCACTATCCAGATTGACCAGATGCTTGCTGAAAAATTTGGTATGGAATATGTTGCTCCCGACGGAAGCAAAAAGAATCCCTATATCATTCACAGAACATCAATCGGCTGCTACGAAAGAACACTTGCTCTTCTTATCGAAAAGTATGCAGGTGCCTTCCCCGTATGGCTTGCTCCCGAAAAGGTTCGCATTCTTCCTATCGCAGACCGCCATCAGGACGCAGCTTATGCAGTAAAGGAAGCTCTTATGAAGGCAGGCATTGACGATGTTGACGTTGACATCAGAAGTGAAAAGCTCGGCTACAAGCTTCGTGAAGCACAGCTTGAAAAGATTCCCTATATGCTCGTTATCGGCGATAAGGAAGCTGAAGAGGGCACTGTTTCCGTAAGAAAACGCGGACACGGCGACCAGGGATCAATGTCAACCGAGGATTTCGTTGCTCTTATCAAGGAAGACATTGAAACAAGAGTTATCTGGTAATTAAAAAATTAACAGTAAAGGACAGACCTTTTTCGGTCTGTCCTTTTAATATTGCTGTAGGATTATGATAATAATTCGGGTATGCCCTGCAGGAATGCGAAGAATATCGCACCGAGATATTCAAAATCAACAGTGTCAAGCAAAGTAATCTTTTCGGGTGTTTCAATTTGTTCAACAGCGTAAGTCATAAAGCTGAGTCCGTTACTTGCCAGGCCTATTGCTAAAGCTATACCTGAAGGCTTACGGGTTTTCTGAGTTCTGACGATAATTGAACATCCGTCAACATATTCTAAATCGAAGCTTCCTTTTTCATTTGGCTTTGCAGTTATATCTGCGGTTGTTCCGTCATTTTTAGTTACGGTATAGGTAACCGAAGAGATGTCTTTTCCTGTGTTGACATCGATTTCATAATCTTTGATTTCGATTTTTTCTATAGGCAGATTATCCGCTGTATAAACAGAATTTATCTTGAAAGTCATTTCGCTGTCAAGATATCTGACGTTGAGCATATGTCCTTCTTCTGCAGAAACTTCATCGAGAACCATATATGCGCCGTCGAGAGAATAACGGTTGTAGTCGTAGCCATGGTAAATGTTTTTTTCCTTGAGGCTGACAGGGGAGAGTGTTTTTTCAGTTCCGTCAGTATATTTTACACGGAATTTCTTCTTTTCAAACTCATATTCCAGACCCTTTACCGTTAATTCTTCGTCAAAGAGGGGTTCAATCTCTTCCACAATACCGTCGGTATATTTTTTCGTTGACATGCCCTCATAATAATCAGCGGGAGCCGGGTCATAGAGAGCCTTGTAAATTTCAGCTTCGAAATGAACGGGAACGGTATCCTCTCCTGCTTCCTTTGCCTTGATATATTCATTGTAGCTCACATAAGCATCAACAAATACGGTATGCATTCCGTCCTCGGTTTCTGTGCCGCCTAAGGCGAGAGAAGAAATTTCCTGAATTGTGCCGTCGGTATAGGTTATCTCATATGTATATTCGATTCCTGTTTCTCTGGAGATTCCTGCTTGACCGAAGGTGAGATAATAATCATCCATAGGCTCGTCGGGGAACATTTCCTGAGTACTTTTTTTCGCAGCCTCCAGATCCTTTACGGAAACGGGGTTTGTATCTGAAAAGCCGATGGATTCGATTTCAGGTGACTTTATATGCTTGAAAAAGCCCTGACTTGCCAAAAACACCGTGGCAGCTGTAAGGAGTACTAAAAATACTCCGAGGATGGATAATAAGATTTTTGTTTTCTTTTTCATTGTGGTTTCTCCTTTTTTTATTTTATTGTGCCTTTATTATATATGATTTTTTTATAAAAGTGAATAGCAGAAAGTGCAAAAAAATATCGCTTTTTTTAACATAAACTGCGAAATATATCCTTATTCGCTCATGGTAAGCACGAAATCACTGCCATACAGCTCCTTTATCTCTTCAGGGGAGTTTGTATCCGTCAGATATTCTGTATGCCATGTCATAAAGTAACTCCAGGGTGATTTCTTCAAATCCTTTACTGTGGGATTCTTACCGCATTCGTGAAGGCAAAGGGGTTTCGGTGCAGAGGTGACGCTTTTCATTTTTCTGTAAAGCTTGTGAACTATTTCAATATCATAGGTATCCGCACCGATGATGTCGCAGTATTCATCCCCGGGATACCAGTCCTTGACCTTTTCCGTTTTGTGTGAGTAGCCGAGCACCCATATAAGATTATCAAGTCCGTGGTAATCCGTATATCTTTCATACATTATCCGCCAAAGCTTTTTGAAGCACTCGCTTCCTCCCCGGCTCCACCAGAACCAGTCTCCGTCGAATTCGTGGAAGGGTCTCCATAAAACGGGAATGCCTTTTTCCTGTAATTCCTTGAGTGCCTTTGCGCCCTTGTCCATACCCATGATGAGAGCATCATATTCCTCGGTGCCGACAGTAAGAGCCTTTTCCCAATCAGCTATATCCGTTTCCTTGCAATCCTTCCATTCACCGCTGAAATCACTTCCGCAATGCCAGCAGATAGTGACGATTCCGCCTTTTTCGTGCCACTCGGTTGCTCTTTTGTTAACACCCTCGAAATCATCATTCATATAATCAAAGCCTTTGATAAGCGGTAATTTGCCTGAGGCAGCATAAATATAATCTGTCTCATAGTCGGCACTGCCCATCCAGGTGGACTCCTGCTGACCTGAAATGACGGCATTTTCTTTCGTGCTTACTATGTAATCATATAGCGCTGTTGCCTTATCACTTGCATTCGGATCAGATAAAACTGCACCCTCGGGTGAAGAGGGGATACAGCCGATGATTAAGCATAGGGCGAGAATAAGCAAAACAGGACAGACAGCAATCAGAAATTTTTTCTTCATTCAATCATCTCCTTTATTATTCGATTATAACAATAAATAAATCCTCTGTCAATAAAGACTGACGGTCGGAAATGTATAACAAAAAGGAGCAGTTTGGGCGACACTTCACAAGGAAGTTAAGGTTTTTATTGGCTCATTTCCGCTTAAACATTATAAAAAACTCCCGAAATACGCGAGTATTACGGGAGTTTTATCATTTCCTTTAAACGAAAAATTTCTCAATAAAAACTGCTTAGCACCTTAAAATTCAGATACTTTTGATGCAAAACAAGGCGAAAAGCACAGAAATCCTTGCC
>JAZUMO010000075.1:0-39036 GCA_045603665.1 Acutalibacteraceae bacterium
TAGCACCTTAAAATTCAGATACTTTTGATGCAAAACAAGGCGAAAAGCACAGAAATCCTTGCCGGATTTCGAGCATTTTTAACGCAGTTGTGCGCAAAAATAACGAATTTTAAGGCTTAACATCCTTATGAAGGGTCGCCCCTCGGGAAGTCTTTGTTTTTGTTCAGGCAAAAATTATACCTCTTAAAGTAAATAAGGATTTTTGATAACCCCTCCGTCTTTGCTTCGCAAATCCACCTTCCTTTTCAGGTGTTGCATGCTTCGCAGAGTTACTTTTGTTACGACAAAAGTAACCAAAATCATTTTTGGGTACTTTGAATATACCACTATTCGGATTTGAAGGAAAATTTTTTCGGATGAAGTAGTACAATGACTTTTCTTTAATCCGTCATACTGCTTTTAATAAAATAAAAAGCAATTACAGTACCGAAAAAACAACTTCAAACCGTAAGCGGTTTTCACTAAGCTCACTTTTCCGAAGGGCTTTCCCACCCATTACTTAAAGCCCCGCATAAACGGTGCGGTGATTTACCCTGAGTCATTTAAGAAATTACATCTCTACGCAGGGGGAAAGCTGATGAAAAAGGAAGCAGTAAACCGTTGGGTTTACCAAAGAAAAATGCTCTTCAAAGATGAAGCTGACCGTTTATCTTCGCCGAGCCACGCGAAGGCGACCCCCTTCGGAGGCGATGCGGCTGAGCGCGGAAAGGCTTTTACAAGTAGCCGGTAAACTATAAAAATATAAATCATCGTAAAAAGAACTTTGACGCTGCAAACAAAAAGAACACGGCAAGCCGTGTCCCTTAAACATATAAATTTATCCGTTCTGCTCATCAAGACTGAGATAAAAGCTGGGAATAAACTCTCTCAGAAAATCCTCACATTCAGGCATATCCATTTCTTCAAGAGATTTTTTTGTGCTTTCAAAAGCCTTGGTGAACTCCTTGTTCCCTGCCTTTTCTTCCTCAATACATTTTATGAGAGCCGAGATTTTATCTGCCGCCTTGACGATTTTCCAAAGATATCCGTCACCCTCCTGAGGGAAAAAGGCACTTCTGTAATATTCCTTCATATCCTCGGGAAGCATCGAAAGAAGCTTTTCGCTTGCCATATCCTCCACCTCGGCGAAGGCCTGACGCAGGTCGCGGCTGTGGTATTTGACGGGAGTGGGCATATCACCCGTAATTATTTCGGGCATATCGTGGTAAAGACCGAGGAAAGCCGCCCTCTCACAGTTGAGATTTCCCGAATAGCGCACATTTTTTATCACCGCTAAAGCGTGGGCGACGGCAGCAACGTCATTGCTGTGCTGACTTATGTTTTCGCTGTAGGTGTTACGCATAAGCGCCCAGCGGTTGATATATTTCATACGGGAGTGCATTGCAAAAAAATGGTTCATAATATTTCTCCTTAAGCGGACAAATAAAGGCTTAATGGGAAACCCAAAAAGCCTTTTTTTCAGTCAAACTATTTTATTATCCTGAATCAGATAATGTCGCCCATCATACCGGGTACGCAGGAGGCTGCGTTGCTTTCGTCGGTGTCGATGTGCATAGCAAGAGCATAAGCGGGGTTGACTCTTACGATAACGTCGCCGAAAATGAGGCTTCTGCCGTCGGTGTCAGCCTTAACGGAAACAATCTGCTTGTCAACAAGATTATACTTTTCAGCATCCTCGGGAGTCATATGGATATGTCTCTTTGCGATGATAACGCCGTCCTTGAGCTCAACCTCACCCTTGGGACCGACGATTTTGCAGCCGCCGCTGCCTTCGAGGTCACCGCTTTCACGGATGGGAGCCTTTACGCCGATGCTTCTTGCATCGCCTGCTGAAAGCTCAACCTGAGTTTCGGGGCGAACGGGTCCGAGAATGGACACGCCGGGGAAGCTGCCCTTGGGGCCGATAACCTGGATTCTTTCCTCACAAGCGTACTGACCGGGCTGGGAAAGATCCTTTTTCTTTGTAAGCTCATAGCCTTCACCGAAAAGAATGTCGAGCACTCTGCGGCTTACGTGAGCGTGTCTTGCTGATGTTTCGATTAAAACGGGTCTGTTCATTTTAAAATTCCTCCGTATTAAGATAAATAAATTTTTACCTTCCTATTTTACAACATATTTTTATGAATTTCAACATTCACGCTGTACTTTTTTTATTTTTATGGTAAAATAGATTCAGATATATTAAAGGAGAGATAAAATATGTACTCTGCCGCTTTTGAAAGCTTAAAGGATGAATGTACCCTTTGCAAAAAATGTCCTTATCACGAGGAAAGACTCAATATCGTTTTCGGTGAAGGCTGTGAGCAGGCTGATATTCTCTTTGTCGGAGATATGCCGAGGGGCAGAGATGATCTGACGGGAGAGCCTCTTACGGGTAAAAGCGGAGAGGTTTTCAGAAAGTTTCTCACTCTTTGCGACATAGACGAAAAGAAGGATATCTTTCTTACGAATATTCTCAAATGCCGCCCCGAGGACGGTGAAATTCCCGATGACAGCAGCTATGATGCCTGTATGGAGTATCTCAGAAGCCAGGTGCGCCTCATCAAGCCTAAAATTATTGTCTGTCTCGGAAAAGCGGCGGCAAAAAAGATGATTGATCCTGCCTTTGACCTTGACCGCAGCCACGGCAGCTTCATCAAAAAGGGAAAGCTGTTTTTTCTTGCCACCTATCACCCTGCTGAAATAACCGACAATGAAAGCAAGCGTCTGGCCTTCCTTTCGGATTTTCAGACTCTCCGTGAAACGGCTAAGAAAGGTAACCTTTTATGAAATACAGAATTAACTCCTCTTCAAAGGAAAAGGCATATATCCAGCTTTACCGTCAGATAAGAAAGGACATAACCGACGGAATTTATAAATACGGTGCAAAGCTTCCCTCAAAAAGGCTTCTTGCCGAGGAATCGGGAGTGAGTGTCATTACCGTTGAGCACAGCTACAGTCTTCTTTGCGACGAGGGCTACACGGAAGCGAGAGAAAGAAAGGGCTATTTCGTAATTTACCGTGAAAACGACTTTCTCTCTTTGAACGAAAAGACCGGGGAAATCCCGAAGGGAAACATTCACAGCACAAAAAGCGAATTTCCTTTTTCTGTTCTTTCACGGACTATGAGAAGAGTCCTCTCTGCCTACGGTGAGGATATTCTCGTCAAATCGCCGAATCTCGGCTGCAGTCAGCTGCGCAGAGCGATTGCCGACTATCTGTCCCGCAACACGGGTATAACCGCCAAGCCTGAATGTATCATCATCGGCTCGGGCGCAGAATATCTTTACAGCCTTATTGTTATGCTTCTGGGCAGAGATAAAATCTTTGCTCTCGAAAGTCCCTCCTATGAAAAAATACGCAAGGTTTATTCGGCCTGTCAGGTAGAGCGCCGTATGCTGAAAATGGGAAGAGACGGCATAAAAACGAATGAGCTTGAAAAAACCGACGCCAATGTTCTTCACATTACTCCCTTCAACAGCTATCCCAGCGGAATTACTGCTCCCGCTTCAAAAAGAATGGAATATCTTGCCTGGGCGAAGGATAGAAATGCAGTAATTATCGAGGATAACTACGATTCGGAGCTGACGGTTTCCACAAAGCACGAGGACACAGTTTTCTCTCTTGACAGGGAGGGCTGTGTGATTTATCTCAACACATTTTCAAAAACAATTGCACCCTCAATGCGAGTCGGATATATGATTCTCCCGGAAAAAATGATGAAGGATTTCGAAGAAAAATTAGGCTTTTACTCCTGCACCGTGCCCGTTTTCGAGCAATATGTTTTAGCGGAGCTTATCGAAAAGGGCGACTTTGAAAGGCACATCAACCGAGTCAGAAGAATGAGGAGAAAAGGGTGAAATTAAAACCTCAAAAAGTTTCTGTTGACAAAATTTTCCTGATGTGATAAAATTAATAAAAGAAAAAACCTTTACAAATAAAGGGGAGTAGCTTCTTTCTGTAAATCAACATCCGTCCGCAAGGACTGGTTTACGGACTAGGTTGATATTGACTTGGTAGCAAGACCTTTAGCAGTTCCTTTCGGTGCTGTTAAAGGTCTTTTCTGTTAAAACAGTCATAGTCTGTCAAAAATAATTTAAAGGAGGAATCTGACTATGAAACATTATCTTCATTCGGCTGACGAGGTGTTCAGCGAAATTGGCTCCTCGACGGAAGGTCTCTCTTCTTCCGAGGCTCAGAGCCGTCTGGAAAGAGACGGAAAAAACAAGCTTAACGAAGCAAAAAAGAAATCCACCCTTGCCCGCTTTGTTGACCAGCTTAAGGACCCGATGATTATCATTCTTATCGTTGCGGCGGTAATTTCTGCCGTTACGGGTGTGCTTGAGGGTATGCAGGCAGGACATATGGAATTTCCCACGGATGTAATCATCATCCTTTTTGTTGTTATTCTCAATGCTGTTTTAGGTGTCGTCCAGGAAAGCAAGGCAGAGGCAGCAATTGAAGCTTTACAGGAAATGTCGGCAGCCATGTCCAAGGTCATAAGAGACGGAAAGCTTTGCCGCAT
Source organism: Acutalibacteraceae bacterium (assembly GCA_045603665.1). GTDB lineage: Bacteria > Bacillota > Clostridia > Oscillospirales > Acutalibacteraceae > UBA6857. The sequence continues at coordinate 4,505 of JAZUMO010000075.1, forward strand.
AAAAAGCGAAGAGCTTGTTGTGGGTGACATAATCCATCTTGAGGCCGGCGACTCAATTCCTGCCGATGCACGAATTATCGAATGTGCAACTATGCAGGTTGAGGAGGCTTCTCTTACCGGTGAAAGCGTGCCCGTAAACAAAAAGACAGATGCTCTTTCGGCCGGCGAGAACGGTGACGTTCCTCTCGGCGACAGAAAAAATATGGTATATATGGGCTCCAACGTGGTTTACGGCAGAGGTGTTGCCGTTGTAACAGGTACGGGTATGAACACCGAAATGGGTAAAATTGCCGGTGCTATCGAAGCAGCTCAGGAGGGACAGACACCCTTACAGATAAAGCTTGCACAGCTGAGCAAAACCCTTTCCTTCCTTGTTATCGGTATCTGTGCCTTTATCTTTGCCTTTACTCTTATAACAAACAAGGGCGATTTTTCCGTCGGTATGGCTCTTGATACCTTTATGGTAGCTATTTCTCTTGCTGTTGCCGCAATTCCCGAGGGTCTTGCAGCCGTTGTTACAATCCTTCTTTCAATGGGCGTAACCAAAATGTCAAAGCAGAATGCTATCATCCGTAAGCTAACAGCCGTTGAAACTCTCGGCTGTGCCCAGATTATCTGTTCAGACAAGACAGGTACTCTCACCCAGAATAAAATGACTGTAGTTGAAACCTTCTGCGAAAATGAGGAGCTTTTTGCCACGGGTATGGCTCTTTGCACCGACGCAGAGGTTGAGGGCGAAAATGTAATCGGAGAGCCCACGGAGGCGGCTCTCGTTCACCACGCGCTCAAAAATAATCTTAATAAAAACGACCTCAAGGCAGCCTATCCCCGTATAGCAGAGGTACCCTTTGATTCCTCGAGAAAGATGATGACCACCGTTCATACCTTCGGTGATAAGATTTATCAGTTTACAAAGGGTGCTCCCGACGTTATTCTTGACAGATGTAAAACTGCAATCATCGGCGGTAAGGAAGTTCCTATGACCGACGAAATCAGAGCCGTTATAGCCGCAAAAAACAAGGAAATGGCAGACAAGGCCTTACGAGTTCTTTCTCTTTCAATGAAGGTGCTTTCCGTAAAGCCTGCCGAAGAAACAAGCGAGGCTCTCGAAAATGACCTTGTATTTGTTGGTCTGTGCGGTATGATTGACCCGGTTCGTCCCGAGGTCAAGATAGCCATCGACGAGTGTAAGAGCGCAGGCATCACCGCTATTATGATTACCGGTGACCATAAGGATACTGCTGTTGCAATCGCTAAGGAGCTCGGTATCCTTGAATCCGCCGAGCAGGCAATCACAGGTGCAGAGCTTGACAGAATCAGCGACGAGGAATTCAAGGAAAAGGTTAAGCAGTACCGTGTTTATGCCCGTGTTCAGCCTGAGCACAAGGTAAGAATAGTCAACGCCTGGAAGGAAAACGGAATGGTAACGGCTATGACCGGTGACGGTGTTAACGACGCTCCCTCCATAAAGAGTGCAGACATCGGTGTCGGAATGGGTATCACAGGCACCGACGTTACAAAGAATGTTGCCGATATGGTGCTGGCTGACGATAACTTTGCAACTATCGTTGCCGCCGTTGCACAGGGCAGAAGAATTTACGACAACATCAGAAAGGCAATTCAGTTCCTTCTTTCCTCAAATCTTTCCGAGGTTCTTTCAATCTTCATTGCAACCATGCTCGGCTTCACAATCTTAAAGCCCACCCATCTTTTATGGATCAATCTTATCACCGATACCTTCCCCGCCCTTTCTCTCGGTATGGAAAAGGGTGAAAAGGACATTATGAAAAGAAAGCCCCGTTCCTCAAAGGACGGTATCTTTGCAGGCGGTCTCGGTATCGATGCTCTTTATCAGGGTGTTATGGTAACTGTGCTGACTCTTGCAGCATATTTCCTCGGTAATCTTATGAGTGTCAATGAGCTTTTTGCTTCCGGTCTTATCTCTTCCGAGCTTATGCTTAAGATAAGTGAATTCCCGATGACCTTCCTTGCTGTTGAAAGCGAGGGCATAAGAGCAGCTCTTGAGTCAATTACCGTAACGGGACACGGTGTTTACGATAATATTTATGAGCTTATTCATGGCAACGGTATGACTATGGCCTTCCTCACAATGAGCCTTTCAGAGGTATTCCACTCCTTCAATATGCGCTCACAGAGAAAGTCCGTATTCACTCTCGGCAATCATAACAAGTGGCTCTTCGGTGCTATGGCACTCACTCTCATTCTCACCACAGCAGTTATCTATATTCCCTTCCTTGCCGATGCCTTTGAATTCACAGCAATCAGCCTTAAGGAATACGGTGCCTGCTTTGTGCTCGGTCTTCTGACAATTCCTGTTGTTGAGATTATAAAGGCTGTTCAGAGAGCGATAAAGAAAAAATAAGCTTCAATTCGGAATTAGGAATTGCGGGAAGGACTTCTGAAAAAAAGGAAGTGTTATTCCGCAAGGACAGTGAATAAAATATACAAGGCGGGATGAAGCATCCCGCCGTTTTTTACTGTCGGAAAAGGTAAGCAGTAAACCGTTGGGTTTATAAAGAAAGCTGTTATTCAAAGATGAAATTAAAATTTTTAAAAGCCCGGCTTTTTTGTTGACAAACCTCTTTCACGGGAATATAATACAGTATGTTAGCAAACTAACAGTTCGCATACTAACAAATAAAGGAGCTGCTTATGGAAAACAGAAGAGTCGGCTTTGAGCTGCACCGTTCCTCACGTATAGTGAAAAGATATATGGACAACGACGCCTCAAAAAGCTATGTTGAAAAAATAACAGGCACCCACGGTTGGGTAATCGGCTATTTGTATAATAACCGTCACAGAGATATTTTCCAAAAGGATTTCGAAAGGGAATTTGATATCCGCCGTTCAACAGCGAGCAAAATTCTCTCTCTTATGGAAAGCAATGACCTTATCACAAGGGAAAGCGTTCCCTATGATGCGAGACTTAAGAGAATAGTCCTCACGGAAAAGGCTCTCGAGGTACAGAGCGTTGTTGAAAATGCCTTCGCCGGAATGGAAGAGAAAATCAAGGAGGGCATAAGTGACGGGGAGCTGGAAGTATTTTTCCGTGTTCTTGATAAGGTTAATAAAAATATGGAAAGGAATGAGAGTGCAAATGATTAAACGTCTTTCGAAGTGTATAAGAGAATATAAGACTCTTACTGCACTCACTCCGCTTTTTATGTCTCTTGAGGTTACCATGGAGGTTTTTATCCCCATGCTTATGGGTAAGCTCATCGACAACGGAATTTACAAAACCGATACCGATTATGTTGTTAAAATCGGTCTTTTACTGCTTGTGCTTTGCTCCTTCAGCCTTTTTGCCGGTGTTGCAGGCGGTGTTACGGCAGCAAAGGCATCCTCAGGCTTTGCAAAAAATCTTCGCCACGATATGTTTCATAATATCCAGGGCTTTTCCTTTGCCAATATAGATAAATTTTCCACCTCAGGTCTTGTAACAAGACTTACCACCGACGTTACAAACCTCCAGAATTCCTTCCAGATGATAATCCGTATTGCCGTCCGTTCACCGGCTATGCTGCTTTTCTCTTTGGCTATGGCTCTTTCCGTCAATGCCAAGGTTTCCCTTGTCTTTGTGGCAATTATACCCGTTCTCGGTCTTGCTCTCGGTCTTATTGTTTCAAAGGCACATCCGATTTTCAAAAGAGTTTTCAAAACCTACGATAAGCTCAACAGCGTCGTCAACGAAAATTTACACGGTATCAGAGTCGTCAAATCCTTTGTAAGAGAGGATGAGGAAAAAAAGAAATTCGGTGCTGTTTCCGATAAAATCTATGCCGACACAAAAAAGGCAGAGGGAATTATCGCCTTCAATGCCCCCGTTATGCAGTTCAGCTCTTATCTTTGTATGATTCTCATAGCCTGGTTCGGTGCTAATCTTATCGTAAAGACTAATGCTGTTGATATGACCACGGGCGAGCTTTTCTCCCTTATCAACTACACAATGCAGATTCTTATGAATCTTATGTCTCTTTCGATGATTTTCGTTATGCTCACAATGTCAAGAGCCTCAGGTGAAAGAGTATGTGAGGTCCTTGACGAAAAAAGCGACCTTCACAGCCCCGAAAATGCCGTAACCGAGGTAAAGGACGGAAGCGTCGATTTCATCGGTGCAGGCTTCAGCTATTCCTCGGATAAGGATAAGCTTTGCCTCAAGGATGTCAATATCAGCATAAAAAGCGGTGAAACCGTCGGAATTATCGGCTCAACCGGTTCTTCAAAAACCACCTTTGTTCAGCTTATCCCCCGTCTTTACGATGTTACCTCGGGAACGGTAAAGGTCGGCGGAAGAGATGTCAGGGAATATGACCTTGACACTCTCAGAAACGAGGTTGCAATGGTGCTTCAGAAAAATGTTCTTTTCTCGGGCACAATCAAGGAAAATCTTCGCTGGGGTAACGAAAATGCCACCGATGAGGAAATGCTTGAGGCCTGCAGACTCGCTCAGGCTGACCCCTTCATTCAGGAAATGGAGGATGGCTATGACACCTTTATTGAGCAGGGCGGCACCAACGTTTCAGGCGGTCAGAAGCAGAGAATCTGTATTGCCCGTTCCCTTCTCAAAAAGCCGAAAATTCTTATCCTTGACGACTCGACCAGTGCCGTCGATACAAAAACCGATGCTCTTATAAGACAGGCCTTCAGGGAATACATACCCGAAACCACAAAGATTATTATTGCCCAGAGAATCTCTTCAATCGAGGGCGCAGACAAAATCATCGTTCTTGACGACGGTGAGGTTGCCGCCTTCGGCACACATGAGGAGCTTCTCGAAAGCAGCGAAATTTACCGCGAGGTTTATCTTTCCCAGACGAAAGGAGGAGAAGACAATGAGTAATAACCGTCCCCCTCAGGGCAAAACTCCTCCCCGCATGCCCGTAGGCCGTCACGGCGGAACACCGGTGAGATTAAAGGGAGAAAAGCTTGATTTCAAGGTCATAAAAAGAATCTTCTCCTATCTCGGAACAAAGCAGAAAATCCTTATGGCTGCGGTTGTGCTGTGTATCTTTATTTCGAGCATCGCAACCATTTTCTCCTCACGCTTTATAGGCTCGGTTATCGATGACCATATCACTCCTATGCTCCAAAGCGGCTCAAAGGATTTTACGCCCTTCATTATCACTCTTTTTAAAATGGCGGGGATTTTCCTTTTAGGTATCGTCGCAACCTTTACCCAGAACCGCATTATGGTGGTTGTGGCACAGTCGGTGCTTAAGAGTGTGCGTGACGAAATGTTTTCCCATATGCAGACCTTACCCATAAAATATTTCGACACAAACAGCCACGGCGATATAATGAGCCGATATACCAACGACATTGATACTCTGCGCCAGATGATTTCAATGACGATTCCTCAGGTAATTTCCTCCGTCGTGACAATTATTTCCACCTTTATTGCCATGATGTCGGAAAGCATTCCCTTGCTTTTGGTGGTGCTTATATGTATTTTTCTTATGATTACCGTAACGGGAAAGGTTGCGGGCAACAGCGGTAAGTTTTTCATCAAGCAACAGCAATCTCTCGGTGACGTCAACGGCTATATCGAAGAAATGATAACGGGACAGAAGGTTATCAAGGTCTTTTGTCACGAAAATAAAACAAAAGAGGAATTCGACCAAAAGAACGAGGAGCTTTTCCGTAATGCCTACTCGGCCAATAAGTTCGTCAATATGCTCGGTCCCATCAATAACAACCTCGGCCACCTTCAGTATGTAATCCTTGCCATAGCCGGCTGCTTTCTTGCTGTGCTTACGGCAAAGGGTGCTTTCCCCGACGAAGGCTTTATGAGCATTTTCTCTCTTACTGCCGGCTCTGTAGCTACCTTCCTCGGCTATTCAAAATCCTTTACAATGCCCGTAAACCAGGTCTCACAGCAGCTCAACTCCGTTGTTATGGCTATGGCAGGTGCAAAGAGAATTTTTGAGGTTCTCGACTGTGAAAGTGAGCAGGACGAGGGCTATGTAACTCTCGTAAACGCAAAGGAGGTCGGCGGAGAAATTACGGAAACTCCCGAGCATACGGGTATATGGGCATGGAAGCATCCCCACTCCGACGGCACCGTAACCTATCAGAAATTAGAGGGCGAGGTCAGAATGTTTGACGTTGACTTCGGCTACACGGAAGAAAAAACCGTCCTTAAAAACATCACCCTTTATGCTGAGCCGGGACAGAAGGTTGCCTTTGTCGGTGCCACCGGTGCAGGCAAAACCACCATCACCAATCTTATCAACCGCTTTTACGATATTGCCGACGGCAAGATAAGATATGACGGCATAAACATAAACAAAATCAAAAAGAGTGACCTTCGCCGTTCCTTGGGTATCGTTTTGCAGGATACAAATCTTTTCACGGGTACCGTAAAGGAAAACATCCGTTACGGCAAGCTTGACGCCACCGATGAAGAAATTATCGAAGCGGCAAAGAAGGCCAACGCCCATTCCTTTATTTCCCGTCTGCCTCAGGGCTATGACACTATGCTCACGGGTAACGGCGCCAACCTTTCCCAGGGACAGCGTCAGCTTATTTCAATTGCCCGTGCCGCAGTTGCAGACCCACCCGTTATGATACTCGACGAGGCTACCTCCTCCATCGACACCCGTACCGAGGCTCTCGTTCAAAGAGGTATGGATGCTCTTATGCACGGCAGAACGGTTTTCGTTATTGCCCACCGACTTTCCACCATAAGAAACAGCGATGTTATTATGGTGCTTGAAAAGGGTGAGATAATCGAGCGAGGCACCCACGATGACCTGATTGCGAAAAAGGGCAAATATTATCAGCTTTATACAGGTGCATTTGAGCTTGAATGATAATTATGAATTTGGAAATTAAGAATTATAAATCGCGTCGGACTGATATTTAACAGTGAAAAAGTACCCGCCTGCACGGTGGGTACTTTGGTTTTATGCATGTAAAAAGCTTTTCAATGCTCAAGCTGCATATCTTCGCTGAGCCACGCGAAGGCGACCCCCTTCGGAGGCGATGCGGCTGAGCGTGGAAAGGCTTTTACAAGTAGCCGGTAAACTATAAAAATATAAATCATCGTAAAAAGAACTTTGACGCTGCAAGCTTCGCAGAGTTACTTTTGTTACGACAAAAGTAACCAAAATCATTTTTGGGTACTTTGAATACACCACTATTCGGATTTGAAGGAAATTTTTTCGGATGAAGTAATAGGATGACTTTCCTTTCATCCGTTAAACTGCTTTAAATAAAACAAAAGGCAATCACACTACCGAAAAAACAACTTCAAACCGTAAGCGGTTTTTACTAAGCTCACTTTTCCGAAGGGCTTTCCCACCCATTACTTAAAGCCCCGCATAAACGGTGCGGTGATTTACCCTGAGTCATTTAAGCAATTGCATCTCTACGAAGGGGGAAAGCTGATAAAAAAAGAAGCAGTAATCCGTTGGGTTTATCAAAGATAGCTTTTCTTAAAAACTGAAGCTGACCGTTAATCTTCGCCGAGCCACGCGAAGGCGACACCTTCGGAGCCCAAGCGGCTTGAGCGTGTAAAACCTTTTTGTTTGGCAGAAAGTGAAAATGAAAGAAGAAAACTTCGGCATCATTTAAAGCAAAAAAATAAAGGTAACCGTTACAGTTACCTTTATGTGGCGGAGTAGGAGAGACTCGAACTCTCGCGCCGGTTACCCGACCTACGCCCTTAGCAGGGGCGCCTCGTCACCAACTTGAGTACTACTCCATTAGTGCCTTAAATAAAAAAAGATGGCGGAGAGAGTGGGATTCGAACCCACGGTACGCGCAAACGTACGACGGTTTTCAAGACCGTTCCGTTATAACCACTTCGGTATCTCTCCGTATTTGCCTAATGATATTACCATATTGTTTTATTATTGTCAAGGGTTTTTCGGTAAAAAGTTGAAGTTTTTAGGCAGAGAAACAGCCAATGTTAAAATAACATCGGCTAATCTTTTTATATCATTTCATCTGCTTTCTCCCGGATTTATCTGTTAAGAAGCCGTATGGCCTTTTCTGCGTGCTCCTGCTCAAGTCCTTCCCTGAAGGCTGAGGTGCGGATAAAGAAGTCTCTTATCAGCTCTCCTTCAAGCACAGCATCGTCAAGGATGACGTATTTTTCCGCCTGAGGATTATCCTCGAGCCATTTAACAATACTATCCTCACGCTCTCTTTTATGGGGAACCTTGTCATAAATTTCAAGACCGTATCTTGCGAAAACCGTGTTCATAAGCTTGCCCGAGCCGTCACATTTTTTGTCGTCCTTTTCCCAATGCTCCTTCCAGGAGGTGGTCAGGACAATTTTTGCTCCGGTAAGCTCAACGATTTTTTTGAGAAGTCTCATTTTTGACGGATCGAGAATCAGACCGTCATAGCCACAGCTTCTTATATAGCTGTCAGTGTTAAGAACTCCGTCGAAATCAAGAAAGATAACCTTCATTTTTTTGTCTCCTTCAGCTTTATATCAGTTTATCTTCAAGGACAAGCAGATTGAATTTTCCGCTGGAGTCTGTGCCTGCGTCCACTGCAATAAGTCCTTTGCCGTAATAAACGGAGCAGTCGTCGCTTTTTCGCAAGGAGTCAACCTTGTTTGCGTAAAAGGTGGGATAATGACCGCAAACGAGTGTTTTTGAAGGTCTGTCCGAGGTGAAATAAGCCTCTGTCCACTTTGTTTTACGGGCAAGATGCCACTTTTCATAGGTGGCACGGGAAAGGTCTTTGAGTATAAAAAGTCTTCCGTTCTTTTCTTCAAAGGGGAGCCAGCCGTGGGTGAAGATATAATTTTCCGTTTCAAAGTAATCGCGGCAGGAATTTATATGGCTGATAAGTCTTTCTTTAAGGGGCAGATCGGAGGAAAAATCGACTGTCTCTTTTTCTTCGTCAAGACAGCCTTCACCGAACATCTCCTTAAAGGTTTCCGAGGCCTTGCTGATAAAGATTTTCGGATGAAAGCGACCGCTTTCGAGCATCGGAAGTATAACATCCTCGTGATTCCCACGGATTAAGACTTTGTTATTGACCTTTTCAAGATATTCCAGCACACGAAGGTTTTCCTTTCCGCGGTCGAAATAATCTCCGCAGCAGATAAGCAAGTGCTCTTCATCGTTTTCACGGAAGCCTGCCTCATCGAGAGCTGACTTCATTTCAGTATAAAAGCCGTGAATATCGCTTATTACAAAAAGCTTTTTCATTATGTAACTCCTATTAATAAAATACTTTAGGCTCATATGTAATCTTTGCTATCTCAAAATACTTGCAGTTGAATCCGCCTGTTATTTCACGGATAATCATTCGCCCGCCTTCTGTAGGGATAAGTTCGTAATCGGATAAAATAACACGGTTATGTGTTGTTTTCCTGGGTATTCCCTCCCGGTCCGTAAAGTATGTAGCACCGTATCGGTCTGTATCGGTTATCTCCACCTCATATTCTGTACCTTTGTCCTTTGCGGTAAGCAGATTCAGCGGCTGATAAATAAGAAGCTGTAAAGCGGCAACAATTAACACGAGTACAGTATAAGCTTCCTTCCATATAAGCTTTTTCGGTGTTTCCTTTCCGAAAATGAAAAGAAAGGTGAGAGTTATAAGAATAAGCGATGATAAAAGAGTGTAAAAAAGATATTTAAAGCAGAGAAATTCTCCGCCTATGGTGAAGCCGTAGAGACAGACTGATGCTATTGTGTATATTATTCCTATTATTATCGAAAGCACCGTTTTTTGTTCTTTGGTAAGCATATATTCTCTCCCTGATACTTTATTTTACATCTATGATTATACATTTACTTTGCGTAAAAGAAAAGAGCAAAAGCTGCAAAAATATATAATAAATTTTGCATAAAGTGAAAAAGCCAGCCCGAAGGCTGACTCAGCTTATCTTTTATCCTTGCTCTTTGCAAAAACCGAAACCACCAGACCGCATATGATTGCCGCCATAATGCCCACGGAAGCCGAGGAGAGGGGACCGCTTAAAACACCCATAAGTCCCTTTTCAGCTATTGCCTCCCGTGTACCCTTGGCAAGGTTGTAGCCAAAGCCCGTCAGCGGCAGAGTAGCACCTGCTCCTGCCCATTCGACCAAGGGCTCATAAATACCGATGCCGCCTAAGATAACACCGATTATAACAAAGCAGACGAGAATTTTTGCGGGAGTGAGCCGTGTAAGGTCAATAAGAAGCTGACCGACGGTGCAGATAAGACCGCCCACAGCGAAGGCCTTAAGAAGAGTCAGAAACAAATCCATCACATCATCTCCTTAAGCCTTTTGACAAGACAGCTGTTGCCTGAAAGCATTGAGATGCCCGTTACAATGACAATGCCTATTGCCGCAATGCAGACACTTTTTTTGATAAAGTAAAGATATTTACTGCACTTTATAAGGCATAAAAGACATTTTACTGCTGAAAGAATATTCACTTTTTCACCCATCCTTTCTTATGTTTACAAGATGTGCAATACCGGGAATGCTTTCCCCCTCCTTTGAGGATACGGGGGACATAAGAGCGCCCGTTGCCATAAAGAGGATGTTTTTATATTTTCCCTTGCTCATACTGTGAAGAATATGGGAGCAGAGCACACTTGCACTGCAGCCGCAGCCTGAGCCTCCCGAATGAACATCCTGCTTTTCCCGGTCATAAATCATAAGACCGCAGTCAAGATAATTTTTTCCGAGAGTTATTCCGGCTTCTCTTTGCATAAGCTCCTTTAAAAGCTCCGAGCCGACGAAGCCGAGGTCACCCGTAAAGATTGCATCGTAGTCATCGGGACCTGTCTTTGTGTCACGGAAAAAAACTCTGAGAGTCCTGAAGGCTGCAGGTGCCATAGCCGCACCCATATTTGCCGCATCGGTTATGCCTAAATCCTCGATTGTGCCTATATGCACCTTGTCGATATAGGGAAGCTTACTGTCCCTTTTATCTGAAATTACCGCAGCGCCCGAGCCCGTAACGGTCCATTGGGCGGTGGGAGCTCTCTGACCTCCGTATTCGAGAGGAAAGCGGAACTGCTTTTCTGCCGAGCAGAAATGGGAGCTTGTGGCGGCGATACAATTGCTCATTCCTCCGCTTTCGATGGCAAGAGTGGCAGAAATGAGACTTAGGGCCATTGTTGAGCAGGCTCCGTAAAGTCCCGTAAAGGGCATAGGAAACTCACGCAGAGCAAAGGCAGAGCCGGTACACTGGTTAAGAAGGTCACCGGCAAAGATACAGTCTATGCTTTCCATTCCGAGACCTGACTTTTCCACGGCTGTCATAACCGCATTTTTCATAAGAAAGCTTTCCGCCTTTTCCCAGCAGTCCTGTCCCAGGGTGGTGTCCTCAAAGACCTTGTCAAAGGCTTTTCCGAGAGGACCTTCACCCTCTTTTTTGCCTGCAACGGCGGCATAGGATAAAAAGACGGGCTTTTTGTCGGTGGTTATGGTTCTTCCTTTTCTTGTTGCCAAGGTGTCTCCCTCCTTAATAAAGCTTGAAAAGATAGATAATCAGTCCGTAAAGCACAGCACTCGAGCAGCCGAAAACTATTACGGGGCCTGCAATTGAAAACATCTGGGCGGCGGTGCCGGTTATCGTGCCCTCGGCTCTGAATTCCATTGCGGGGGAAACGATGGAGTTGGCAAAGCCCGTTATTGGGACCATTGTTCCTGCTCCTGCGTGCTTTGCAATATTGTCAAAGACACCGATTCCCGTCAGCACAGCCGTTATGGCAATTACAATTATCATAGCAAGAGCACGGCTTTCCTCCTCGGTCATATAGGCTGAAAACCATATGTTGAGCACCTCAGCGAAGGTGCAAATTGTCCCTCCGATAAGAAAGGAAAAAAGGCAGTCCTTTCCGAGAGGGGAGGGAGGGGAATATTTTTTTGCGAGGTTGCCGTATTCGTTTTTTGAAAGAGACATAATGCTCACACCTTCTTTTGTTTTTATTATTGTTTTCACTAAAAAACAAATTATTCTCTGCATAGATAAAAAACTGCCCGATGTAAACAAAATCTTAACAAAGCTGTGATATAATAAAACGAATAGCATTCGGGAGGAATGAATATGTTTAAAATTCTTGTTGTTGAAGACGATAAAAATCTTAACCGCGCCATATGCTCACAGCTTACACGAAAGGGCTTTATTGCAACGGGCTGCTATTGTGTATCTCAGGCTTATGAAAGCATGTATGCGGACGTTTATGATCTTATCATCACCGATATAATGATGCCTGAAATTGACGGATACGAATTTACCTTTACCGTGCGCTCCAAAAACAAGGAAATACCGATTCTTTTCATAAGTGCCAGAGACGATTTTTATTCAAAGTCGAGAGGCTACGGTATGGGCATTGACGATTATATGGTAAAGCCCCTCGATCTCGAAGAGCTTATTTTAAGAGTTGAGGCTCTTTTAAGAAGGGCGAGAATTGTTTCAAGCAAGGTTGTCACCGTTGGCAGTCTTACGATGAATATGGACGAAAGAACGACAAAAATCGACGGTGAGGAAATACCTCTTACCGCAAGAGAGTTCAATATTCTTTACAAGCTTCTCTCTTATCCGGGCAAAACCTTTACCCGTTCACAGCTTATGGATGAATTCTGGAGTGCAGACACCTCCTCGGGTCCGAGAACAGTTGACGTTTATATGGCAAAAATCAGAGAAAAGGTTTCCGGCTGTGATGCTTTTGAAATCGCAACGGTTCACGGCCTCGGATACAAGGTGATACTGAAATGAAGTCAAAGATAAAGATTATAGGTAAAAGAAAAAAGGAAAACGAAATTAACTTTTCACTTTTTTCCTTCAGTAATTTCCTTATTGCCTTTTTGGTTTTCGGTTTTGTTATTACAGTTTGCTTCTTTTTGTTTTTCAATAACGGACTTGCAATGATTTTTAAAATTATGGAGCTTGACAGTGAAATTAAAAAGAGAGCAATACAGACCTTCAATAATGTTATAGTAATAAGTCTTTTAGTAACGGTTGTTTATAACATTTTCAAATGGTTTACCATAAAGGTTCCCGTAACAAAGCTTCTCGATGCTACCCACAGAATTACAAAGGGTGATTTTTCGGCAAGAGTTGAATTTTTTCATGTGTTCAATGTTTCAAACGAATTTGATATTCTTGCAAGGGACTTCAACAAAATGGCCGAGGAGCTTTCGAGCATCGAAACTCTCAAAAACGACTTTGTTTCCAATGTTTCCCATGAGCTTAAAACACCCATTTCCGTAATCAATTCCTATGCCACTATAATCCAGAACCCCGATATCAGCGAAGATGAAAGAAACGAGTATGCACGTATAATAGTGTCAGCCTCCTCCAATCTTTCGGATCTTATAACTTCAATTTTGCGACTCAACAAGCTTGAAAATCAGCAGATTTTCCCAAAAAAGAGCCGATATAATCTCAATGAGCAGATATGCGAATGTATGCTCAGCTTTGAAGGTGAATGGGAAAGAAAAAAGCTCAGCATAGAAACCGAGCTTGACGAGGATGTTATTATCAACGCCGACGGAGAGCTTCTTTCCCTTGTCTGGTCTAACCTTATTTCCAATGCGGTGAAGTTTTGCGATGAGGGCGACAGCATCAGCGTTTCTCTCAACAAAGAGGACGGGAAAGCCGTCGTCAGGGTCCGTGATACGGGCTGCGGTATGAGTGAAGAAATTCTCGGTAAGATTTTTGAAAAGTTTTATCAGGGTGATACCTCCCGTGCAACCAAGGGTAACGGTCTCGGTCTTGCGCTTGTCAAAAGGGTTATTGATATAACCGACGGCGAAATTGAGGTTACAAGCGAAGAGGGAGTGGGCACGGAATTTACCGTAAGAGTTCCCGTTGAATAAAAAAAGAAAATGCACAGTTATCAGCTTTACTGATTTCTGTGCATTTATTTTTAGTCGCATATTTTGCTCAGGAAGGCTCTGAGTCTCTCTGTCCGTGGATTGGAAAGAACATAATCTGCTCTGCCCTCCTCGGCAATAACGCCGTCGTCCATAAAGACTATGTAATCGGAAACCTCTTTAGCGAAATTCATTTCGTGGGTAACGATGACCATTGTCATATTTTCCTCGGCAAGCTCGCGGATAACCTTAAGAATTTCTCCCGTAAGCTCGGGGTCAAGAGCTGATGTGGGCTCGTCAAAGAAAAGAATTTTCGGCTCAAGGGCCATGGCACGGGCAATTGAAACTCTTTGCTTTTGTCCGCCGGAAAGCTGGCAGGGATAATTTTCCATTTTATCCTCGAGACCCATTTTTTTGATGACAGCCTTAGCCTTAAGGTCAATTTCTTCATAGATAGCCTTTTTGTTTTTCTTGAAATCAGGCCTTTTCTTCGCTCTTAATTTAAGGGCGAGCTTAACGTTGTCAAGAACATTATATTGGGGGAAAAGGTTGAAATCCTGGAAAACAAGACCAATTGAAAGCTGCTTTTCAAGCTGCTCCTTTTTTGAAAGCTTTTTTTCGCTTTCCGAGTCAAAAATCGTGTCACCTGCTACAACGATGCTTCCGCTGTCAGCTGTTTCGAGAAAGTTAATGCAGCGTAAAAGTGTAGTCTTACCGCTGCCCGAGGAGCCGATTACGGAAAGAACCTCACCCTCGTTAAGATTAAATGAGATACCCTTGAGAACCTGAGTTTTCCCAAAGCTTTTTTCTAAGTTTCTTACTTCAAGTATAGCCATAACGGTACCTCCTTAACCCTTGTAGTAATCGAGCTTCTTTTCTATCTTGCCTAAAACAACCGTAAGGATGCCGCAGAAAAGAAGGAAGAACACGGCCGTGTAGAACAGCGGCCATATGACACCTCTGGCCGAGAACTGACCTGCAACCATAATGATGTCAAGCACACCGATAACACGGGCAAGGGAGGTATCCTTGATAAGAGTAAGAATTTCGTTGCCCATGGGGGGAACGATACGCTTGATAACCTGCATAAGCACAACTCTGAAGAAGGTTTGTGTCCTGGTCATACCGAGAACCTGGCCTGCCTCATACTGTCCCTTGGGAATACCCTCAATACCGCCGCGGTATATTTCGGAAAAATAGCAGGCGTAATTGATTACAAAGGCAACCGCCGCCGCTGTCATTCGCGGATTTTCACCGGGGAAATGAACGTCAAAGACCAATCCCGGCACATAAAAGACCACGAAAAGCTGAAGCATAAGGGGAGTGCCTCTTATTACCCATACAAAGCCACGGGTTAAAAATCTCAGGGGAGAGAACTTCGTCATTGAGCCGAAGGCAATTACAAGTCCGAGAGGAATTGCAAAAATCAGGGTTATGCCGAAGAGTTTTATGTTTTCAAAAAAGCCGAGAAACAAATCGGCATTTACTGCTGCAAAATTCATAAATTACCTCTGTGTTCAAAACAACCAAAATGCCGTCTTGACGGACGGCATCGGTTATTCTCTGATTAATTTTATTTTACAAGAATCTGCTCTGTGAGCTTATATTTCTCAGCGATTTCAGCAAGCTTGCCGTTGTCAGCGAGAGCCTTCATAGCGTCGTTTACTGCTGCGCAGGTGTCTGCACCCTTACGGAATGCGATGCCGTACTCTTCGTCAGCGAATGCGAGCTCTTCAACAACTACGAGATCCTCATAGTCTGTGCCTTCACCGATCATACCGATGGAAAGAACATAGTCAACAACGCAACCGTCAGCAACGCCGGACTTAACCTCCATAAGAGCCTTTGCCTGAGTGTCAACTGCTGTGTAGTTTGCACCGGCGAAGAAAGCATCCTCTTTAGCTACGGTTTCACCGGCTGATTCGATTTCAGCAACGATGTTTGCGCCCTCAAGAGCTTCTGCTGTTGTGTACTTGTCAGCGTTTTCAGCCTTAACAAGAAGAACCTGCTTGTTAGCCATATAAGCTGTGGAGATTTCCATTTCTGCCTGTCTTTCGGCTGTGATTGTCATACCGTTCCAGATGCAGTCGATGGTTTTTGATTTGAGTTCGGTTTCCTTTGCGCCCCAGTCGATAAGCTGGAATACGGGTTCAACGCCGAGCTCTGCACAAACAGCCTTTGCGAATTCGGTTTCGAAGCCGATGAGCTCACCGTTATCGTCCTTGTAGTTCATGGGAGCGAATTCAGTGTAGCCGATGATCATTTTGCCGTTTGCCTTTATGTAAGCAAGGTCTGATGTTTCTGTGGGGGCTGCTGTTGTGGTGTCTGCGTCTTCGCTGCCGCCGTTGCAGGCTGCGAGAGTGAAGCACATAACAACTGCTAAGATTGCCAATACGATGGCGAGGGTTTTCTTTTTCATGATAATACTCCTTTTCTGATGATAAAAATACCTCATCATATAAATTGTTTTGTAAGCGATATTTCTTCATCGCTTTAGCGTGGTAACATATTAACACATTGAAAGTCAGGTGTCAATAGTTTTTTGAAAAAAATATCAGGTTTTATGAACAACTTTTAATAGCAATTTGAAATATCAGTTATATTTATTGATAAAAGAAATGAAATATGTTATTATCGGAACAGAAGATGAGAGGGAGGCAAGGCTTATGTCGGACTTCAATGCAGCGGAATATAAGAAAGAATTAGAGGAGTCGCAATCCTGCGAGACCTGCAGGAAGGTTCCTCATTTAAAAATAGGTGATAATACCCGTTATATTTTTATCAGCTACTCCCACAAGGACTATAAAAAGGTTTACAGTGACCTTGCGGATATGTATGAGAGCGATATTCCCTTCTGGTATGACAGCGGACTTCCGGCAGGAAAAAACTGGGATGATGTGGTGCGCGAAAAAATGACAGACCCACGCTGTGCAGGTATCATTTTTTATCTGAGTGAAAATCTTTTTCTCAGCCGTTCAATTCAGACCGAGATAAAAATTGCCTGCGGTGAAGATGCTGATTCCTCTATGCCGAAAATGAAACGGGATTATTTCAGCGTAAATATAGCAGATAAAATGCCCTCTGAAATAGTGAAAAGTGTTTTTCTTGATAAACAGTTTAATGACACTGACGATGAAATGACCGCTCGTTCAGACTGGATGAAAACTCTTTCGGATGCTTTTCCCGACAAAGCTACATACCTTACTTTCAGCAACCCAAACCACAAAATGAATCTTGTGGAGCAAATCGGAGTCAATTTCAATATCACCCCCAATTATAACCCTTACGATTTCGGCAAGGGATTTTTCCGTTCAGGTAATGCTGTGATTGAATTTAAAAACGGTGCTGTTTATAACGGTGAGTTTTCTGAGGGACTCTTTGAGGGACGGGGTAAGATGGCTTATTCTGATGGACATATTTACAAAGGTGGATGGAAGCGCGGGAAAAGACATGGTCAAGGTAAGATGATTTATTCCATAGGAGACATTTACGAAGGAGGATGGATAGATGGTAGAAAACACGGTCAAGGTAAATACATTTTTTCCGATGGAACTACTTATGAAGGTGAATGGAAGGATGGAAAAAGACATGGTCAAGGTAAAGCAACTTATCCTGACGGAGTTGTTTACGAGGGTGAATGGAAAGATGAAAACCCGCATGGTCAAGGTAAAATCATCTTTTCTGACGGAGATGTTTACGAAGGCGATTGGAAGGACGGTGAAAAACACGGTCAAGGTAAATACATTTTTTCCGATGGAACTACTTACGAAGGTGAATGGAAGGATGGAGAAATGCACGGTCAAGGTAAAATGACCTTGCTTGACGGAACTGGTTATGAAGGTGAATGGAAAGATGAAGAAATGCATGGTCAAGGTAAAATGATTTATTCCAATGGAGCTGTTTACGAAGGCGATTGGAAGGACGGTGAAAAACACGGTCAAGGTAAGTATACTTTTCCTGACGGGGAAGAACTGTCCGGCATTTTCGAAAACGGTGAATACATCGGCCCTGCCGAATAACAAAAAGGACGTTCCGCGTTGTGATTTGCGGAACGTCTTCTTATATTATCTTTTACTCCATCTCAAACGTGCCCGTATAAAGCTGATAGTACTTTCCGCCGAGCTCGATGAGAGACTGATGGTCGCCCTCCTCGATGATTTCACCCTTTTCCAGAACGATAATCTTTTCTGAGTTACGCACTGTTGAAAGACGGTGGGCGATTACGAATACGGTTCTGTCCTTCATAATGGAATCCATACCTATCTCGATAAGTCTTTCCGTTCTTGTGTCAACGGAGGAGGTAGCCTCGTCAAGGATGAGTACGGGAGCCTTTGCGATAGCTGCACGGGCGATGTTGATAAGCTGTGCCTGACCCATACTGATGTTGTTGCCGTCGGAGCGAAGTTCAGTTTCATAGCCGTCGGGAAGTCTTTCAATAAAGGAATGGGCATTGGCTATCTTTGCCGCCTCGACAACCTCCTCGTCGGTGGCATCGAGCTTACCGTAGCGGATGTTATCGGCAATGGTGCCTGCAAAGAGTCTGGTATCCTGTAAAACCATAGCCATAGACCTTCTCAGGTCTGCCTTTTTAATATCCTTTATATCTATGCCGTCATAAATGATAGCACCCTTGTCGATTTCATAGAAACGGTTTATAAGGTTGGTGATGGTGGTTTTACCTGCACCTGTGGAGCCGACGAAGGCAACCTTTGTGCCGCTGTCGGCATCGACGGAAACATTTTTAAGCACCTCAGTGCCCTCCACATAAGAGAAGGTTATACCGTCAACCTTTATGTCGCCCTTGAGGGGAACATACTTGCTGCCGTCTTCTGTGGGAACCTTCCAGGCAAATTCGCCTTCATTTTCCTTTTCCTCTTCTTCACCGAGAGCATTTTTAATAAGGCGGACAAGAGTGACTCTTCCCTCGTCGGTTTCGCTCGGAGTGTCGAGAATTTCAAAAACTCTCTCTGCACCTGCCATAGCTGAAACGAGGGTGCTGTAGCAGGAGGCAATTTGGGCAATGGGAGTGCCGTAGCTTTTGGACTTGTCAAGATAAACCGTAAGTGTACCGATGTCCATACCGCCGCTCATAACGACCCTTGCACCGAGAATAACCACGATTGCATAGTTGACACGGGTAATCATAGACATAAGCGGACTCATAAAGCCGCCGATGATATTGGCCTTTACACCGATTTTACGGTATTTTTCATTAAGCTCGCTGAAGCCCTCCTTGGTTCTTTCCTCGTGGCAGAAAAGCTTGACGTTTTTGATTCCGCGGATATATTCCTCGATGTATCCGTTAACCTCACCGATAGCCTTCTGCTGATCCTTGAAAAGAGGGGAGCATTTCTTTGTGATAAAGATAACTGTCGCAAACATCAGCACAACAGCAACAGTGATTGTGAGTGTGAGCTTCCAGGAGGTGTAAACCATAAAGCCGACGGTGAGAACAGCTGAGATTGCTGAGGTGATGAGGGTGGGCAGGGTGTTGCTGACAAGGTCGCTGACTCTGCTTATATCGTTAGTGAAGCGGCTCATAATTTCACCGGTTTTTCTGCCGTCAAAAAAGCTCAGAGGTAAGGTCTGTAAATGATTGAAAAGGTCACGTCTCATATTTGCCAATGTCTTTGAAGAGACATAAAGCATAATTCTTGTGTAAATAAGGTTGAGAGAGGATGAGAAAAGGAAACCGACTGCCATAACAGCGAGCCATTTTGTAACCTTTGCAATAGCGGCGGCAATGTCGGGATTTTCTGCCACAACGGTTTCGGCGATGGTGTTGATAACGGGCATCATTGCAAGAGAAGCGATGAAGCTTGTTACCGTGGTAAGCACAACGGAAATACATACGAGAATGATAAGTCCCTTGAAGTCCTTGAGATAGCTGAGAAGGCGTTTTGTTGCCTGTCTCATATCCTTGGGCTTCTGCTTTCTTTTTGCTTCAGCCTTCTTCTTTGCCAATTCTTCCCTTTTTTCCTTTTCCTCAGGGGTTTCGTTTTCAGGAATTTTCTCTGTTTTTTTGATTTTGAAAAGCTTTTTCTTTTTTGCTTTTTCCGTTTTGATTATATCGGCGATTTCCTGATCCAATTCGCTTTCTGTAGGAAGTTTGCTCACTGTGCCAACACTCCTTCCTGCTGTGAAACAAAGATTTCGCGGTAAACCTCACTGGTTTCTTTAAGCTCACTATGAGTTCCGACAGCTTCAATTCTGCCGTCCTCGATAACGATTATTCTGTCTGCATCCATAATGGAGGTAATACGCTGTGCGATAATAATTTTGGTAATATCCTTATATTTCTCGTCACGAAGGGCCGCTTTGATTTTCGCATCCGTTGCGGTATCGACGGCACTTGTGGAATCGTCAAAAATGAGGATTTTCGGCTTTTTGAGTAAAGCACGGGCGATACAGAGTCTTTGTCTCTGACCGCCTGAAACGGTGGAGCCGCCCTGACCGAGCTGAGTTTTATAGCCTTTTTCAAATTCGCTTATGAATTCGTGAGCCTGGGCATCCTTGGCTGCGGCAAAAACCTCCTCGTCGCTTGCGTCGGGTTTGCCCCAACGGATATTTTCCATAATTGTACCCGAAAAGAGAAGATTCTGCTGAAGAACAACTGAAATTTCTCCGCGGAGATTTTTGAAGGTGTAGTCCTTGACGTTTCTTCCGCTGACGAGCACCTCGCCCTCGGTTACATCGTAAAGACGGGGAATGAGCTGAATGAGAGTTGATTTTGCCGAACCGGTGGAGCCGATAATACCGACGGTTTCACCGGGATTGATTTTAAGATTTATATTTTCGAGAATATTTTTTACTACGGACTGATCATATTTGAAGGTAACATTTTTAAATTCAATGCTGCCTTCCTCAACCTTCGCATTTTCGTCGGCATTTTTGTCGCTTACAGCAGGCTCCTGCTTGAAGATTTCACCGAGTCTTTCGATGGATGCCTTCGAAACGAACATACTTACAAAGACAAGAAGAACAGTCATAAGAGAGGTAAGCACCTGAGAAATATAAGCGATGAAGGCGCTCATTTCGCCGGTGGTAAGACCGGATTTTCCTTCGAGGATGAGGGAGCTTCCGCGCCATAAGGCAAAGACCATACAGCCGTAAACGACAACCATAATGGCGGGAGTGATGTAAAGAACAAGGCTCTGCGCCCTGATGTTCATTTGAAGAACCTCGTTGTTTACCTTTTCAAACTTTTCTTTTTCGTGGTCCTCACGGACAAAGGATTTTACTACACGGATGCCGTTGATGTTGCCTCTTAATACGCCGTTGAACTTATCGGTGGTCTTGAGCATTTTCTTAAAGGCGGGGACAGCCATATATCCCATAATCATAAGTATGATTACGATTGCGGGAAGGGCAACATAAAACATTGAGGAAAGCTCCTTGCTCTTTTCAACGGCATACATAAGAGCCGTAATGAGCATAAGGGGACCCTTGATGAAGGTGACGATGGTGTTTTTGTAGGTGCTCTGTATCATCGAAACGTCACTTGTCATACGGGTGATAAGGGTTGAAATTTTAAGCTTATCGATGTTTTCGAATGAAAGGCTTTGAATTTTATAAAAAAGTTCACGGCGCAAATTTGCACCGAAGCCCATGCTTGCAATAGCAGAGCAGCGTGAGGCAATGTAACCGATGATAAGGGTTACGGCGCAAAGAAGAAGCATTTCAATAAGCTTTGAGGTGAGCTGCTGCGTAATATCCCCGGCGACATAGCTTCCGCCCTTAAGGCTTACGAGGATATCCGTAACCTCACCCATAACCGTTGGGATTTTAAGCTCAACCACAACGTCCAGATAAACCATTATCGGACAGATTATCGTGAGCAGTCTGTAGCCTTTAGTATACTCCAAAAATCGTTTCAGCAAAGAGCATACCTCCTTTGTTTTTCATTAAAATATAATCGCATTTGCAAGAGCAAAGTAAATTACGAGAGAGATTGTATCCACTAAGGTTGTAATAAGGGGACCTGCCATAAGAGCCGGGTCGAGCTTTAAAAGCTTTGCCACAATGGGAAGAGAGCAGCCGATTGTCTTTGAGACAACGACAACGGCCATAACAGCCATGGATACAACTAAAATTACGCTGTCGGTAACATCACTGCCGGTGGTCAGGCGTAAAAGCAGCATACGGGCATAGTTTGCCACGGCGAGCACAAGACCGACCATAAGAGAAACACGGATTTCCTTCCAGAGAATAATGAAGTAATCCTTGATTTTGATTTCACCGAGAGCAAGACCACGGATAACGAGGGTTGAAACCTGATTACCCGAGTTACCGCCCGTACCCATAAGCATGGGGATGCAGGCCGTAAGTCCCGCCACAACGGAAAGCTTGTTTTCAAAGCCTTCGATAATCTGCCCCGTGATGGTTGAGGCAAGCATAAGGACTATAAGCCAGGGGATACGGTTTTTTGCAAGTGACAAAACACCGGTTTTGATGTACTCATCCTCCGAGGGAGTAAGAAGAGCCATCTTTTCAAAGTCTTCCGTAGCCTCTTCATCGATGATGTCGATAATGTCGTCGATGGTGATGATACCGACGAGGCGGTTTTCCTTGTCAACAACGGGAACGGAAAGAAGGTCATATTTTTTTGCAATGGCGGCCACATATTCCTGGTCATCCATTGTGGAGACATAAATAAGCTGTTCATCGTCGGACATAATTTCCGTAAGAGGGGTATCCTCGTCGTTGAGAAGAAGTCTTCTCAAAGGAATGGTACCTACAAGATGACGCTTATCGTCGATAACATAGCAGGTGTAAATGGTTTCCTTGTCAACACCCGTTCTGCGGATGCTTTTTATTGCCTCGGCAACGGTGAGTCTGTCGTGAAGCTCAACCATTTCGATGGTCATAACGCTGCCGGCGCAATTGTCGGGATAGGTGAGGAAGCGGTTGATGATTTCTCTGGTTTCCTTGTCCGTGTTGGCCAAAACACGGCGCACGATGTTTGCGGGAACCTCCTCGAGAAAGTCAACGGCGTCGTCCACATAAAGGTCGTCCATAAGACGGCCGATTTCGCTGTCTGTGATTGACTGGACGATAACTGATTGTTTTTCTGTGTCAAGATAAGAAAAAACGTCAGCGGAAATATCCTTGGGTAATATGCGGAAAATCTTTACGGATATTTTGTCGTCGTCAAGATCCATAATAAATTCCGCGATATCGGGATAAGCCATATCCGAAAGCTCATCCTTCAGCTCTTTGAGCAGATTTTTGGCAAGAAGCTTATAAAGTCTGCCGAATTCGTTTTCATTCATTTGTTTCACCGACTTTCATTGTCTTTTCGGGTGAGACAAAGGCGAGCTCACCCTCAGTGCAGCGCTGTCAGTGATAGGGCAGAACTGCACAGAAATATTAAATTGCACCCGTTAGGGTTACCGTCACTGCTGTCCATGCAGCTCCCACCTCCAATAAATTTTTGTGATATTAATCCATAAAATCTATTATACATTATTATGTCAAGTAAAGTCAATAAAAAACGGACCCCTTTTTGAAGAAGTCCGTTTGTTTTTAGTGTTATTATTTATGCAACCTCGTTTGAAGCTGCGCTGTTGAACTCATCCTCTTCCTTTTTGCCGATGTTATAAATAAACTTCATTGCAAGGAAGGCGATAAGTGAGCCGAGAGCAAGAACGATGAAGTAAAGACTCTTTACCTTGTCGCCGAAATCAACGGGAGGCTCGAAGTCTGTACCTTCAACGAAGCCGATAGCTGCAAGACCCCAGGCAACAACTGCCTGACCGACGCCCTGAGAAAGCTTACGGAAGAAGGAATAAAGAGCATAGAGAGAGCCTTCCTCACTCTTGCCGGTCTTACGGTAGCTGACCTCGATACAGTCGGCAATGATAGCCCATACGGAAACCTGGAAAACGGTGTTACCGAGGTTAAGACCCATAAGGCAGCAGATATAAACGATCATACCCTTGCTGTCGGGAGTGATGGGAGCAAAGAGAGAGATTATACCGGAAATTGTGCCGATAAGCATTGTGATAACAAGAAGGTTTTTCTTGCCGAGCTTTTTGGTGAGCTTGCCGATGAAGGCCATAACAACGATCATGGGAGCGTAGGAGCCTACCATTGCAAGAGCAATTTTGCCGGTGTCCTTAAAGAAGTACTGGAATACCATATTGTTGAGAGACATGGTGGAGTTGAAAAGAGCAACGGAAGCAACGGTTGCAATTGTTGCACCTACCATAGCACGGTTAGTGAAGAAGGACTTCACGGAAGACATCATAGCTGCAAAGCCGGTGGTGTTTTCTTCGGCGTTACGGACAACACGCTCTTTAACGAGCTTTGTGGTGCCGTAAAGAACAAAGAAGGCTACCACGGACATAACAACGGCAACGGGAAGAAGGGAGGGTCCCTTGAGAACCTCTTCTACTATGCCTGTTTTCGGATTTTCAACCTTATCATAAACGATCTGGGGAAGAACGATCATAATGATAATTGCGGGAAGAGCGGCACCGATTGAACGGAAGGTTGAAAGAGAAACTCTTTCCTGGGGCTTATCGGTGATAACGGAATGAAGTGAGCCGTAAGGAACGTTAACCATTGTGTATGCTATTGACCAAAGGCAATAAGCGATAAGGCACCATGCATATTTTGCTGCATAGGGGAAGCTTTGAATGGGAGCGAAAATCATAACGTTAAAGATAACGAGAGTTACACCGCCGAGAAGAATCCAGGGCATATATTTACTCTTTTTACCGATTCTCTTTGTGTCAACGAGGTTACCGATTACGATGTCGTTAACTGCGTCGAATGCTTTTGAAATAAGGATGATGATTGCGTAGTCGCTTGCTTTGATGCCGATGTACTGGAGATAAAAAAGCTGCATAAAGGATGAAACAAGCTGGAAGGAAAAGCCGCAGCCCATATCACCCATGGCATAGCCTAATTTATCCTGCCAGCCAAAGGGTCTGATTGATGATTTGTTTTCCATTATTTTTCTCCTTTTAATTTATCTCTGAACTCTGCCTGATGCGTCGCCGCCGGCGAGCTTTTCAACCTCGGAAACGGTTACTCTGTTGTAATCGCCCTCGATTGAGTGCTTGAGTGCTGATGCTGCTACTGCAAATTCAACTGCCTGCTGGGTGGTCTTGCCGTTTAAGAGAGCATAGATAAGACCGCCGCCGAAGCTGTCACCGCCGCCAACACGGTCAACGATATGAAGGTGGTATTCCTTTGAGAAGCAATAATTTTCGCCGTCATAAAGCATACCTGCCCAGTCGTTGTCGTTGGCTGAAATTGAGGAGCGAAGGGTGATGGCAACCTTTTCGAAACCGAAGGTATCCATAAGCTGCTTTGCAACAGACTTATAGCTTTCCTTGTCGAGCTTGCCGCCGTAAATATCGGTGTTTTCAGCCTCGATGCCGAAAACGTCCTTTGCGTCCTCTTCGTTTGAAATACAAACGTCAACATATTTGCAAAGCTTTGTCATAGCTTCTCTTGCCTGATCTCTTGTCCAGAGCTTGCCTCTGTAGTTAAGGTCGCAGGAAATCTTTACGCCCTTTGCCTTTGCAGCCTTGCAGGCATCGAGACAGATTTCAACAAGGTTTTCGCCGAGAGCCGGAGTGATGCCCGTGAAATGGAACCAGTCAGCACCGTCGAAAATCTTATCCCAGTCAAAGTCCTCTCTTTTTGCAAGCTGGATAGCTGAGTATGCTCTGTCGTAAATACAAACGGAGCCACGCTGTGAAGCACCCTTTTCGAGGTAATAGATACCTACTCTTTCTCCGCCTCTTACGATGTCCTTTGTGTCAACACCGAGGGCACGAAGAGAATTGACTGCGCCCTGACCGATGGCGTGGGAGGGAAGCTTTGTTACGAAGGAAGCATCCATACCGTAATTGGCAAGGGATACTGCAACGTTTGCCTCACCGCCGCCGAAGGTAGCCTGCATAGTATCGTTCTGGAAGAAACGAAGATAGCCTTCAGGTGCAAGTCTTAACATGATTTCGCCGAAAGTAACAATTCTTTTTGCCATTTTGTTCACCTCTGAATTTATTTGGTTTCAATGCATATTTCAAAGCCTGCAACGGTGTTTTTAAGACCGAAGCAAGTAATATTGCCTTTCTTATCGTACCATATATCGGGGTCGATTTCTATGCCTTTTCTGTTAACATAAGCTGCGGCACGGTTACCGTTAAGAGTATTGATGACGATGCAGCCCTTGGCACCGCTATCGTCCTTCATAAAGGAAAGAGCACCTGCGGAAACGGAGTTTTCACCTTCCTTGTATTCGAAGCCGAAAAGAGAGGAAAGGAACTTTGCTTCCTTCTTTGCTTCCTCGTCGTCGGTATAAAGAACAACACCGCCGAGAGTAAAGCCAAGCATTGTTTCAACAGCCTTTTTGCATTTCTCTGTGATTTCGTCCCATCTGCCCTCATTGATGTCTGCGCTTGTTGCAAGCCATGTGCCGCCGCAGCAGAGAATACGGTCAAAGGAAAGATAGTCGTTGAGATTTTTTGCGTTTACACCTCCTGTGGGCATCCATTTTGCTGCCTGATAGGGGCCTGCAAGAGCCTTGAGCTTATTGACACCGCCGTTAGCTTCAGCGGGGAAGAACTTGATGTTTGTAAGTCCCATGCTCATAGCCTGCTCCATTTCGCCGGGAGTTGCTGCACCGGGCATCATGGGAATACCTGTGCTTTTGATATATTTTATCATTTCGGGATTGAAGCCGGGGGTTACAACAAACTTTGCGCCTGCTGCAATTGCTCTGTCGCACTGCTCGGGGGTGAGAACTGTGCCTGCACCGACTAAAACGTCGGGACATTCAGCGGAAATTCTTCTGATTGCCTCCTCAGCAGCGGCAGTTCTGAAGGTGATTTCTGCAGCGGGAAGACCGCCGTCACGAAGAGCCTTTGCAAGGGGAACTGCCTTTTCTGCGTCGTCAATTGCAACGACGGGAATGATACCTAATTCGTATATTGTTTTGAACATATCCATAGTTTAAGCCTCCAAAAACTTTATTTAATTATGAATTCCGAATTAAACGCCTGAGTAAGATGAGAAGCCGCCGTCAACGGGAAGAACCACGCCGGTGATGAAGCCTGCAGCATCGTTATTGATAAGGAAAAGAAGTGCACCGTCAAGCTCGGAGGATTCACCGAAGCGACCCATGGGGGTAGCGGAAAGAATTTTGTCTGTTCTCGGTGTGGGTGAGCCGTCGGGATTCCAGAGAAGAGCCGCATTCTGCTTGGTTGAGAAAAAGCCGGGGGCGATTGCGTTTACTCTTATTCCTTCCTTTGAGAAGTGAACGGCAAGCCATTTTGTAAAGTTGGAAACGGCAGCCTTTGCGCCTGAATATGCGGGAATTTTTGTAAGGGGAGTGAAGGCATTCATTGAAGAGATGTTGATGATGTTACAGCCCTCTCTTCCGACCATCTGACGGGCAAAAGCCTGAGTGGGGATAAGAGTACCTAAAATGTTGAGATTGAACACGAAGCTTACTCCGTCAGCCTCAAGGTCAAAAAAGCTCTTGCATTCAGCCTCGATGTCACCCTCAAAGTAATATTCCTTGTCTGTGGTTGCTCTGGGGTTGTTGCCTCCTGCACCGTTAAGAAGAATATCGCAGTCGCCAAGGTCAGCCTTTACGGCGTCGGCAACAGCGTAGCAGCCTTCCTTTTCGAGAACGTTGCATTTGTAAGCCTTTGCGATGCCGCCTTCAGCGACGATTTCGTCGGCATAAGCCTTTGCTGCTTCCTCGTTGATGTCTAAAAGAGCAACCTTTGCGCCTGCTCTTGCGAGTGTCTTTGCAAAGGATGAGCAAAGAACTCCGCCTGCACCTGTTACAACGGCAACCTTGCCTGTAAGGTCAGTGTTAAGAACGTTTTTAAGCATAGTTTTTTCTCCTCTTATAATGTTATATTAATTATTTGTCAAATTTATCAAGGCTGTCCCATACGCCGAGCATATACATAATGCCCAATGCACGGTCATAAAGTCCGTAGCCGGGACGTACTGTACCGGGGCCCTCACCCCAAAGATGTCTGCCGTGGTCGGGACGGATATATCCGTCGAAGCCTCCGTCGTGGTATGCCTTGAGAATTTCAAGAATGCCTGTATCGCCGTCGCAGTCACGGTGGCTTGCCTCAGAAAAATCTCCGTTTTCGAAATGCTTGACGTTTCTGATGTGGGCAAAGGCGATTCTGTCGCAATGCTTACGTACGATTTTTGCAACATTGTTTTCGGGATTTGCGTTAAGGCTGCCTGAGCAAAGTGTGAGACAGTTGTATTCATCGTCAACCATTTTAAGGAAGCGGTCAATGTTTTCTTCATTTACAAGAAGTCTGGGAAGACCGAAAATATCCCATGGCGGGTCGTCCATATGAATAGCCATCTTTATGTCGCACTCACGGCAGGTGGGCATTATTGCTTCGAGAAAATATTTGAGGTTTGCCCATAATTTTTCGTGGTCAACATCCTTGTAAGCCTTGAAAAGCTCGTCGAGCTTTGACATACGCTCAGGCTCCCAGCCGGGGAAGGACATATTGTATTTTTCGGTAAAATCAAGAATATACTTTGCCATTGCATTGTAATCATCCTGAATCATATTCTTTTCATAGAATAAAGCTGTTGAGCCGTCACCGACGGGATGGAAGAGATTACTTCTTGTCCAGTCAAAAACGGGCATAAAGTTATAGCAGATAACCTTGACACCGAACTTTGAAAGGTTACGGATTGTTGTTTTGTAATTTTCAATGTACTTATCACGGGTGGGAAGACCGATTTTGATGTCGTCGTGAACATTGACCGATTCAACGACATCCATATTGAAGCCGTATTCATCGAGCTGTTTCTTTACCTCGGCAATTTCATCCTCCTCCCAGATTTCACCGGGCATTTTGTGGTGCAGTGCCCATACGATGCCGTCAACACCGGGAATCTGTTTGATGTCAGATAAGCTGATACGGTCGTTACCCTCGCCGTACCATCTGAATGTCATTTTCATATTAAATCCTCCAATGTGAAAAATCTTTTAGCATTACCGTAGGAAATATCCTGCACCATTTTTCCGAGAGCAGGGATGTCGGCGGGATATTCGCCTTTTTCGACCCATTCACCGAAAAGACCGCAAAGAATTCTGCGGAAGTATTCGTGTCTTGTGTAGCTGAGGAAGCTTCTTGAGTCGGTGAGCATACCGATGAAGTTGCCCAAAATACCGAGGGAGGCAAGAGATTCCATCTGCTCACGCATACCCTTTTTCGTGTCGTTGAACCACCAGGCACTGCCGTGCTGCAGAGTACCTGGATAGCCCTCCTGCTGAAAAGCACCGATAAGAGTGTCGATAAAGGAATTATCTGTGCTGTCAAGAGAATAAAGAACGGTGCGGGGGAAGGCATCGGCAGAATACATTTTGTCGAGGAGCCTTGCTAAAGCCTTGCTGCAGTCACAGGGGCCGATTACGTCAAAGCCTGTGTCGGGGCCGAGCTTTCGGAACATTTTGCTGTTGGGGTTGCGCAGACAGTTGTAATGAAGCTGCATAACCCAGCCGAGCTCCTTATATGCCTTTGCGCAGAAGCAGAGAAGCTCTGTCTGCACAGCCTGAAGCTCATCCTCGCTTACCTTTTCACCGCCGAGAGCCTTAAGGAGCGCCTTGTCCATTTTTTCCTCACTCATTTCGTGGAAGGGAACATAGTTAAGGCCGTGGTCACTTGCCTTACAGCCTCTTTCGTTAAAGTAAAGAATTCTTTTATAAAGAGACTCTTTAAGAGAAGCGATTGAATCAATTTTTACCTCTGAAACCGAGGAAAGAGAAGCAATATATTCCTTGAAGCCGTCGTTATTAAGGTTGAGAGCTTTGTCGGGACGGAAAGAGGGGGCAACAACAGCCTTGAGCTTACCTTCCTTACGGATTAATTCATGATATTCGAGAGAGTCGATGGGATCGTCGGTGGTACCGATGAAGGCTACACCGCTTTTTTCGATAATGCCTCTTGCACCCATATCCTCTCTTGCTAAAATTTCATTTGCCTTGTTCCATACCTCCTCGGCTGTGTCGCCGTTGAGAGTGCCCTCATAGCCGAAATATCTTTTAAGCTCAAGGTGGCACCAATGGTACATAGGATTGCCGATAACCTTAGGAAGAGCCTCGGCAAATTTCTGAAATTTTTCACGGGGACTTCTGTCGCCGGTGATGTAATCCTCACTTACACCGTTTGAGCGCATGATTCTCCATTTGTAATGGTCACCGCCAAGCCATACCTCGGTAATATTGCTGAAGTGCTTGTCCTCATAAATTTCCTTCGGGCTTACGTGGCAGTGGTAGTCAATGATCGGCATTTCCTTTGCATAGGAGTGATAAAGCTCCTTTGCAGTATCTGTGGTAAGAAGAAAGTCTTCTGTCATAAAGCCTGTCATAGTTACACACCTTTCCATAATATATCCATCATATAATATCAAACTTAATGCGTTTTTTCAATAGCAAAAATATTAATAGTTGTCTTTTTACTATTGAAAAATAAAATATTTTTTGCTATATTATAGAAGTAATACTGTACAGAAAGGCGGAAAATATGATGGATGAAAGAAATTACGAAAAACTTTTAGGTGAGCTTACCCTTGAGGAAAAGGCTTCTCTTTGCTCAGGTCTTACCTATTGGCTTACAAAGCCCGTTGAGCGCCTTGGCATTCCCTCCGTATGGATGAGCGACGGCCCTAACGGTATGAGAAAGGAAAAGGAATCTGCCGGCACAAACATTATGCAGCCCTCAGAAAAATCAACCTGCTTCCCCACAGCCGTTACCACAGCAAGCAGCTGGGACGTTGAGCTTCTCGAAAAGGTCGGCTCCACTCTTGCCGACGAAGCGAGAGCGCTTAAGGTTACTACAGTTCTCGGCCCCGGCATCAACATCAAAAGAAGTCCCCTTTGCGGCAGAAACTTCGAATATATGTCTGAGGATCCCTTCCTTACAAGCCGTCTCGGTGCAGCCTTTGTACACGGCGTACAAAAGGAAAAGGTCGGCGTCAGCCTCAAGCACTTCTGCGCAAATAATCAGGAATTCAACAGAATGTGTATTGACAGCGTTGTGGATGAAAGAGCACTGCGTGAAATTTATCTTTCAGCCTTTGAATACATAGTAAAAACTGAACAGCCCAAAACAATTATGTCCTCCTACAACACCGTTGACGGTGAATATGTCGGTGAAAACAAGAGACTTGTTGACGATATTCTCCGTAAGGAATGGGGCTTTGAGGGTATTGTTATTTCTGACTGGGGTGCAGTCAATGACCGTATCAAGGGTATCAAGGCAGGTATGGACCTTGAAATGCCCGGCAATAACGGTATGAACGACAAGCATATCGTTGAAGCAGTTAAAAACGGTGAGCTTGATGAAGCAGACCTTGATAAGTGTGTGCTGAGAATGATTAAGTTTGCCTTTGAATGTAAAGAAAATGAGGGCAAGGGTTATCCCATCGATTTCAAGGCTCACCACGAAATCGCAAGACAGGCTGCCGAGGAATCAGCAGTTCTTCTCAAAAATAACGATTCACTTCTTCCTCTTGACAGAACGGACAGTGTTGCAGTTATCGGTGCTCTTGCAAAGAAGCTCCGTTACCAGGGTGCAGGCTCAAGCCATATCAATCCGCCCACAACCGTTTCCTTTGTTGAGGCAATGAAAAAGGCAGGTCAGTCCTTCACCTATGCCGAGGGCTATAAGCTCAGAGGCGACGGCTACAATAAAAAGCTTATTGAGGAAGCCTGTCAGGCAGCCAAGGGCAAAAAGGCAGTTCTTGTATTTGTCGGTCTTACGGATGCCTTTGAAAGCGAAGGCTTTGACCGTACACACATCAATATGCCCAAGAGCCACGGCATACTTATCAACGAGCTTGCAAAGGTTAACGAAAATATTATCGTTGTTCTTTCCTGCGGTTCACCGGTCAAAATGGATGAATGGGAATTCAAGGCAAAGTCTATTCTTAATCTCTATCTCGGCGGTCAGGCAGGCGGCGAGGCTGCATATAATCTTATTTACGGTAAGGTAAATCCCTCCGGTAAGCTTGCTGAAACCTTCCCCTTCAATAACGAAGACAATGTCGTACATAAGTACTTCCCCATGGGTCCCAGAAATGTTCAGTACCGTGAAAGTATTTTCGTCGGCTACCGTTTCTTTGACAAGGCAAAGAAGACCGTTCAGTATCCCTTCGGTCACGGCCTTTCCTATACAAAGTTTGAATACAGCGCAATAAAGCTTGACAAGAAAAAGATCAAGGGCGGAGAAAAGCTTTCCGTTTCCTTCAAGCTTAAGAATATCGGTGACAGAGCCGGTGCCGAGGTTGCACAGGTTTATGTATGTCCTCCCGAAAGCAAAATTTTCAAGGCTGACAGAGAGCTTAAGGGCTTCAAAAAGGTCTTCCTTGAAAAGGGTGAGGAAAAGAAGGTTACAATCGAGCTTGATGAAAGAGCCTTTGCATACTATAACACCAACATCAGCGACTGGCATACAGAAAGCGGCGAATATAAGATTATCGTTGCTGCCTCCTCCCGTGACAGCAAGCTTTATGCTGCAGTTGAGGTCGAAACCGATAAGCCCGAGGCAGAGGTGCCCGATTACACAAAGACAGCTCCCATTTATTATAATGTGGACTCTATGTCAAGCATTCCCGACAAGCAGTTTGAGGCAGTTTTAGGCAGAACACTTCCCTTTAACGGCGAATACAAAAAGGGCGAGCTTACCATCAACTGCTCACTCAGTCAGGTTAAATGCTCACCCTTCGGTAAGGTGCTTTACGGTGTTCTCACCGGCGGTGCAAAGGTTGTGGCTCTCACTGCCGAAAATCCCGCTATGATTACCGAATCAATCAAGACTATGCCTCTTCGCTCTTTCAGCGGCTTTACCGGCGGTCTTGTTCCCCAGGAATCCGTTGACGGTATCCTTGACCTTTGTAACGGTAAGAAGGGCGGCTTCAAGAGAATAATCGGCGGCTTCAAGAAGTAAAATAAAAAAAGAAGGCTCTTTCGGGAGCCTTCACTTATATAAAGAAAAGAGGTAGTAATATGAAAAAAATATTTTGCATAGCTTTGTGTGTCGTGATGCTCTTTTCCTTTGCCGCATGTGGGACAAACGGCGGCACAGACTCCGACGAAACCACAGTGCATACAAATGAAAGCGGCGGTCTTCTTTCATCCTTTACCGGTGAAACTCTCGACGGTGAAAAGGCAGACCAAAGCATATTCAAGGGCAAAAAGGTTACAATGGTAAATATCTGGGCAACCTTCTGCCGTCCCTGTATCGGTGAAATGCCCGACCTTCAGAAGCTTCACGAGGATTACGCTGACAAGGGTTTCCAGGTTGTAGGTATCGTCTGTGATATTTATGATGAAAACGACATAAGTGTTGCAAAGGATATCGTAAAGGATACGGGCGTCAAGTATGTGAGCCTTCTTCCTTCTCAGTCTCTTAACGAGGCAAAGCTCAACTCCGTAACCTCTGTACCCGAAACATTCTTTGTCGATGAAACCGGTGCAGTTATTGCCGGACCTTATATCGGCTCAAGAAGCTACAGCCAGTGGGCAGAGATAATTGACGGTGTTTTAGCAAAATAAAAGACATAAAATCAGCATAGGATTTTCCGTAAGGTTAATCCTATGCTTTTTCTTTTATTTGTTCTTTTCCTTGTAAAGCTTATAAGAATAAGCAACGGGTGCGGCAATTATCAGTACCACAATCGGAAAGAAAATAAAGGGATTTTCAAATATTGCCGTTGCACAGATTGCAAGACCGCCGAAAAACATAAGTCTGCCTGCAAGACGGTGAGTCTTTACCCAGTTTTCTTCGTCATTAAGTGTCCAGGGAATTTTCAGACCGAAGGTGTAATTCTGTCTGGTTTTCGGCATATAGTTACCGAGAACCATAAAAACAATACCCAAAAATACCATAACAACAAAGCCGATGCGTATTTTGCTTCCGAGAGCATAAGCATAAGTCATACTCATAAGAATAACCGAGAGCAAAGGCATAATCCATAAAACAGCAGCCATTGCCTTGTCGGATATGTTTTTCTTTTTAGGGTCAGCATTGGTTGCGAGAATGCAGACAAGATGAAGACCGAGCATAACAAGAGGCAGACCGAAAACGGCAAAGGCCTTACTGCTGAAGCCGTCAGGCTGATTGTCTGCACCGAAATGGGTCGCAATTTCAGCGGGGAGTCTGTCCCATAAAATAAGACCCGCAAGAATGGGCAGTATGATTATCACGGAAGAAAGAATAATTGTACCCTTGTATTTTTTAAGCATTTTCACCGTCTCCTTTCAGATCAGTTATCCAAAGCATAATTTCTTCTAAAACGGAAGCATTCAGCTCATAGTATATGAATTTGCCGTCCCGTTCATCCCTTATGAGATCGGCATCCTTAAGCACGGAAAGGTGCCTTGAAATTGCCGCACCCGACACGGGGAATTTTTCAACTATATCGCCCGCAGACATTTTGCCTTTTTTGAGTAGGCCGAGAATTTCGCGCCTTGTAGGGTCAGATAAAGCTTTAAGAGTGTTTTGCAAGCCCATAGAGAACAACTCCTTTCATTAAGTCGGAGGCCAAGCGGTCTTAGGAAGACAAATCCCCACTACAACTCCTTGGCTCACAGAACGACATGGCTACGATCCGACTTGACATTTTGCCTTTTTTGAGTAGGCCGAGAATTTCGCGCCTTGTAGGGTCAGATAAAGCTTTAAGAGTGTTTTGCAAGCCCATAGAGAACAACTCCTTTC
>JAZUMO010000076.1:0-10125 GCA_045603665.1 Acutalibacteraceae bacterium
TCTTTTGTAAACCGTGTGGTTGTCTTTGATGACTACATTGAAATCTTACTTAATTACAAGGACGGTACAAAAAGAATACCATTTAAAAAAGAGAATAATTTTTTTAGTGAAGGTTCGGATTCATCTCCACCCGCTCGACCAGAATCAGCAGCAACTGAAAGGTTGCTGCTTTTTTTATTTCTGCGAGCAAAGCAGATATCTGCTTTGGGCATTATCGCCGAAGTGCGTCCGGCGGACGATGAAGCGAGGCGAGAATGGCGCAGCGGTCAAAGTTTTGACGCCGCTCCAAGGTGCAGCAAAACTTTGGGCACCGCAAGAGGCAGAGGGCCGCAGGTTCGAGGTCTCGGCTCCCGCCTCGGTCGGTGCTTCTGTGCTCCGCACAGAGGTGTCCACCGGACACCCGCACCCTGTCGCCTCGACCATCAAAGGGCTACAAAAAAGATATAGCCACAGAAAAACTCTGATTTTATCAGGTTTTTTCTGTTTTTACAGGCAAAATTTTAGGTTACAATTTAAACGCACAAAAAAGATATTTTTCACAGAACAGACTTGAACTCTCGCATAAAAGTGAAAGATTTATATCATAAGTACTGTATCAAAGCATTCTATGATGTTGTATGTGTAATAAAAATATGATATAATTAATTACAAGAATCTATGATTGAAACGGTAAATGAAATGGAACTATTAAGAAATTATTACAGTATTTACTCCACAATTCATAATGAAGTCAAAGACATAATTAAGTCAGGCAACTATGAGAAAATCATTTTAGATTTAATGAACGCATCAAAAGAAATTTTTCCTAGTCGATATACCAATTTAGACAATCAAGCTCATGGTGAGTGTGATTTTGTCGATGTTGTTACTGGTGAGAAATTTGATGCTAAAATCCCTATTGACAAGAGACAAGGACAAATGATTGGTAGTCGAAAAGGTGATGTTGGTGCATTAACAACTGAATTTCACAATGAAGCGTTAGAGTTTCAGTATTGCTTTGTGGGAGATCAAAAAAATCCGGTTAACGAACTAAAACTATTTGAAAAAATGAAGAATAATATTGGCAAAACACAATCGGATGAAAATGTAGTATTCTTCATTCCATTCCCTATAGTTTTTGATTTTGAAGGTTTTCCACTTATAGGAGCATCCGATCTCCTTAAAAAGATTTATCGTGAACTTGGTGCGAGCACTGATATATCTGAGAAAAAACTATATGCAATTTATATTTCGTTTGACAAAAAAATGGTGCTTCGGGATTTAAAAACAGATAAGAGAGAATATATACAATTTCCTCAGATGAAATGCTATGTTGATTACGACATTAAATGTGTAAGTCATAAGTAAAAAAGTTATGAAAGGAGATAAATCATGCTTAATAACAGCCAAGTAATCGATTTAACTAATATGAGTAAAGCAGAAGCATTTATCTCCACTATTAAAGCGTATGAAGAAGAATATTTACTAAATTGCGATATCGAAAGAAAACTGATTTCTGAAAATGAAATTGTACTAGTTGTTGAAAATGAATTAGTTGTTGATTTCTTCTTATCGTCACATAGTTTTGGTGAACTAATAAGCGGTGATATCAGGGAAACAAAAAGCGATTTCCATTATATTGTGATTCAGGAATTAACACATAATTCCTTATTCAATTTCAATTATGCAGGCTTTAGAAAAAAATTCAAATACAGAAATTGTGCGATTGAATATTTGAAGTTTCGTGGAATTAATTCATACAGAAAAGAAATTGATCGTTTCCCAATAATAAATCACCTTCTTCCAGAACTGAAGTTGATTGATAGATATAATGCTTATCCTGGAGAGTTATATCACTTTGTGATCTTTGAAATGAAAGATATCAATGGAAATACGGGGTTAGGCATTGGATATACAAAAACTGCCGTGCACAAATTTGTTTTAAAAGTGGGAGCTGAACTAGGCAGTAAGAATTCCAGAACACTTATACTAAATGGTTCTAGTAGTCTTGATTACAGATTAAGCAAAGATTTTATCAATGC
Source organism: Acutalibacteraceae bacterium (assembly GCA_045603665.1). GTDB lineage: Bacteria > Bacillota > Clostridia > Oscillospirales > Acutalibacteraceae > UBA6857. The sequence continues at coordinate 2,022 of JAZUMO010000076.1, forward strand.
TTTTTTGTCGTGGAATGGCAAAAAGAAACTATGGAGACTCGAAAATCAATTGACATATTACTATGTTGATATCTATGTAAAAGAGGAAGTGGATTTATATAGTTTGCCTTCTGAAATATTGGATAACGCAAAATCAGGGAAATATGACCAGTTTGAGCGAGGGCAATATAAGAAACCTCTAAACCGTTGGAAAACAGAAGAATTGGTATATAATATTGTTAAGAAACTGTACCGGCAATATAAGGTTGTGTACCAATACCACCCTTACTACTTAAAAACGATTAAAGGAAGTATGTCATATGATGTTTACATATGCGGCTTAAAAACAGCAATAGAATATCAAGGAAAACAGCATTTTGAACCGGTAGAATATTTTGGTGGAAAAGAACATTATGAAAAGCAAGTTGAGCGTGATAGGTTGAAACTGGAGTTAAGTGAAGCAAACGGTGTGAAACTGATCTATATTAATTACTGGGAAGATGTTACGCCTGACCTAATTATTGAAAAAATTGGGTTTAATCCACAAAAAGATTGTGAGAGTTCAAATCCCTGATGAGCAGTGAGAAATATCTTTTTGTAGCCCATAAACAAAAGAGAGCAGCAACTGAAAGGTTGCTGTTTTTCTTTTATCCTTGAAAAACCGGTCTTATTGTGTTATCATTATGAAAGTTTAAATGAGAGGAGATATATTATGTCAAAAACCTTACCAAAAAGAAAAATGTACCGCTACTGTCTTGCCGATATTGCAAAGGGTCTGTTCACCGGTATGATAAGCAATTACCTTCTGTATTTTTTTCAACCAACGGCTAAAAGCGGTCTTCCTAATCTTTTACCCGACAATAAATTTTTAGGCTTTATTACCATAATGGCCTTTATAACCGCCCTAGGTAAGATTGTCGATGCAGTAACAGACCCGATTGTAGCCTCACTTTCCGACAAGTGTACCCACAAAAAAGGCAGACGTATGCCTTTTCTCCGCTATGCAGCACTCCCCTATGCCCTGTCCGTTATCCTCATTTTCTATGCTCCCTTTGAGCAAGGCTCAATAATGAATGCTGTCTGGGTCGGCTTCTTCCTTGTAACCTATTACACCGCATATACCTTTTTCTTTATCCCGAGAAATGCCCTTGTTCCCGAAATTATACCCGATGCAAAGGCAAGAGTAGGCTATTACGGAATAAGCACTGTTTTCTTTATGGGCTCAAGCTCCTTTATGTATGCGGCCACTCTTTTTGTTGATATTCTTAAAAATGCAGGTCTTTCACCTCTCTGGGCGTGGCGTGCTGTGTTCACTGTTTTTGCAGCCATCGGTATTGTCTGCCTTATGCTCAGTGCCTATGCATTTGAAGAAAAGGACTATGTGGAAGAAAACGTCAAGCCTCAGGAATCTATGTTCAGATCCTTCGGCAAGGTCTTCAGAAACAGGCAGTTTGTTATCTTCAGCCTCGGCGACCTTTTCGTCGGCGTTTCTATGGCATTTTTCCAGACAGCTATGCTCTATTACATAACAATGCTTCTTAACGTGCCCGAATCGCAGTCCTTTCTTGTAATGCTTTGCGCTATCGCAGTTGCAATCTGTCTGTTCCCGCTGATAATCAGAATCAGCCGTAAGTATAACAAGAAAATTCCCCTTGTTATCGCTGCTGTAGTATTTACGGTTGTTTTCGGTCTGATTTATTTCGGAGATAAAATTGCAGCTCTCGCACCGGGCAAGGAGCTTTTCATCGGCCTCGGAATGGGCGTTATCGTTTCCTTCCCCTTTGCCGCAATAAACATTCTTCCCCAATCTGTAATTTCTGACATTATCCAACAAGACTGTCTCACAAACGGAGTCAACCGTGAGGGTATATTCTCCGCTGTAAAAACCTTCATCGAAAAGGTCTGCTCGGCTATTGCCATGATGGGTGTTTCAAGTATTCTTGCAATCGGAGCCGCATCAGGAGAAAGTGTCGGCCTTCAGGGCGTAAAGCTTACAGGTGTTTTTGCCGGTGTGTTCAGCCTTCTTTCCGTTGTGTTCTTTGTCCTTTATAACGACAAAAAGGTCACCGCAGAAATTGAAGCGCATAAAAAAGATAAGGAATGATTGACATGAAAGTTAGTGAAAGATTTTTAAAATATGTTTCCTTCGGAACAAATTCCGACGAAGACTCGAAAACCTGCCCCTCCACAGCCTGCCAGCTTGTGCTCGGTGAATATCTTGCCGAAGAGCTGCAGTCCATCGGTCTGAGCGAGGTTGAGCTTGATGAAAACGGATATGTTTACGGCGTAATCCCTGCAAGCGAGGGCAGGGAAAAGGATCCCTCAATCGGCTTTATTGCCCATATGGATACAAGTCCTGCCGTAAAGGGAGACGGAATAAAGCCGCAGGTTGTTACTTATCAGGGCGGAGATATTATCCTCAGCGACACCGTCAGCATCAGGGTAAAGGATTTTCCTTACCTCGAAAAATATGTCGGCTGTGATATCATCACAACAGACGGAACAACCCTTTTAGGTGCAGATGACAAGGCGGGAATCGCAGAGATATTCACAGCCTGCGAATATCTTATTTCTCACCCGGAAATCAGCCACGGAAGAATTGCCGTAGGCATTACTCCAGACGAGGAAATCGGCAGAGGCGCAGACAGATTTGATATAAAGCGCTTTGCCTGCGATTGGGCATATACCGTCGACGGAGGCGAAATCGGAGAAATCGAATATGAAAACTTCAATGCTGCTTCAGCGAAAATCAAGGTTCACGGAATCAACATCCATCCCGGCAGTGCAAAAAACAAAATGAAAAATGCCGCCTTGCTGGCAGCAGAATTTATAAATATGATGCCGAAGGCTGAAACACCGTCAACCACCGAAGGCTATGAAGGCTTTTATCATCTTTGCGATATAAAGGGTGATGAAACTCTTACCGAGCTCAGCTATATCATCCGTGACCACTCTATGGAAAAATTTCTCGACAGAAAAGAATTTATCAAAAACCTTACTGCTTATCTGAACACAGTTTACGGTGAAGGTACCTTTGAAGCTGATGTTCAGGACAGCTATTACAACATGAAAGAGAAAATTCTTCCCTTTATGGATATAATTGACAACGCCGTCAATGCGATGAAGAATGCCGGTGTGGAGCCTCTCATTGTTCCTATCCGTGGCGGCACCGACGGAGCAAGACTTTCCTTTGAAGGCCTCCCCTGCCCCAACCTTTCCACAGGCGGTGCAAACTTCCACGGAATCCACGAATTCGTTCCCGTTCAGTCAATGGAAAAAATGGTGGATGTTCTTATAACACTTATGATAAATTGAAAAAGCATAAAACAAAGGCTGCAGTTCATCTTTAACGATGAGCTGCAGCTTGTTTTTTTACATCATAATACTTTTAATATCTGACCATTCAGAATAGAAGGTTTTGTCCTTTCCGTTATTGACGGTACACACACGGACATACCACTTTGTGTCAGGAGTAAGATTTTTAATTGTCTTGGCTGTCCTTTTAATGCTTTCCACAACAACCGTAGTAGTTTCTGCCTTTTCAAAGTCAGGACTTGTGCTGTACTGAATAGCATAGCCGTTGGCCTTTTCAGCCTGCTTTTTATACTTTACAACAAGCTTTTTGCCTTCCGAAATAAGACTCGTGATCTGAGTACTTGCGGGAAGAACAGTGAAATACAGCTTATCTGTCCCGCTGAATTTACCCATATAGGTAACTGTGACCTTATATTTTCCTACGTTTGTTCTGCCCTTTGGATAGGAAAGCTTGTAGTCAGTTCCCTCTCTGAGAGTGTTTCCGTTGGTGTCTTTGACAGTAACCGAAGGAGTCTTCAGCTTACCGTCATAGGTATACTCTGTCTCAGAAAGCTTCGCTGAAGCAATTTCATACTTTTTGTTTTTCTTCCACACCGCATACAGAGTTGTATTTTTATCGGGAATTATAGATGAACCTGAAAGGAAGGTTGCTTTTTTTGCATTCTTTGTCTTTGCCCAGCCGAGAAATTTATAGCCGATTCTGTCGGGAGTCTTTGAAGAAACCTTATGGGGATCGCCGTTCTCCGCTGTTGTGTTTTTCGGAATATTCCATCCGCCGTTTGCGTCATAGGAAACCGTGTTGATTTCTTCGGTTTTCCATTTCTGATTTTTAGCACCTGTATATTTTTCAAGTGTAAGTCTGCCCGTAACCTTGTTTGCCGTAATGCAAAGAGTGGGGTTATAGACATTGCGTATCACATAGCCTCCTGAAGTTTTCTGGAATCTCCATCGACAATCGTCGGTGCCTGAGTCCTTGAAAAGATTCACCTTAACGCCGCTTGAGGTTTTGCCGGTTTCAAATTTTGTTCCGAGAACAGCTGATGTTGAGAGAGGAGAAATTTCATAACCCGCATCATCCTTATCGGCGGCAAAAAGCTGATTTTTCGCATTGAGAGACCTGAGATGTCTCGTGGTCAGCTCTGAGCTGTTTTTGGCCGTAAGATAGCTTCCGCTGTATGCATTTTTCAATCGGTAGCTGCTGTTCATCTCAGTAAACATTGACTCGCTGCGGAAATTAGGGCGGATAACACCCCAATAACGTGCAAATGAGCCTGAGCGTCTTATTGCAAAGCCGCCAAGATAAGCCTTACCGATAATCTCGACATATTTACCAGTCCACTTCTGGTGATAATATTTTCCGTCACCGCCGTAAATGGCTGCATGACCGTTACCACCCGTTCCGTGGGTCCAGATCATAATGTCGCCTTTTTTGAGATTTTTCTCACCCTTGATTCGCTTCCAGCCAAAGCCCGGAGGCAAGGTATTGTAAGCATATTCGCAGGCATTACCCGTAGGAAGATAGCCTGTAAGAACCTGGTAATAATCCTTGATAAAGGCGATACACTGACCGTCACCGCGCATTTCACCTACGGTGGAATCGAGCCAATCCATAGCTTCGTCTACGGTAAGATAGGATTCCTTTTCAGCTGCCTTTGCTGTAAGGGCTGTGCCGGGTGCTATTGAAATAAAGAGAACAAAAGCCGTCAGCAGAAGAAAAATTTTCTGTATTGATTTTGTCATTTTTACCTCCATAACAGATGTTATACATAATACTATAAATCATCATTAGTAATTGTGCTTCAAAAACCACCTAATTATATAGTAATATTGACGAAAAGTAAAGATAAAAGCTGTCTAAACTTTCCCCGGGAAAGAGCAGTAAACTATTAAAAAGATACTAAAAATGATTCTAAAACAGAATAAATAAAAAAGTCTTTCCGTAAAACAGAAAGACTTTTTATTTATAATGCGTATTCCGTGTCAGCCTACCACAACATCTGCCGTCGAAACAGGCACTACCTTCGTAAGCTCATCAAAGGAAAGCTCCACCTGATATCCTATTTTTCCTGCGCTGAAAATTACCGTCGGAAAATCTTTTGCAGTTATATGTGCCGTTGTAACAAACTGCTTTTTCATACCGATAGGTGAGCAGCCTCCGTGAATATATCCCGTAAGGGGCAGAAGCTCCTTTGATTTTATCATAGCAATGCTTTTTTCACCAACTGCCCTTGCTCCTTTTTTTAGGTCGAGCTCCTCGCAGACGGGAATCATAAAAACATAGTAGCTTTTTGAGGCGCCCTGGGTAACGAGAGTTTTGAAAACCTGCTCCGGATTCTGTCCCAGGGCCTCTGCCACCTCTGTACCGCTTATGGCTCCCGTCGAAGCATAGGTGTGACTTCGGAAAGGAATTTTCTTTTGCTCAAGAATCCGCATTACATTGGTTTTTTCTTCTTTTTTAGCCATTTTTATCCCTTTTCAAAAATAATAATCTTTGACTGCAAGCTACCGCCCATTTCGAAATCAAGACCCACATTCATAAGATAAGCACCGCTTAAAAGCTTTTCCTCACCGTTATAATCAAACTTATAAATTGCTTCATCCTCAAGTCCTGCCAGGTTTATATGATAGAACTTGTCGTTAAAGAAGGTTGTAACCTCTGTGCAAAGGAAAAGCACACACTGATTGCCGTAAACATATTCATTGGCATAAATGCTGTCCTGCTCAAAATTAAGAAGGCGGTGAAGTGCACCGAACTGAACAGTGTTGCGGATTTCCTTATAAAGAGAAATATATTTTTTATGGATTTCAAGCTCCTCTTCATTATATTTGAGAAGATTTCCGCCGATTGAAAGGGAGCCCTGCATTGTTACATTGAATCGGAAATCCCAATCTCTCGGACGCGAGCCTCTGTTTGTATCAGTTACCCAGGCACGCATTGATTTTGTGGGATAAACAAGTGAAAAGCCGTGCTGGATTTCCAGACGGTCGATGGGGTCTGTATCGTCACTTGTCCATACCATATCAAAATGAGAAAGAGCTCCAAGGTCTGCTCTTCCACCACCGGAAGCACAGCATTCTATCTGCAATCCCGGATACTTTGCCTTAAGTCTGTCAGCGATTTCATAAACAGCCTTTGTATGACGGTACCAGAGTTCCTGAGGATTCTCAAGATTTTCTGCACCTGTTTCGGAATAAGCTCTGTTCATGTCCCATTTTATATAACTGATATCGTACTCATTGAGCATATCGTCCATACAGGAAAATACATACTGCTGAACATCCTCTCTTGTAAGATTAAGCACCAGCTGATTGCGGAGCAATGAGGGCACACGGGTGTCATAGTGGTATGTCCATTCGGGATGAGTGCGGTAAAGGTCGCTGTCAGGGTTTACCATTTCCGGCTCAAACCACAAGCCAAATTTCATGCCGAGACTCTTCACCTTATCGATAAGCGGTCCCAGTCCGTCAGGGAATTTGTCTTTATTGACATACCAGTCACCAAGGCCTGCATGATCATCCTTTCTTTGTCCGAACCAACCGTCATCCATAACGAAAAGCTCACAGCCTATGTCTGCAGCAAGCTCAGCAAGCTTTTGCTGACCCTCGCAGTTTACGTCAAACCAGGTTGCCTCCCAGCTGTTATAAAGAACAGGAAGGGGCTCCTTGGCGAAGGAACGGGGAAGAAGATATTCCACAGCGAAGTCATTCATACTGTTGCTCATTTTACCGAAGCCCTTTACATAGCCGCAATAAACAGAAGGAGCAATAAATTCTTCACCGGGATGAAGATTATATGAAAAGTCAAAATCGTTAATGCCGATAATCGCTCTTGTCATACCGATACAGTCGCGGGAAACCTCGACCTTGAAATTACCCGACCAGGCAAGAGCGCCGAAGAAAACATCACCCTGCTTTTCATCGGCATTCTGTGAAAGAAGGAAGAAGGGGCTTACTGTATGGTCACTTCCGCCCTTGCGGCTGTCATAGGTAAGCACACCGTTTTTAACCACTGTGTCTTCCTTTCTGAACTCAGCAAGCCAGGTGCCGTTGAAGTTGGTTGAGGTGTAAGGACGCCTTGAGGGAAGATTAAACTCGCCTGACGCAATCTTGTTGAGAACGATCAATGAATCCGAGCAGTTTCTTACCTTTGTGTAACGCTCTATAATATCTGTATTTTCACGGAGCTTATAAAAAAGGGATACCTCGAGATTATAAGGCTTATCCTCAAGAATTATTTCAAGCAGGAATGCACCGTCTTCCTCACTGATATTGAAATCCTTATATGTCAGTACTGCCTCTCTGCATCGGTCAGGATAGGTGCAGGTAAAGGCAACCGGTCTGTAAACCGTACCGCCGTAAGGAAGATATTCTGTTTTAGAAAAATCTCTGGAAGAATGGTTGGAGTTTTTCTCTATGGGACTGTAGGTGCAATAATAATCCTCAACGGGACACTTTGCACCCCAATGAAGATGATTGATAACGCCTGTACAGTCAACGCCCAACACATAATGTGTGTTTTCGGTTTCCAGAACAAATATTCCGTCATGTTCAAGAATAAGCATAATATTTTCCTCATTTCTTCTTTGTTTTGCAAAAAAGCAATTAATATAATTGAGTATAGCATTTTTCTTTTTTTATTACAAGTATTGCAAAACAAAAAAGGGGCTGGTGGGCGACACTTCACAAGGAAGTTAAGGTTTTTATTGGCTCTTTTCCGCTTAAACATTATAAAAAACTCCCGAAATACGCGAGTATTACGGGAGTTTTATCATTTCCTTTAAACGAAAAATTTCTCAATAAAAACTGCTTA
>JAZUMO010000077.1:0-56378 GCA_045603665.1 Acutalibacteraceae bacterium
ATTTCTTTAAAAAGTGAAATAACTTCACAATAATGCGTTAAAAATCACCGATATGCGACAGCATTATCGGTGATTTTCGCCTTTTCTTGCAAAGCTATTTCGCATTTTAAAGTGCTTCGCAGTTTCGTAAGAACAGAAAATATCTTGTATTGAAGCCACAAAACGCAGCAAGGCTGTCGCCTTGCGAGGCTTTTGGCAAAAATACAGGGAATTTTGTTCGAGAAACAAATACTTCCTTATCGGACGTCGGCGAAAGCCACTCCGTTTTTTCTTATATGTCTTATGTAGTAAGCCCGAAGCTTACCGATAAGGCTTTATCTATTTTATACATATCGTTCTTGTCAAGATTGCCCATTTTTTCGCGCAGTCTTTTTTTGTCGAGAGTCCTCACCTGCTCAAGAAGTACTATTGAATCCTTGGCGAGTCCGCAATTGTCCGCATTGACCTGAATATGAGTCGGCAGATCAGTTTTAAAGCGCTGGCTTGTTATTGCCGCCGCAATAACCGTAGGACTGAATTTGTTCCCGATATCGTTCTGCACAATCAGTACAGGTCTTATACCGCCCTGCTCGGAGCCGACAACAGGGCTTAAATCGGCATAATATATTTCGCCGCGTTTGATATTCATATTCATCCCTCTGTTCTTTAATACTCTTTTCTTCACTGATAGTTTTACCATGATGATATGAGTTTAAACATACAGAGCATTTATTATAAAAAAAAGGATGTAAAAACAGATTTTACATCCTCTAAAATGCTTGTTTATAAACGTCAGCTTAAATTATTCATATTAAAAAACTTATTTTTCGAAATCCCTGAGAGTGTATTTAAGCTCATTGACAACATCCTCGGGAAGCATACCCGATTTGGAATATTTGTCTGCAACGGCATCGCCCGTATAGCCGTGAACATAAACAGCACTGCAGACAGCATTGCTGAGCTCAAAATCCTGGACAACAAAGCCACCGATGAGACCCGCCAGAACATCGCCGCTTCCACCCTTGGAAAGGCCGGAGTTGCCGGAGGCATTGATATAGACTTTCGGACTGTCAGGCTGCGCTACGACGGTATTTGAGCCTTTTAGCACCACACAAACATCGTTTGCCGCAGCAAAGCTCTTTGCACAGGTAACTCTGTCGGACTGAACGATTTCAACGGGAGTGCCAACAAGTCTTGACATTTCCTTCGGATGAGGCGTAAGCACCACCTTGCTTGAAGCAGAGCTGAGAATACTAAGGTCTTTTGCAATAATATTGATCGCATCCGCATCAGCAATTACGGGCACCTTTGAATTTTTGATTATTCCCTTGACAAGCTCCGTTGTATCCTCGTTGACCCCTATACCGCAGCCGATTACAATCGCATCATATTTATCGAGAACGGGAAGAAGCTTATCGAGAGCGGAGGCCGAAAAGGTTCCCTGATCATTTTCGTCAAGAGGCATAAGCAGAGCCTGTGTGAGCTTGTTTGCAACGGGCAGATAAATGCTTTGCGGAAAAGCTGCAGTAACAAGCCCTGCACCGCTTCTGAGTGCCGCAGAAACAGCAAGCACCGAGGCACCGACCATATTACGGCTTCCGCAGATGCAAAGCACATGACCGAAGCAGCCCTTATTGGCAGTTACAGCTCTTTTCGGGAAAAGATTTTTTACTTCTGTTTTATTATATGTGAAAAGTGAATCTTTGACAAGGCTGTAGCTTTCCTCGGGAATACCGATGTTGGCGATTATGATATCACCGCAATTATCCGATGCGGGATGAACAATATGTGCAGGCTTGAGAGCAGAAATTGCTATTGTATAATCGGCAACAAAGCAGCCCGGATCGTTAAAGCCGCTGTTGCAATATACTCCGCTGGGAACATCAACGGAAAATTTAATTCCCTTTGCGCTGTTCATTTCAGCCATAAGACCTCTCATATTATCATCAAGAGTGCCGTAGAAGCTGAAGCCGTAAACCGCATCAACAATCACATCAGCATTCTTGATTGTCTGAACAGCCTTAAGACGGTCAGCATCATACCATACGGTAGGAATGGAAAGGTCGATAACGAGCTTATACATATATGTTGATTCCTGGCTGTTAGGATAACCTGAAGCGAGAATCACGCACACATTGTAGCCGTTTTCAGCCATTTTTCTTGCAACAACAAATCCGTCGCCGCCGTTATTTCCCTTTCCGCAGACAACAACTATATTTCTGCAGGAGGAGCCTTCACCTTCAATTATGTTACGGATGTTTCTTGCGCAGGCAGCACCTGCATTTTCCATCATACGCTGATAGGAAAGACCGAATTTGGCGGTATGCTGCTCCACCTGCTTCATTTCTTCAGAATTGAGAAGTCTCATATATACACCTCTTAAGTCAAATTACCATGTAATATCATAGATAAACATTTCATTGAGAAGTCTCGCCGTACCGTTGATATCTGCCGTAAACAAAGTAATGTCTGCAGTAATATCAATTACGATATGGTGAGTTATGGATAAAACCTGATCTGTTTCAGGATTGTAAATGCAGATAAACTCGCAATCACGGTGATAAAGAGCAAAGTCATTCAGTGCAATACCGGGAAGAGAGCTTGTGATATTATCTATTTCCTTCATAAGATCACCGGTTGCAATAGGCTGCATAACCGCACCGTGGGCAGACACGGGCACAAGAGTATCGGCAGGAGTAGGCTGAGGATTAATCTCTTCCTTAAGAGAGAAGGAAATTTTATATGTTCCGTCGCCCATATCCTCACACTTTGCCCAGGAAACGGCATCATAATCAGTAAGCACACAGCCTTTTTCAGTATTATGGACAGGCATATCCCAAACTATATCCGCATAGCCTGCTTCTCTTACAAGCTCTTCGCAATCCTCTTCGCTTACCATATAATTTGAAGCGATGTTAAGAATAACATTGACTCCCTTGCCGAAATTACGGTATTCCTCGGGAAGAGCCTGGAATTCCTTCTTTTTATAGGCAGGCTTTTTGGTTTTGAAGTCATTTACGAGCTGAGTGTATTTGTCAATAATTTCCTTCGTTGACTCGGGCTTTGCCTTTTCGTCAGAAACGGGAGCAGTTACAGCGGGTGCTGTGGTGCTTTCTGTCACGGCAGGAAGAGTGGTAGTTACGGCAGGAGCTGTGGTTGCAACGGTCACCGGTGCGGTCGTCGGAGCAAGAGTAGTTGCTTCTGTAGTAGGTGCAGTTACAGCAGTCTGTAACTTACGCTTGTCAATTCCACCTATGTAAACACACATAGCGATTATGATTGCAAGCAAACCGCCGATAGTAAAACCTGAAATGAGCCTTTCTTTCATATTAAACATCCCCTTTTTCTGCTATTATACAATAATGTATGAGAAAATTCAAATGTTTTTCGTTTTTCAATCGTTTATATCCGCAATTTTTACGCCTTTTTCACGCAAAAACTCAAACAAAACAGATTCATAATCCGAAATATCGGCGAAATCATAAAAGTCGATTTCCTTATTCCCTACCACCATAACATAAGACGGGAAGTCGAGTACATCACCAAAATCATTGGTTCTTTGAGGCAGATAATATATTCTTTCAATTTCCTCATAGTTATAATACTCACCTCTCAAGGAAAGAAATTTTGTGTTGTCGATAAAACCGTCTTCGGTGAAATTGATGTTCCATTTGCAAAACAGAACACTCATTATAATACACACATAAAATATCACAAGAGTAAAAGCCTTCATAAACCTTTCAGCACCCTTACCGTTTTGCATAGTACTTAGCCTAAAATATCTTTCATACCCTTTTTTATTTATCAGCTTATAAAATCTGAATCTTGTAAAATAACTTACTGCAATCGCAGTAAAAAAACCTAAGCATATACAAAACGGCCAGTTATACTCTGTTCCCATAAGATAAACCGAATTTTTATTTTCAATAAGATAAACAACGAAAAAGACAGCAAGGTATACGGCAGAGGTTAAGGGAGTGAGAACAAACCATGAAATAAAAATCACAAAAAATTCCTTCATATCATCCTTTGAGGTAGAGCCTGCCTTATGTATTTTGTGAATATCTTCAGGCATAGTCTGACATTTTTCATACAAACCGGAAAGAAGGCTTTCACGAAGTCTTTTTTCGTAACCTGTGGGCTTCTTGATTTTTCCGAGCTTCTTACAGGCTTTTTCATAATCGCCCTTCAGATAATAGTCAAAAGCATCCGTGGTAAACCTCAGAACAAAAAAATCATAGAAATAATAATCGATTATATTTTCAAGATCGTCGATATCAAAAATATATTTCATTTCATCAGTGTATCTTAACAGTATGCCGCTTTTTAATTGTTCATCACTGCTCACCCGTTCAAACTCAGGAATCAAGGCTATAACTGTATTTCCTATAGCTCCAAAAGCTTCCTCCATTCCTTTTGCGTCAGTAATGTTCGGGATAAAAACAGGTGAGGTTATATCATAATCAAGGTAATCACAAATAAGCGGCAAGGGAATTTCACGTGAGCTTCCGTTTTTATCAATACACACGCTGCACCCTAAAATACTGTTCACCACACCAAGCGTGCCGTGTGCGTTATATGTAAATTTTACATAAAATGAGCCGTAATATATTTTTGCAAAAAAGTATTTTATATTCTGCATAGACTCTGCGCCCTTGTATTTCTTTGAGATTTCGCAGAACATACCTTCACTGTCCTCAGAAAAATTCTGTGCTGATTTTTCAAACTGCTCAAAAATATCCGTAAGAAGCTCTTCTCTTTTCATTTTATCACCTTCCGATAATGATTATAATTGAAAACCTTGTCTAAATCAATAATCAAATAAAAAAGAAGTCACATAAAGGTCACCCCTATGCGTGACTTTATCATTATTGAAAATTTATTTCTTTTTTCCGTCCACTACCTCGGAAATCAATTTACCGTCTTTGTCATATATATAGCCTGTTACCATATCACCGTGACGCCATTCGCCCTCGTGGACTGTACCGTCAGCACAAGTCAATTTTCCTTTACCAATTATACGGTCGAACTGCCACCAGCCCTCATAAACATCACCGTTGGCATAAGTCATTTTGCCGATTCTGTCGCGCATACCTTTATACCACTCGCCTTCGTATACGCCGCCGTCAGGATAGGTCATTTTTCCTTTGCCGGTGAGTTCACCTTTAACAAAGTCACCCTCATACACTAAGCCGTCCGCTGTGGTCACCTTGCCCTTGCCGTTCGGCTTGCCCCCGGCAACATCACCTTCGTATAAATCTCCGTTTATAAAAATCAATTTACCCTTTCCTTCAGGTCTGTCGTTAACATACTCTCCAACATAAACATCACCGTTTTTAAAAGTATATTTACCTTTTTTTCCGGGCTTATCAAAAGCAAACTCACCCTCATAAACATCTCCATTGACAAAGGTAGTCTTTCCCTTTCCGCTTCGGTCGCCGTCATAAAAATCGCCCTCATATACCCGACGGTCAGCAAAAATCAGTTTGCCCTTACCTTCGGGTCTGTCACGGAAATCTCCTTCATACAGGTCACCGTCAGCATAAAGCATTTTACCCTTTCCTTTGCGTTGATTGTTCACCCATTCTCCTTCATAAACAGAGCCGCTTTCATAGGTCATTTTTCCCTTACCATGGTGCTTACCGTCAACAAAATCACCCTCATACACACCTCGGCCGGGATAAATCATTTTCCCTTTTCCGGTCATTTTGCCGTCAACAAAATTGCCTTCATAGCTTTCTCCTCCCGGCAAAGACCATTTTCCTTTGCCGTTAAGCTTGCCGTCAACCCAAAAGCCTTCGTATGTATCGCTAAGAGGGTAAACAGTCAGCTTTCCCTTTCCGTTAGGAACTCCGCCGATAAGCTCCCCCTCATATACACTTCCGTCGGGATAAATCTTTTTGCCTAAAACAGTCTTTATTTTCGGCTCCGCTTCAGCCTTCTCTTTTTTGCACTGCTTCAGAATTTCGGCTTCTGCAAGCTTATCAAGAAATACTTCATCATTCGGGAATCTGTATCTGTGCATTCCCTGCAAAGATTCCAACTGAAGCTTCATACCGGGAGAAAGCTTTATATTCTCTTTAAGATACACCGCAAGAACATCTTTGTTTATTTCATCATCAACAGCAAAATTGATTTCTCTTTTACAGTTTTTGGAATCGACAAAATTTTCAGAAATAAAAGCAATAACTACACTGCAGCCCATAAGCTTTTCTGCTATATATTCAGGCCACTCACTTGCCACTTCTATACCGCTGTCATACCATACCCTGAAATCTCTTTTTTCAAGTCCGTCAATAAGAGGCACTACTATATCCGTATCCTTATGAGAATAACTTATAAAAATATACGGCTCTTTACCGTTATACATATTACCCTTCCTTTCACTTTGATATATTTGCGTATGTCTATGAATACACAAAAGATCATTTTAAATCGTCTGTTCCGGACAACGGTTTTACTCCGTTTCAAATTTTATTATTTTTTTACCGAAAACGAATATCATCAATATATTTCCCTGTGCATCGTAAAGAAAGCCGTTAACGAAAGCCCTGTCATCAAAGGTGCCTTGAAAAATTCTTCCGTCGGCAAAGGTGTACTTACCCATACCTTTTTTTACACCATCAGACCACTGACCCTCATATACATCTCCGTTTGCGTAGACAAACCTGCCTTCACCATGTATCATTCCACCGTAAAAGTCACCCTCATAAACATCCCCGTCAGCAGAAGAAAAGCTTCCCTTGCCCTGTTTTTTACCCGAAACATATTCACCCTCATAAACAGAGCCGTCAGCAAAGGTATATTTTCCTTTTCCGTCTTTTTCGTTATCCTTCCATTCGCCCTCGTAAATATCCCCGTTGGAATAGATATATTTTCCTCTGCCGTGTCTTTTTCCGTCAACCTCATCACCGATATATATGTCACCGTCAGAAATTACGTTCTTTTCGAAAATATCCATAAATCCGTCTCCTTAAATTAAGCCATAATATGCTTATTTCATTTAAAGTTACAATAACACATTTCAGCTGAAAAAGCAACAAAAAAGCCACACCTGGGCGACTTTTTATTAAGTATGATTATTATTTGTCGCCTTCTTTTTTAAAGCTTCTTACCCAATTAAGCAAAGAACCACGATGGGTATTTTCCATTACGGTGCCGAGCATATAATCGGTTACGGGACCGTTCTTTCTCATTTTTCCGAGTATCGCCTGCTGAAGCTCTTCGACAGACATCTCTTCATAAGGCTTATCGGGAATTAGCTTCACCTTTTCGGCTGTCTTTTCTTCCCCTGCCTTCACCGATTCAGACTTCACAGATTCTTTTTCAGTCTTAATTTTAGTTGAAGACTTTATTTCAATCGGCTTTAACGGTGTAATTCCTTCATTGAAGCCGCCCTCAGAAATCCATATTTCACCGTAATTTGCGGGCACGGTTACCTGAATTCTTCCGTCTTTGACATTTATCTGCTTACCCGACAGTGCGCCCTTATATTCACTGAAATTGCCGCAGGGAAGATTCATAGTAACCTCACTGTCTCCGTTATTTACCGTAACGATTACGCTTTTACCCTCAAAGGCTCTTTCATAAGCGAAACAAGTATTCTGCAGCTCCAGCTCTTTGTAATCTCCGTAGCAAAGAGCAGGTGTGCTCTGACGGATTTTACCGAGAACGGAAATAAGCTTTGTAAAGGGGTTTGTTTCATAGGCATTTCTGTAATCGTCAAAATCCAGCTCCGGCCTTAAGGAATAATCTGAACCACGCTCCTTTTTACCCTCGATACCGAATTCAGAGCCGTAATAAACCGACGGGATTCCCGGCAAGGTGTAAAGCATTATATGGACAGGAATAAAATGTGCTTTGTTTTTAAGCTTTGTAAAAATGCGTTCAACGTCGTGATTATCAACAAAGCTGTAAAGGCTGAGACGGTTCCCCGTCATATTGCTTACATATCGGATTGTGTGGGCTATCTCGAAATAATTGCGGTCATTATGACCGGAATACAGAGCCTTATGAAGCATATAGTTCGTTACGGAATGAAGCGTTCCGTCATTGGCCCAACGGGAATAATCGCCGTGAATAACCTCACCCATAAGCCAGAAATCAGCCTTTACCTCATTTGCGACCTGACGGATTGATTGCATATATCCGAAATCCATAACATCAGCCGCATCAAGACGGATTCCGTCAACGTCAAATTCTTTCACCCAGAAGCGTATCACATCACAGATATATTCCCTTACCTCAGGGTTATGCTGGTTGAGCTTTACCAGAAGGTCGTGACCTCCCCAGTTTTCATAAGAAAATCCGTCGTTATAGGAATTGTTGCCGTAAAAATTCACCTTACAGTACCAATCCTTGTAACGGGAAGCCTCTCTGTTTTCCTTTATGTCCCTGAAGGCAAAGAAATCACGCCCCGTATGATTGAACACACCGTCCAATATCACACGGATTCCTGCCTTGTGGCATTCCTTTACAAATTCAGTCAGATCTTCATTTGTTCCGAGTCTTGAGTCAAGCCTTTTGTAATCGGTTGTTTCATAGCCGTGACCGACAGATTCAAAAAGAGGCCCGATATAAAGGGCATTGCAGCCGATTTCCTTTATATGAGAAATCCAGGGCAGTAATTTTCTGAGTCTCGCCACAGGCTCACCGTAGGAATTTTCCTTCGGTGCTCCCGTCATACCCAAGGGATAAATATGATAAAATACAGCTTCGTTATACCATGCCATATGATTTTCTCCTTTTGATTTAAAGTAAAAAGCACAGGAATCAGGACAATTCCCGTGCCGTGGGTTATTATAATTTTTGTACCTTACCTACCGATGTGAAATTAACGGCAAAGAGCAAGGCCTCAAACATTGCAAGAGGTACCATTTCCATAACTGCACTCTTTCCCATAACTCCGAAAAGAAGAAGAAAGGTAAGCAGAATAAGGAAGGTGCAAAGAGTAAGCAGCTTAAAGCCCTTATACTTTTTGATGTTCAGAATAAAGAAAAGTGCAATCGGTGCAAGGGTAAAAGCAATATAAAAGCCCGTAGCCACCCAATGAAGAATTCTTTTGGGATTCCAGGAATCAATGGGATGGCCGAGAGTCAGCGCTACGCACACAACACCGATAAAGCCGAGAATACAAAGCACGTCAAGAAAACGGTTTTTGTATCCGTACTTTTTATACATATACTGTGTGTTGATAATTATTCCCCCTGAGGAAAGAATTCCCCATATCCAGAACCATATTTTTCTGTCTTCGCAAAGAAGAGAGAGTGTTCCTGTCTCCGATGTAGGATCATTTCCCCAGCAAAAGGGAAGCACCAGACCGTATATAAAGGCACACACAAGAAAAGCCAAACATACGGGCTTTGAAATAAGCTTTCTGAGATTCAAATTTAACATCCTTTTCCTTTTTTGATGAAGCGACCGTCGGTCAGCTATCCTAATACATATGATAACATTACGGAGCGTTTTTGTCAATTACCGTAAGGCCTTCACCGGTTAATATTTCACGTTTGCATATTGCTATAAATTACATTTTATGGTATAATAAAGAGAATAAATTTTTAGGAGCAATATACTTTGAAAAGCTTTATTATCGAAAAAAACGATGCCGACCAAAGGCTCGATAAATTTCTTACCAAATCCTGCCCGAAGCTTCCGAAGGCGCTGATGTATAAATATATCCGCATCAAGCGTATCAAGATAAACGGCAAAAGAGCCGAGATTTCCACACGGCTCAATGTAGGCGACAAGGTGGATATGTACATAAACGACGAATTTTTCGAAAAGAAAGAGACTGTTTATGACTTTATGAGCGCATCGAAAAGCATCGACATTGTGTATGAGGACGAAAATATCATTCTTCTGAACAAAAAGGTCGGTCTTCTCTCCCACCCCGACGAAACGGAATATGTTGACACTCTTATCACAAGAGTCAAGCGCTACCTTTTTGAAAAGGGAGAATGGCACCCCGATGAGGAAACCTCCTTCACTCCTGCCCTTGTCAACCGTATCGACAGAAACACAAGCGGTATCGTTATCTGCGCCAAGACAGCCGAAGCACTCCGTGTTCTCAATCAGAAAATGAAGGACAGAGAGCTTCATAAAATCTATCTTTGCATCGTTCACGGCAAAATGAATAAGGACAGAGAATTGCTTGAGGGCTATCTCGTCAAGGATGAAAAGAAAAACAAGGTCTTCGTTTCAAAAAATCCCAAGGAGGGCGCAAAGCTTATCCGCACCGAATATAAGGTTTTAAGCTTCAGAGACGGGCTGAGCCTGCTTGAAGTAAACCTTCTTACGGGCAGAACTCACCAGATAAGAGCTCACCTGGCTTCAATCGGCCACCCCCTCGTAGGTGACGGCAAATACGGCACCAACGAGCTCAACAAGAAGACAGGCTACAAAAAGCAGTGTCTTTGCTCCCATAAACTGGTTTTTGACTTCACCACCGAGGCAGGCGGTCTTGAATATCTCAATAAAAAAGAGTTTACAATAGAAGATGTATGGTTCAGGAAGGAATTTCTGAACGGCACCTTAATAAGATAACGAGGTTAAAAAAATGAATGATTTCGATTCAATGAAAAAGAGAGCCGGGGAGCTCCGTGAAATTATCAATTACCATAATAAAAAGTATTACGAAAACGATGAGCCTGAAATCGAGGATTTCGAGTATGACCGTCTTTTGCACGAGCTTATCGCAATCGAAGAGAAACACCCCGAGCTTATCACACCCGATTCCCCTACTCACCGTGTGGGAGGTAAGGCTGACGGTCAGTTCACACCCGTTGAGCACGTCGTACCCATGGAAAGCCTTCAGGACGGCTTCAGCTATGAGGATGTAAGAGCCTTTGACACAAGAGTTACGGCAGTTGTCCCCTCGCCGAAATATATTGTTGAGCCGAAAATTGACGGTCTTTCCGTTTCTCTGGAATATGAAAACGGTGTCTTTGTGCGTGGTTCAACCCGCGGTGACGGCAGAACAGGCGAAGATGTTACGGCTAATCTTCGTACTGTCCGTTCCATTCCCTTAAAAATCGACACGGACCTTCCTCTTTTAGAGGTAAGAGGTGAGGTTTATATGCCGAGAGAAACCTTTACTTCTTTAGTCGAGGAGCAGGAGCTGAACGGGGAAAAGACCTTTAAGAACCCCCGTAATGCGGCGGCAGGCTCTCTCAGACAGAAAAATCCGAAGATAACAAGTAAAAGAAAGCTCGACATTTTTGTTTTCAATATTCAGAGAATCGAAGGCAAGGAATTATCCTCACATAAAGAAAGCCTTGATTTTATCAAAGCTCTCGGCTTTAACACCGTACCCTTTTACACAGAATGCGACAGCATCGAAAAAGCTATAGAGGAAATTGAGCATATCGGCGAAAAAAGAGGCTCTCTCCCCTTTGATATTGACGGTGCGGTAATCAAGGTTGACAATTTCGCACAAAGAGAAGCCTTAGGCTCAACATCGAAATTCCCCAAATGGGCCTTAGCCTTCAAATATCCCCCCGAGGAAAAGGAAACTATCCTTCTTGATATCGAAATCAACGTGGGCAGAACAGGTGTCCTCACACCGACGGGCATCTTTGAGCCGACTCTTTTGGCCGGCACCACGGTCAGCAGAGCAACTCTTCACAACCAGGACTTCATTGATGAAAAGGGCATATGCATCGGTGACAAGGTTATCATCCGTAAGGCAGGCGACATCATCCCCGAGGTGCTTTCCGTCGTAAGCCACGGTGAAAACGCTGTCCCCTACCGTATTCCCGATATCTGCCCCTCCTGCGGCGGCAGAGTAACAAGAGAGGAGGGTGAAGCGGCTCTTCGCTGCTGCAATCCCGACTGTCCCAATCAGCTTCTGCGCAATCTTATCCATTTCTGCTCAAGAGATGCGATGGATATTGAGGGACTCGGCACAGCTGTGCTGGAAACCCTTGTCAAGGAGGGGCTCATAAAAACAGCTGCCGATATTTTCACACTCAAAAAGGAAGATATTGCAAAAATCGAACGTATGGGCGAAAAAAGTGCACAGAATCTCATTGATGCGGCTGAAAAGTCAAAAGAAAATGACCTTGCAAAGCTTATTTATGCTCTCGGCATAAGACACATCGGTCAGAAGGCCGGCAAGCTTCTTTCTGACCGCTTCGGTACAATGGATAAGCTTATCTCTGCCTCAACTCAGGAAATTGCAGATATTGAGGGCTTCGGTCAGATTATGGCCGAAAGCGTTACTGATTTCTTTTCTCATAAGGAAAGCATCGAGCTTATCGAAAGACTTAAAGAGCTCGGCGTAAATATGGAAAGTCAGAAGGAAATCGTTGACCTTCGCTTTGAAGGAATGACCTTTGTTCTTACAGGCACCCTTTCCCTTTATACACGAAGTGAGGCTACCGGAATAATCGAATCCTTCGGCGGTAAGGTCTCCTCCTCTGTTTCAAAAAAGACCACCTATGTTCTTGCCGGCGAGGATGCGGGAAGCAAGCTGAAAAAAGCCAACGACCTCGGCGTTAAGGTAATAAGTGAGGAAGATTTCCAAAAGATGATAGGATAAAATAAAAGGCTGTCAACTGACAGCCTTTTTTATTTTACTTCGGGAAAATCATACCAATATTCTCTTTTCTTTTTAGTCAATGCTTTCTTGATAATAAAGAAAAGAGCAGCAGCTCCTACAAGAGCAAAGCCGATATAAATATGAGTATTATCCGTTCCGTGGATTTTTATTTCGTTCCACAAGGAAGAAAACATATCAAGAGTTTCCTGAGGAAGATTACGGAAATATTCCACCTCGGGCATATTTTCATCCGACGGATAAAGGTACTCGTTATTTTTCATCTCTGCATAATCGGGGTGTGCCATAACTCCTGTATTCGGTGTAGCGTAGCCGATGTAAAGAGCGTTGTTGACACCGATTTCGGGATCAAGAAGGAAATTGATATATTTGATTGCACCCTCATAATTCTGCGCACTTTTAGGTATACATACGGCGTCAACGAAAATGTTTACGCCCTCCTTCGGATAAACGAAATCAAGGTCGGGATTGACATCCTGCATACACACAAAGTCGCCCACATAATAAGGAACGAGTGCGGCCTCGCCGCTTTCCATTTTGTTATAGATCTCATCCATAACGTAGCCCTGCAAAAGAGGCTTTTGCTCGATAAGCATCTGCGCAACATCGGAAAGCTCCTTTTCGTCGGTGGAGTTTAGGGAATAGCCGAGAATTTTTTGCGGAATTGCAAAGGCATCTCGCGGATTGTCAATCATAAGGATTTTACCCGCATATCTTTCATCCCACAAAGCCATCCAGCTGTCAGGCTTTTCTTCCAACATTTTTGTGTTATAAATAAGACCGACCATACCCACGTTATAGGGAACGGAATATGAATTATCCGGGTCATAATACATATTTTTATATTCCTCAGAAATATAATGATAATTCGGAAGAGCCTCAGTATCTATTTCGTGAAGCATATTTTCGGCTATCATTCTCTGAATCATATAATCCGAGGGAATAACTATATCGTAGCTTGCACCGCCGTTTTTGATTTTCGGATACATATCCTCGTTGCTTTCGTAGGTGACATAATTGACCTTTATGCCCGTAAGCTTTTCGAACTCGGCATTGACATCAAGCATTCCGTCCTCATAGGTGTCGGAAATATATTCACCCCAGTTGAAAACATTAAGGGTGGTTCCCTCAGAGCCCTTGTACCAGTCTTCCTTTTCGTAAGCACAAACACCAAAGGAAAAGCCGGATAAAAGAACAAGAAGCGTAAGAATGAGCAATAAAATCTTTTTCATTTCTTTGCCCCCTTATCAAGCTTATTGTGCATTTTCTTTTCCCCTCTCACCTGAGAAACATTGAGAAGGACAAGAAGCAGAAGTATAGCAACAAAAATAAGAGTGGAAAGAGCGTACATATCGGGTGTAACTCTCTTTTTGGTCATAGAGAAAATGCGTATGGGCAAGGTTTCGAAGGAAGGTCCCTGGGTAAAGTAAGAGATAACAAAGTCATCAAGAGAAAGGGTAAAGGACATCATAAGTCCCGAAAAAATACCCGTGGAAATTGAGGGAAGAATTACCTTGAAAAAAGCCTGAAGAGGTGTGCAGCCAAGGTCCATTGCCGCTTCGGGAAGGAAACGGTCAAGCTGACGGAGCTTCGGAAGCACGGAAAGAATTACATAGGGAAGGTTAAAGGTAACGTGAGCTATAAGCATTGTTCCGAAGCCTAAAGCATCGGTAACACCCACCGTTTTTGCACAGATGATGAAAAGGAGCATCATCGAAATACCCGTAACAATTTCGGGGTTCATCATCGGAATATTTGTAACGCCCATTGTAAGCTTTTTAACGTGCTTATTACGGAAGCTGTTGATACCCACTGCAGCGGCAGTACCCATTACCGTGGCAACAAGGGAGGAGGTCACGGCAAGAATAAGAGTGTTTCTCAGAGCCGTAATGGTTGCCTGGTCATAAAGAAGAGATTTATACCAGCGAAGAGAAAAGCCCGTTATAACGCTGGTGCTTGCCGAATCGTTGAAGGAAAAGAAAATCATTACAACAATCGGCGCATAAAGCAAAAGCATTATAAAAGCTACATAAAGCTTTGAAAGAGGTGACATTTTTCTTTTCATATAAGCACACCTCCGTCATCATCTTCACCCGTAAAGCGGTTCATAACCATCATACAGATAATAATCAGCACCATAAGCACCAAGGAAAGAGAGGCGCCCAGATGATAGTTGTTGGCGCTCTTGAACTGCATTTCAATTACGTCGCCAATGAGTGAGAAAGTGTTTCCACCAAGCTTTTTTGAAATATAGAAGGTGGAAACAGAGGGTACGAAGACCATTGTGAAGCCCGAGGCAATACCGGGAAGACTCAGGGGCAGAATAATATTTTTGAATACCGTAAGCTTATTTGCACCGAGGTCCTCAGCGGCCTCAATAAGATTATGATCCATCTTTGCCATAATCGAATAAAGAGGCAGAATCATATAGGGAATATAGTTATAAACCATACCGAGCACAACTGCGCCCTGGGTGTTTATCATGTGAAAGGGAGCAATATTAAGCTTTTCAAGAACAGAGTTGATTATGCCCGTATCCTGCATAAGAATCATCATTGAATAGGTTCTTATAAGAAGATTCATCCACATGGGAAGCATAACGAGCATCATCATCGTTCTTTGAACATTGGCACCGCTTCGTGCCATTATATATGCCAGAGGATATGCCAGAACAAGACTTATGACCGTGGCAATAAAGCCCAGCCATATTGAGTTGAGCATAACATCCTTGTATTTACCGATTTCGCTTACAAATTCCAGGGTGAAGCTGCCGTCTGCATCAAAGAAGGAATAGTAGACAACTATCACAAGGGGAACAATAATAAAGATTGCCGCCCATACCAGATAAGGTGAAGCGATAAGCTTTTTTGAAAGGGAGCTTTTTGCCATTTATCACTCCTCCTCTTCTGCAATATCCGAAAGATGCTCTATTTCATCACTGAAGGAGCTGTAATCACCGAACATACCCGAATATTCACTCTTTTTCATTACGTGAATTGCATCAGGCTCAATCTGAATACCGATGCGCGTGCCGACAGGATAGTAATCGGTGGTCTGAATCATCCATTTGAAATTGTCAATATCAACAATCATTTCAAAGTGCACACCCTTGAAGGTGTTTGAGGTGATAATACCGCTGATTGTGCCCTCCTCAACGGGTACAACATCAACATCCTCAGGACGGACAACTATATCAACGGATTCATTGACGGCAAAGCCTTTGTCAAGGCACTGGAATACTGCGCCGGAAAACTTAGCCTTGAAGTCATGGAGCATAACACCGTCAAGAATGTTACTTTCACCGATAAAGTCGGCAACGAAGGCATTTTTCGGCTCGTTATATATGTCAATGGGAGTGCCTATCTGCTGGATTTTACCGCCGTTCATAACAACAACGGTATCGCTCATTGAAAGAGCCTCCTGCTGGTCATGGGTAACATAAATAAAGGTAATTCCCATTCTTTTCTGGATATTCTTAAGCTCAACCTGCATATCCTTACGAAGCTTAAGGTCAAGAGCACCGAGAGGCTCGTCAAGAAGAAGAACACGGGGCTCAACAGCAAGGGCACGGGCAATGGCAACTCTTTGCTGCTGACCGCCGGAAAGAGAGGAAATATCTCTTTTCTGGAAGCCCTTAAGGTTGACAAGCTCAAGCATTTCATAAACCTTTTTGCTTATATCCTTTTCCTTCATCTTCTTTATGCGAAGACCGAAGGCAATGTTATCGTAAACATTAAGATGCGGAAAAAGAGCATACCTTTGAAAGATAGTGTTAACCTGTCTTTTATGAGGAGGCAGATTATTGATATCCTTACCCTCGAAAAGCACCTGACCGCTGTCGGACTCAAGGAAGCCGGCAATAATTCTCAGTGTCGTGGTTTTGCCGCAGCCCGAGGGACCGAGAAAAGTCATAAACTCCTTATCTTTTATGGACAGATTGATATCGTCAAGAATGACATCATCTTCAAATTTTTTAGAAATATTCTGAAGTTTGATAATTACATTATCTTCCATCATTATTAAACCCCTTTCCCTGCATAAGAAAGCTATGAAGCTCTTATGCCCGCTCGAATATTAAGAGGCAAAAGCCCCTATTTACCCAGAATAAATATTAAATTCTGTATAAGACACAATATAAAACATTTTTGTGCAAATGTCAACATTTTTTTTGTGCTTTTCAGCAAAAAACGGGTGCAAATTTGATGAATTATTTGAAAACCTTTGTTTTTCTTTCAATTGCTCTTTTTTTCTTTGATTTGCTCGAAAAAAGTTTTTCATATAAAGAGTTAACAAAACAATAAAGAAGCTGTAAAAAACTAGTTTAATTTGCGATACAGCAGGAACTCGGTGTGCCGTGTCCGACAAGATTTGCCGATTAGCCGAAAATTCAAGAGATACACATTGAATTATCATAAACAAATCGATACTTTTGCTACATTTAAATGGGCACGGCACGCCGTGCACCTACTTAAAAAACAAATATAAAAGGCATAAAACCATTGTATCGGCTGAATTTTTCAGCTTTTACAATGGTCCTTGTTATATTTGTTTGCTTATTTTAAGGGAATTGTAATACTTTAAGTTTTTTACATCCCCTTTATTATTCACCGAAAAAGCTGTCTGCCATCTCTTCCAGCCATTTTTTTATTTCGTCAAGACTTTCCTCTTCAAAATCAAAAACCTTTACGGTAATATCCTCTTCACTTTGATTGTCATAGCTTTTAAGTCCGTAATAAACAGCGGCCTTGAGTATTTCCTGCTCATCGAGTTTTTCAATCCAGATGCGGTAATTGAAAATTTCCTTTCCGATGCAGCCGCCTTCACCGTCGGTTCCGCGGGATGCACAGTAGGTATTATAGCTTCCGCCTATTCTTGACCCGCCTATAAGCCAGGGAAAAAGAGGGACAAATATCTCTTCGTATTTTGCCATAAATAAACCTCACTTTCATTTTACCTTAATATCATAACAAAAGTGAGGGCATTTGTAAATAGCTTAATCCATAAATTCTGCTGCGGCAACAGCAAGAGACTGATTGTAATAGCCCCATACATAAGGCACGGGAAAAACCAAGACAGAAAAAAGAAACCATCCGCCGAAGCTCAGCTTAAGCCGTGTAAGTAAGGTGTTTTTTCCGCGCATATTTTTTTGGGAGCAGGAAACAAGATGGCGGAAGGAAAGATATTTCCCGCTGATAAAATAATAATCGCAAAGAAAAAAGGAAGAGCTGAAAAGCGAATAAAACACCGCTCCGTTCAGTAAAAGACAAAGAGCAGTTACGAAAAGCGAAAGACACACAAGAGCCGACACACCCTGACGGGAAAATCGGTCAACGGTTATAAGACAGACCGTTGGCGGTAAAAAGAAAAAAAGCAGAAAAAGCTTCAGAAAGAAAATTTTTACAGAGTAAAAAAAAGAAGAAAAAAATTTTTTCGGTCTGAAATAAAAGAAAATGTCACGTGAGGTCGGCTTTTTCTTTACGGCTTTTTTGAAAAGATATCTCTTTGTGCCGAGACGCACCGAGCTGTAAAGCCCAAAGGAAGCCCCAAGAATTACCAAAGAAACAGCAAAGCGGACATAAAGAGAAGTTTTTTCATCCGCAAACGGAATAATCGGCTCTATCAGTCTTCCGTACACTGAAGGCAATAGTCCTGCTGCGGAAATTAAAAGAAAGCCCGTAAAAAAGGTAAGCATCATAATAAGCGCATTGTCTATCTGTAAAGCTCTGCCCTTAAGACGAAAAAGAGAAACCATATTATCACTCCCCTTTTTATTATTGACAGCGGGAAAGATAATAAACAAAAACACCGCAAAGCCAAGGGCATTGCGGTGAAATTTTTATACTGTTACCGATGAGCTGTAGCTCAGATTATACTGTGAGCCTGACTGATTTTTTACAATACCTGTGGGAATTGTAAAGGAAACCACATCACCGGGGTTTACGGACTGGGAAGGCACTGTGATTTTGATTTCATAAATACTTCCGGTCTTCTTTGCAGGAACGGTGCAGGCAGCCGAGGAAGCAAGAGGAGAGCCGTTGACCTTAATTGTAATATTCTGGGTAGCACCTGCAAAATTTCCGTCCCAGTTTGAAGGATCAACCTCAACATAAATCACTCCGTCACCGTAAGCATAGGAATTAACGATAAGCGAAACAGCCTCAGCACTTTTGTCGGCGGTGGTTTCTGTTCCCTTTGTTGTGCCTGAGGAGGCAACATAAGAGGTAGAGGGAGCCACAGAGGTATTAACATTAGGCTTCTGGATATCGCTTACATTAAAGGAAATGTTATAATCCGGTGAGCCGGTTGTCTGCACGGGAATGGGAGCAGGAGTGGTAGGCTCGGTAAATTCAAATCTTGTAGTTTCAGCCCAGGGAGCAGTCTGTCCCGTCTGAGTGGTGAGAACGTAGGCTGAGTTGTTCGTTGAGGGCTGTGTAGTAGGCTGTGTGGTGGGAACATACTGTGTTGCGATTGGCGCTGTGGTGGTTACCTCGTCACCGTCTTTACCGCAGGCAACAGCAACAGCCATTATAAGGGCAAGTGCCAAAAAAATTGCAGCAATTTTACGCAATTCGGACGCCTCCTAAAATAAAATAAATCAATTAATTATACTATTAAAACAAAATTATGTCAATTCAACAAAGTGTTAATTTTTCACCAGAGAAAAGTTATTTTTTATATATTTTGCACCCTGCAACTTAATTTTTCTTAAAACACCGTTGGCTGTTATAAATTCGTTCATCTCTTCAAGCTTCTTTTCGCTGTAGGAAACCTCTTCGTTACTTTCATCGTACATATCATAAATAGCCTTAAGCCTTTGAGCGAAATCTCCCATACCTATCATTGACAGAGCAGAGACAATTTTTCCTCTTACAATATCTCCGTTTTCGGAAAAAAACACCTTAACATCCCCGTCAGCACAAAAAACATCGAGAACATAAAGATTTTGCTTTTCTTCGCTCATAAGAGAAAAGGCTTTTTCGGGTTCCTCCTGCTTCTGAAGTCTCAGCTGATAGGAAAGAGCAACGCCCTCCAATATTTCCTCTTCATCAGCCGAAGCAAGAGCTTCCTCGGTGAAATCCATATATTTTTCCTTGAGTGCCAGAAGGCGCTTTATTTCAGCCTCCTGAGCCTTATAAAGAGAATTATGCTTTGAATAGGCTCTTGCTGCAAAATAAAAAATAACCGTCGCACCGATACACACACCGATAAAAACAAAAATCAGATAGCCGTGCTGTGATATCCATTCCTTCATTTTGTCTCTTCCTTCCTCTTTTACTGAAGTGCCTTATAAATGTCGCCCTTTTTGATGCCTGTTTCCTTTGCCGCCTGCTTTGCTGCCATAGATGCACCCATACCCTCGTCCATAAGCTTACGTGCAAGAATAAGAGCATCCTCAAGAGTAATCTCGCTTTCCTCTTCCTCTTTTTTTCCTTCAATAACAAGGACTATTTCACCCCTAAGAGAATTATCGGCATATTTTTCTGAGGCGGCGGAAAGAGTGGTTTTGATAACCTCTTCGTGAATTTTTGTGATTTCTCTGACGATTGTAAGCTCTCTGTCACCGAGGGTTTCGTATAAATCCTTCAGCGTAGCGGCAAGCTTATGAGGTGCCTCATAAAAAATCATCGTTCTCTTTTCGTCAGCTATTGAAGAGAGATGCTCTCTTCGGCTGGGCTTGTTCATGCTGAGAAAGCCTTCAAAGGTAAATCTGCCCACATTCATTCCCGAAAGAGCAAGAGCAGCCACAAAGGCTGAGGGGCCCGGTACAACGCTTACCTTCACTCCCCTTTCGTGGCAAAGCGCAACAAGGTCTTCGCCCGGGTCGGAAACGGCAGGCATACCCGCATCGGTTATAATTGCGCAGTCTTCACCGCTGAGAATACGGTCAACTATAATCTCACCCTTCTCTCTGCGGTTATGCTCAAAATAGCTTATCATCGGCTTTTTAATGCCGAAATGGTTCAAAAGCTTAAGACTTACTCTCGTATCCTCGGCGGCTATAAAGTCAACCTTTTCAAGAGTTTCGAGAGCACGGGGAGAAATATCACCCAGATTTCCTATGGGGGTACCTACAACATAAAGCATACTCATTTTTATCACCTTACTGATGTCCGTCCATATAATCGCCGAACATACTTCTGAATTCCTCTGTATTCGTTCCGTCGCTGTTTTTCATAATAAGGTCAGGCAATACGGTAACTCCGCTTTTTCCGCCCTTTTTGCCTTCAACGAGAACAAGCCACGGTGCCTTGCCTTCATTTTGCTTGACAAAGCGTATTCTTTTTACCTCCACAGAGCCTTTACGCATACTGACAATAATATCACAAAGCCTTTCGGGACGGTGGCACATACAAAATCTGCCGCCGTATTTAAGAAGCCTCGTTGCGGCAGAAACCGCATCGTCAACGGTGCATGTAACCTCGTGTCTTGCGATACGCTCAGCCTCACTTACACTTTCGATTCCCGTACCTACGGGCTTATAAGGAGGATTCATTGTAACAAGGTCAAACGTTCCCTCGGGAAGAATCCCCTTAAGAAAGCGAAGGTCACAGTTTACGGGAGTTATACGGGCCTCAAGTCCGTTATGCTCAATTGATTTTTTTACCTGCTCAATGGCTTTTTCCTGAATGTCGATGGCATAAATCTTTTCCGTTACGCCCTTGCACCATATTATAGGAATAATTCCGCAGCCGGTGCCCATATCGCAGGCAATATCTTTTCTTTTTATTGATGCAAAATTTGAAAGAAGAATCGCATCAGTACCGAAGGTATGAGAGGTGGAAACAACAATTTCCATATTATTACCCAATGGCTCAATTTTTTCATCGGGGGCAAGATTTATCATAAGCATTCTCCTTTCAGAAGACATTTCAATTATTATAACATAACTATGCAAAAAAATAAAGGGCTACTTAATTAAAACTCTTTGCAGTGTTTTTTGAACATAAAAACTGCCCGTCAAAAAACGGGCAGTCTCTTTTATCAGTCATCCATATACTTCTTGATGATTCGGATTGCGTCACCGAGAGTTTCGAGGTTTGCAACCTCACGGTCGGGAATTTCAACGTCAAATTCATCTTCGATTGCAACAGCAATGTTGATGAGCTCAAGTGAGTTAAGACCGAGATCACTTCTGATATTTGTATCCTCCGTAAGCTTTTCGGGATCAATTGAAACATAACGGCAGATAACTTCTCTCATTGTATCAAGCATTTTTCAGCCTCCTTAAAGTTTATTTCCGATATATAATAACCTATTATCAATTATTTTGCAATAGTTTTTGTATATCTGTCTATAACTTTCTGTCTGATAACCTTTCTTGTTGAGTTCTTTTCGAACTCTTCAAAGGATACATATACATTCTGTACCTTTCTGTATGCGGGCTGACCCTTATTGGCAGCGGATACATCTGCCTTGGTCTTTTCGATAATCTCTTCGTCGCTCATACCCTTAAGCTTGTTTTTGTCAACATAAACAGCTGCAGACATAACAACGTTTTCTCTGCCGAGAATTTCGACCTTTTCTTCAAAGGCAACAACCTCAACTGCATAAAGAAGGTTTTCCATAATGTTGCTCTCAACGGTTTCGGGGAAGATATTTTCACCGTTGGGAAGGATGATAAGGAACTTTTTACGGCCTGTTACATAAAGCTCACCGTCTTCGTCAACACGGCCGTAGTCACCGGTCTTGAACCAGCCGTCCTCGGTAAAGGAAGCCTTTGTTGCTTCTTCGTCCTTGTAATAGCCCTTGGTTACGTTGTCACCCTTGACCTGGATTTCACCGATACCATCTTCGTCGGGGCTGTCGATTCTGAACTGAGCCTTCGGGAAAGCCTTGCCTGCGCAAAGAGGCTTCTTTCTGCCGTTTTTGTGAAGAGTGATTGTGGGAGAAGCTTCGGTCATACCGTAGCCGGAAATAATATTGAAGCCGAGCTCGGAAAGGTTTTTGATGTGGTCAGCTCTTGCAGGTGCACCACCGCAGGACATTGTGGGGAACTGGCCACCGAAGTTTTCCTTGATCTGCTTGAAAACGATAGGTCTGATGTCAATACCGATTTCAAGAAGCTTATTGCTTACCTTGATAGCCTTACGCATAATATCCGCTTTTCCGCTTGCTTCAGCCTTTGCCCAGATACCGTTGTAAATCGCCTCAAGAACAAGGGGAACAACAGCCATAGCTGTAGGTCTGAAGTCGTTGATGTTGGGAAGAATGTTTTTAAGGCTGTCGTTGACGTAGATAACACCGTACATATAAATAGCAGTAAGAACGCTGCAGGAAAGCTCATAAACGTGGTTCATGGGAAGGATGGACATAGTGGACTGTTCGGGTCCGAGGAATTCGAGAAGTCCGTCAACGTTAGAGGCAAAGTTGAAGTGAGAGAGCATAACACCCTTATTTGTGCCTGTTGTACCGGAGGTAAACACGATTGATGCGAGCATGTCGCCGGTTACCTCAGCATCGATGAAGCGTCTGTCGCCGCCTTCAACGAGCTTTTTACCCATTTCTGCAAGCTCGTCAACAGTAAGGAACTTGCCGCCTTCAGCCTTTGCACCGGGAGTCATATTGAAAGCATACTGACAGCGATCATCCTGCTCCATATGGAACTTTGCGGTTTCCTTGTAGTTTTTACTGTGGAAAAGAGCAACGGCGTCACCCTTTGAAATGAGCATGCTGATATCCTTATCGGAAAGCTCCTTGTCAATGGGAACTGCAACACCGCCGCCGCATACGATAGCGAAGTATACAACGATCCAGTTATAAGAATTTTCACTTACGATAGAGATGTGCTTACCGCCGAGACCTAACTCATAAAGAGCAGTACCGACATATCTTACTCTGTCGTGGAACTCTTTTACTGTGTAGCAGACATCCTGTTTTTTGATTTTTTCCACAACAGCCACTCTGTCACCGAATTCTTCACTTCTTGTAAAGATTTCCTTGATGGTGCTGATGGGGCCGTAATTATGGATTTTTGTTCTGAGCTTTACAATTTCTTTTTTTTCCTTTTTGCTGTGCTGAATTGTCATTTCTGAATCTCCTTAAAAATTTTTCTGTTTCTTTAGTGTGTTTTTTATTCCGAACACATATCGAGGAGCTCACCGACGGTAATGTCGGGATTCTCAATACCTGCAAGAACAACCTTTACTGTGTTTTCGTGAAGTGCCTGGATATGCTCCTTATTTGAAAGCTTGACACGGTACATATAGTTGAGGTTAAAGCCACGGTCACGGGGATCGGTGGAGCAGATTGCATAAAGAGGTGTGAAATATCTGCCGAGATCATAGGTTCTGAAATCCAACTTAAGTCCCGTGTCGCCGAGCTCAAAGGGAACGGGTATCCAGGAGAACATAAGGCAGGCAGGCCCCTGAAGAAGGCTGTAATTATACATCTTACGGGAAATTTCACGGGCATAGATATAAGGATATTCTGCACGGCGATAGAGCTGAGTTCTTACATAAGTATACTCGTTTACACCCTCTCGGAAGGTTTTATCCTCATCGATAATGGTTCGCACCTGAATGGGCTGCACCAGACATCCACACATATTTTTTTCCTTGACCGTTGAACGCTTCGAGCAGGTTGCCTGCATAAAGACGTCCTTTGTGCGGTAATTGATTGCGGAAACATGGCAGCGCATTGCAAACATAAACAGACTTTCGGGTGCTATACTGTTTTCCTTGCAGAAATCAATAATCCTTGCCGCATCCTCGGTACCGATATGTCCGGTAATCATTTTGCATTTATCGTAAAGAGGATTGTAAGCAGCGGGCACACGAAGATTGGGGTCCTTTTTCTTCTTTCTCATTTTTTCAAGGAAGGCAGGACCGTGCACACCGGCATAGAAGGGCTCTCCGCCCTTTGCAAAGTACTCCTTATAGAAGTCAGCGTGTTTTTTCATTTTCTTTTCGTTTTTTGTTATTTCAAGCTCTTTTGCTATGTACTCCTCGTATGAGTCGAGAGGCTTGGGCATTTCTTTGCCGTAACGGAGATGGCGGTAAACAGAGATAAGATCCATATAAAAAATCATAGAGCCGAGAGCATCCATATTAAGATGGCTGACATTGAAGTAAATACCGCTGTTACCGTTGGCATTTTTGAAAAAGTAAATGCGGAAGCATTCATCCTTGAGGAAATAGACAGGCTTCTGTGCATCAGCTGAGAAAAATTCCTCCTGCTGCTTTTCATCACGGAAGTATTTATAGGGAACCTTTGACATTTTAAAGGACGGGATAAAATATTGCTTGATATCTTTTCCGACCTTCATAAATCTCAGACGCAAAGAGTCGTTTCTTTCAAACTCAATATTGAGCGCTTTTGTAAGGATGTCAAAATCCATATCTACATCAACGGCAAAGGATGTGGGTATCTGGGTAAGCTGCTTGCTGAAGCTGTATTTTACCATAAGATACATCGTTTGCTGTGAAGGGATAAGATCATAAAGCTTTTCCGGTGTATTTTTTTTCATAAAACAACACCTTCCTTCCCATTTTATTCACTGAAATATAATACCAAATACATCAAAAAAAGTCAATGGATAAACCGATAAAAATTGTTACACTTTGTCCGAAATACATCACGGTGATGCTAAATATAAAATTCTTTTTTTGAACTTATTAATAAAATGTTACCAAAATAAAAAGCTACCGTTTTCCGGTAGCCGTTATATTCAGTTTCTTCCTGAGCCGCGACGCGAATAGCCTCCGCCGTGCTTTGAATCGGAATTTCTTTTCAGATCCGTCATCTTTTCATCACTTACCTGCTTGAAGCGAGCCATCATATCCTCGAATGACATTGACTCACTGCTTTGCTTCGGCTGACCCTGCCATACATTAGCTCTTTGAGGCTTGTCGTTTTTACGGGGCGGACGGGCATTTTCTTTTTTGGGAGCATTCTCCTCGGCTTTTCTTATGGAAAGACTGATTTTGCCGTCCTCCGAAATTGAAACAACCTTAACCTTGACATCCTGACCTTCCTTAAGAAAATCCTTGATATCCTTAACAAAGCTGTTTGAAACCTCGGAAATATGTACCATACCGCTTTTGCTGTCGGGAAGACTTACAAAAGCTCCGAAAGCTGTGAGACCTGTTACTTTACCTTCATAAATTGCGCCAACTTCAAGCATAAAAAGATTGTATCCTCCTAATTATTCACCGAAAGATGAATTGTAATATACCTTTTCACCGGGTTTACAATAGCCGTATTCCTCACGGGCAATTTTTTCAAAATATGCCTCGTGATTTTCTGCTTTAAGGGTTTCGGCAATTTCAGAGCTTTCAACGCTGATGGAGGTTGCCATGCTTTCAAGTCGGGCAGCTTCTTCGTTAAACTCAGCTGCACGGGCATTATTAGTCAGGCACTGTGTAAAAAGCAGCACCGACATAGCTATAACAACGAAAGCAATTGCAATATGAACTATTTTTACTTCCTTTTTCTGTGCCTTTTTTGCTTCAACAAAACTTCTGATCGCCAAGCAAATTCACCCCTTAAAAAATTCGGCATATAATTATATACACCTAATTATCTATTATACAGATTTGTTTTGATTTTTCAAGAGTTTTTTGCCAATATCAGAAAAAATTTTTCTTATTTTTTCAATGTTTTTTACTCCCGTCAGCTCCTTTGAGGTAATCGATGCTGAGGATTTTAAAAAAGTGCATACTCTTCCTGCTGTTTTTACAAAGGGCCGTGCTAAAAACGAAAGAAGCTTACGCAGGTGCTCAAGCTCCCGTGAAAAGCTTTTCAACATATATTTTCCCAAAGAAAAATGAAAGGCTATCCCTCCCGCCATTTCAGCAAGCATAATATTCAATCTTATCTGACCCGAATTATAAAGCACCATAAAGAAAAAGGATATAACAGAGGCAAGAATAAAATAAGCCGTATCAAAAAATACATATACACCCTTTCTTTCGCCGAAGAGCATTCGTATAAGGCTGATTATATCATAAACTATACCAAGTAATATTCCGCAGCCGACGGCCCTGAAAAAGACCGTTATCTGACTTATGAGAGGTTCAGAATAATTCATCGGAATACCTTTGAGAGAAAGGACGTTCCCTTCGGCTGATTTTCGAGATAAACCAGAGAGGAAACCGTTCCGTCGATTGAAAGCTCACCTGTATCTGTGTTGAGAACGCTTATATGAAGCCCCTCCCCTTTTATTGTCAGCTCACCGTAATCGGTATAGGCCGTTATCAGATTTTCGTCAAAGGAGTCAACATCTGTCACTCCGCTCAGGGTGAGCTGGCTTCTGTCCTTAAGAATAAGACTGTGGGGCATCTTTATTTTATTTTCGGTCATAAAAAAACCTCCTTTGGAAAATTCTATTCCGAAGGAAGGCTTTATATTCTTATGAAAGAAGAGATCTTACAGTATTTCATACATAAGACCTGCATCGTTTTTGGTTGCGTGCTCGGTCACAATAAGCACACGGGCCTTAAGAAGGTTTTCACCCATCTGAATTTCGATTACATCGCCAACCTTGACGTCATAGGAGGCTCTGGCGATTTTGCCGTTGACCGTTACATGCTTTGCATCGCAGACCTCGTTTGCAATGGTTCTGCGCTTTATAAGACGGGAAACCTTAAGATATTTGTCAAGTCTCATTTTTACCACCTAAAAATTCAGGACTGCTCCGAAGAGCAGTCCGAGAATAAGCTGAATTTAATTATTTAACAGCGTTCTTGAGAGCTGCGCCGGCCTTAAAAGAAGGAACCTTTGCTGCTGCGATTTCGATAGCTGCGCCTGTCTTGGGATTGTGGCCTGTTCTTGCTGCTCTTTCCTTAACTTCGAAAGTACCGAAGCCGATGAGCTGAACCTTTTCGCCCTTAACAAGTGCTTCTTCGATAGAAGCGATAACTGCTGCGAGAGCCTTGTCTGCGTCCTTCTTAGAAATTTCAGCCTTTGCTGCAACTGCATTGATTAATTCAGTTTTATTCATTTTTGCTTTCCTCCAAAAATATAATTTTTATTTTCCAAGGGATTAATCCCTATTGGATACTAAGTTTTTCTTTGCCTGAATCCAGAGCTTGTCCAATTCCTCAATGGTGGAATTTTTCATATCAACTGCTCCTTCAGCGGCAAGCCTTTCAACCTCAAGAAAACGGGAAATAAACTTTTCCGTCGAGAGGTTAAGTGCCTCCTCTGAATCAACGCCGATAAAACGGGCAATATTGACACAGGAAAAGAGAAGATCGCCGAATTCCTCGGTTATATCCTTTTGTTCTCCGGATTTCATTGCCTCTTTAAGCTCGGCAATTTCGCTTTCGAGTGCCTCAAAAGCACCGTCAACATTATCCCAGTCAAAGCCGGCTTTTTTTGCCTTTGACTGAATCTTCTGGCTTCTCATAAGTGCGGGAAGCTCCTTGGGAACCTTAAGCATTGATGAGCCCTGAGTTTTTTGTCCTTTGCTCTTACGCTTGATGTCGTCCCAATTTTTAAGTACATCGTCTGTTCCGTTTACGGACACTTCACCGAAAACGTGAGGATGGCGCTCAATGAGCTTTTTGCATATACCGTCACAGACATCGGAAAAATCAAAGGAGCCGATTTCCTTTTCAATCTGTGCGTGAAAGACAACCTGCAGCAGCACGTCACCAAGCTCTTCCTCAAGTAAGATTTTGTCTTTTTTATTGATAGCCTCGATGACCTCATAGGTTTCCTCAATGAAATCCTTTTTTATGCTTTCGTGGCTTTGCTCAGCATCCCAGGGGCATCCGCCCGGGGCACGGAGAATCGCCATAATTGAAAGCAGGTCGTCGATAGTGTATCTGTCTTTGAAAGTAAATTTTTCCATTTCTTTTACCTCAACACTACTATTCTAACCTAATAATCCAAATTTTGCAAGGACTTTTGCAATTTTTTCTCCTTTTGGAAGCATTTCTATGTCATCTTTCACAAATCCCTTGAGCAAAAGTATAGAAACTGCATAAAAAACTGCACCAACGCCTACTGCAAGAAGGGTTGTAAGACGGCTCTCTATGGCAAGAACATCCACAAGAAGGTAGTTTGCACCCCATGCACCAACACCGCACATAAGAGCAGCAAGGAAGGGCTTGAGGAAAACGGAGACCAGGTTCACCTTTACATCAACTGTCTTTGTAAGAATGTTGAAATTAATGAGAACCATCACTATATAGCATAAGGTTGTACTTACGCAGGCCCCCTTGATATTGATTCCGGGATTGGCAATCATTATAAAGTTGAGCACTATTTTTATGACAGCACCTACGGACATCGTGAAAATCGGCACCTTAGTTTTTCCAACAGCCTGAAGCATATTTGTAAGAGGTGAAGCCAGCGCAAAAAGAGGAATCGCAAGTCCGTAAACAAACATCATCGGTGCGGCGGCGGGAGCAAATTCAGGATTATTACCTCCGTAAAGAAGGTCGAGGATAGGCTCAGCTAAAACAGCAATACCGATACCTGCAGGCATTGCGATAAGCATGGCTACACGCATAGCCGATTCAACACAGACCTTGATATCATTTTTGTTCCTTGCTGTCCAGGCCTTTGAAAGAACGGGAATTGCACTTATTCCGAGAGTTAGAGTGATGGTGGGAATAAGGTTTTTGATATTGATTACGGAGCCGTGCATACCGTAAAGATAGGTCGAAATATTTTCGTCGAGAGTCTGGGAAACAGCAAGAGTATCGCCGTATATGCCCTTGATTGTGTCAAGCCCGTTTTCAAGAGCAAGAGCCAGACGGCTACGGATTGTCACATCGTCGATAAGGTTACTTACATTGAGAACAAGAGACGATGCGGCAACGGGAATTGAAATACGCAAGATGCTTTTAAGAATTGATTTGTCACTTTCAGCTTCGGGAGAATTAACAAGCTCCTCACGGGTGAAGCCGAAGCCCTTTTTCTTATATCTTATATAAAGATAAACAAGACCGAGAGCCGAGCCGAGTGTGACACCCAAAATTGCCACAGCGGCACCGTAGGGATAAATTGCAGCCATAGCCTCAGGCTTATTCGTTACATCGACGCCGAAAAGAGTCATTGCTCCGTTTACGGCATTTTCTTCGTAATAAGAAATTGCGCCCTTCATAAAGACATAGGTTGCGCTAAGGCCGAAGGCAAGCTTTACAGCAGCCTCAATAACCTGGGAAACACCCGTAGGTGTCATATTGTTGAGCCCCTCATAATAGCCTCTGAAGGAGGACATCATACAGCAGAAAAGCACGCAGGGTGCAACGGCAAGAACACTTATGTAGTTCATGGGAGCCTTAGCTGAATAAACGGAATAAGGCACAGCAATAGCCATAAGGATCAATGTACCTGCAAGGCCCACAAGAAAAAAGAGCTTTTGTGATACCTTGAAAATAGCCTTGGCATCTCTCACTCTGCCAAGCTCCATATTTTGAGAAACGAGCTTTGAAACAGCGACGGGAAGACCCGCCATCGAAATAGCATAAAGAGGAGTATAGACAGCATATGCACCCGTAAAATAACCGTAGCCCTCAGTACCGAGGAGATTGGTCATAGGGATTTTATATACTGCACCGATTAATTTAACGACGATGGTCGCAATTGCAAGAACACCTGCGCCTGCAAGTAAGGACTGTTTTTTTCTTTCAGCCATTGTTATCATCTCTTTTCGTCTGTTTTATCCTATAAATTCATTTAACAGCGAGCCCTCGGGAACAGAGGCCTCACCCATAGAAACAAATTCAGAAAGTTTTTTCTTAAGCTCCTGCGCCGCAGGATAGTATACACTCTTTTTATCCGTTTGGTCAAGTACTTTTATTGCAACATCCTTAAAAGCACAGATCTCATACGGGTGGATTGAGTCAATTTTTATATCTGCTCTGTTTTCAAAGGGGAAAAGATATCTGTCTTCACCCATTCTCACACCGTTCCAAAGATAAAATGTGTTTTCGGGAGAAGAGTCACGGTGGTGAAAATCCCTTATCATACGGCGAACAAGGCGGATATCGCGCTTAGACATAAGCACCTTGTCTCCGTCAAAGATACGGGAGGAGACACTGACATAAATTTTCACCATCTGCTCTTTTTCAAGTTGGTCGGTTATAACGGGATTAAGGGCGTGCAGACCTTCGACGATAATAATGTCATCACGGTCAGCCACCGTTTCCACATAATATTCTCTCTTTTTGGTTATAAAGCTGAAGCGTGGCAGCTTGCATCTGCCCTCAGTCATAAGAGAATGAAGACATTCACCTATATAATCCACATCAAGTGCCTTCACCGTCTCATAATCAACGGTGCCATCCTCAAAGGTATAAATTTCACCCTGACTTCTGTAAAAATCGTCAAGAGAAATCATCTTTGCTCTTCTGCCGAGATTTTCAATTGCCTTTTTTAGAAGAAGAGAGGATGTTGTTTTGCCCGAGGATGAGGGGCCCGCCACCATAACGAGGACTCTCCCCTCTTTTGAGCAGATTTTTTCTGCCGTCGAATCGATTATAGCCTTATATCTTTTTTCGCTATCAGATATTATTTTTTCAGGCGCCTCTTTTGCAAGAAGGTTGATGGCATCAACTGTCAGCTTATTCACATTATCACCCTTTAAAATATTTTGAGTAAAAAGCTCTTATCTGCTCTTTTCGGTTTATTATTTCATGGAAGGAGCCGATATATTCATACGGATATTTGTAATTGAAAACACGCTCTATTGAACTGTCATTGGGGGCTTTAAGCTTGGTTACGGCTCCTGCACCCACAGCAAAAACAGAATGGATTTCCTCCATCATATAAACGTTATAAAGTCCCTCATAGCCTCTCTTTGCCCAGCCGACATTTTCGAGATTTCCCAGGCACTTGCTCTGGCGGTACATATAATAAGGAATATAGCCTGCAGAAAGAAGCTCCTTTTGAGTAAGAGAAAGCATTTCCGAGGCAAGCTCGCCCGAGTTTGTGTCTCGCTTTTCCGTAACGATAGTTGATGAGCGCTTGAGTGCGAGAGTATGTACGGTAATATTTTCCGGAGAGAAGGACAAGGCCTTGCGAAGAGTAGCCTCGTAATTTTCGAGAGTATCCGTCGGAAGCCCTGCAATAAGATCCATATTGATATTGTCAAAGCCCTTTTCTCTTGCCTTAAGAAAGGCATCGACGGTCATAGCACTTGTATGGTTTCTGCCGATAGTTTTAAGGACACCGTCGGAAAAGGTCTGGGGATTTATGCTGATACGGGTTGCTCCACAATTTTTTATAACCTCAAGCTTTTCGTCGGTAACGCTGTCGGGTCTGCCCGCTTCAATGGTATATTCACGGACCGAGGAAACGGGGAAGCTTTCACTTATGGCATCGGTAACCCTTTTAAGCTCCTCAGCCGAAAGAGCTGTGGGCGTACCTCCGCCCATATATATACTTTCGAGAGCAAGACCCAGCTCCCCTGCAATTTCAGCCGTGACCTTTATTTCCTCGCAAAGCTTTTCCACATAGGCGGGGATAAGCTTTTTGGCGCTGTCATTGGAATGAGAGATAAAGGAGCAATAGCTGCACCTTGAGGGGCAGAAGGGAATTGAAATATAAAGAGAATAGGATTTTTCCCTGTTTATCGCCATTAACGGCGCTTCGTTTTTGGCCACCATAAGGGCAAGGTCTGTCTTTTCTTCGCTTACCTTCAGTTCATTTATAAAGTATTCCTTTGCTTTTTCTTCACTCATAAGTGAAATAAGCTTTGTCATAAGCTTTGCCGGTCTAACACCCGTAAGAATACCCCAGGGAGGTGTGTAAGAAGTGTAAGAGCAAAGAAGAGAAAAAAGAATGATAGCGCTTTTTCTTTCGAGAAAGCTTTCATCGCTTTCTTCATTTTCTTTGTCATCAAAGGAAAAGTTTTCTTCCCTTGAAATAATTTCATCTGAAAGGGAAAGCTCAACTCTTGCTCTGCTGCCGTCGGTTTCGATTATGCAGTAGTCCTCCCCTTCCTCTGTCTTTTCAGCACAGCGGAACTTTTCGTGAGGGAAAAAGACTCTGAGAAGGTTTTCCGTTTCATAGTGATATGAATTATTTATATTAATTATCTGCATCTTATATACCTTTCATATAAGGATTATATGCTTTTTCAAAGTCAAGATCGGTTATTGCCTCGTGACCGGGATAAACGGTGAAATTACCCTCCAGAACCTTTAATTTTTCCATCGAGGTCATCATCTCTTCAAGGCTGCCGCCGGGAAAATCGGTTCTGCCGGCAGTGAGACGGAAAAGTGTGTCACCGGTAAAAAGGCAATCCCCAATTTTAAAGCATACGCTTCCCTTTGTATGGCCGGGAGTATGCAAAACCTCAATTTCTCCGTCGCCGAAGGGAAGTCTGTCACCGTCCTCAAGAATAATATCCTGGTCAAAGGAGGGTGAAAGAAGTCCGAAAAAGGCGGCTCTGCTTTCCTTCGGATCCTTGAGGCAGGGAGCATCAAGACTGTGAACGGCAATCTTGCCGCCGAAATTATCCTTAAGCTTCTGCGTGCCGGAAATATGGTCAAAATGTCCGTGGGTAAGAAGGATATATTTAAGCTCCTTT
Organism: Acutalibacteraceae bacterium; assembly: GCA_045603665.1. Classification (GTDB taxonomy): domain Bacteria; phylum Bacillota; class Clostridia; order Oscillospirales; family Acutalibacteraceae; genus UBA6857. The sequence goes on from JAZUMO010000077.1 coordinate 33,027, forward strand.
ACTCCCTCCTCAGCAAGAGCCGAGCGAAGTTTTGCACCGTATGCACCCGGGTCAACAACGGCTGAATCACCGTTTTCCGCAGTAATAATACAGCAATTGCTCATAAGAGGAGTCAGAGGGCAAACCTTAACCTTTATCTTCATCGAAGTCAACCTTTCTTCCATTCATCCGTATCCATAATTATGGTTACGGGTCCGTCATTTATAAGCTCAACATCCATATCGGCACCGAAAACACCCGTTGCAACCTTTTTAACTCCGAGTGAAAGAAGCTCATCGCAGAATTTTTCATAAAGGTCGTTGGCAATATCAGGTGCAGCCGAGCCGATAAAGGAAGGTCTTCTGCCGTGGGAAACATCGGCACAGAGAGTAAACTGCGAAACAACAAGCACCTCACCGTCAACCTGATCGAGTGAAAGATTCATTTTGTCGTTTTCATCGGTAAAGATTCTTATCTGTGCAACCTTTTTGGCAAGAAGCTTCATTTCCTCCTCGGTATCACCTTTGACAACACCGAGAAGAACGAGAAAGCCCTTACCGACCTCTCCTGTAATTTTGCCGTCAACAGTAACCGAGGCTCTTTTTACTCTTTGAATAACTGCTTTCATTTTATAAACCTGAACGCTCCGTTTCCAGAACGCCTTTGACCTTCTTTAATTTTTCGCAGACGCTTTTTAGATGCTCTGCACCGTTAACGGTGATTGTCATATAGATGGTACATCTGCCGTCGGAAGCGTCCTTTGTAAAGATTGAGTGAATCATAACGTGCATATTTGCAATAACTGCAGAGGTATCGGCAAGCATACCCATACGGTTCATACAGGTTACGGCAAGGGTAACACGGTAAGAATTCTGTACCTGTCTGTCCCAGGAGGCATTGACCCATCTTTCGGGCTCAGCGGATTTTGAAATATCCTTAGGCACATTGACGCATTTTCTCGTATGAATTGACACACCGTGTCCGCGGGTTATGAAGCCGATAATTTCGTCACCCGGAAGCGGATCGCAGCAACGGGAAAACTTGACAAGGCAATTATCTATGCCCTCGATGATGATACCCTCGGTGCTCTTGACTGTCTTTTTCGGCGCGGGCTTTATTACCTCATGAGTTTCGGGAGACATTTCTTTGACGAGCTTGAGATAATCCTCTTTGATTCTCGGAATTATCTTTGTAAGGACAAGACCGCCGTAGCCGATTGCCGCATAAAATTCATCAACACTGCTGCAGTGCTGTCTTTCGGCAATTTTTCCGATGAATTCGAGCATCTGCTTTTCGGGGAGAGTGATGTTATTACGCTTAAATTCGCGCTCAACCTCAGCCTTACCCTCGGCAATATTTTCGTCTCTTTTTTCTTTTTTGAACCAGCTTCTGATTTTTGTTCGTGCAGAAGTGGTCTTTGCTATCTTGAGCCAGTCACGGCTGGGGCCCTTGCCCTGCTGTGAGGTGGTGAGAATTTCAATAATTTCACCGTTTTTGACCTTATGGTCAAGAGTGGTGATTCGTCCGTCAACCTTTGCACCTATCATCTTGTTACCTACAGCCGAATGGATAGCATAAGCAAAGTCGATAATGCACGAGCCCATGGGAAGGCTTATAACGTCACCCTTGGGAGTAAAGGCAAATACCTCCTCAGGTACAAAGTCGGTTTTGATGGTCTTAACGATTTCCTCGACGTCATCGCTTTCCTTCTGGCTTTCAAGAAGCTGTCTTATCCAGGAAAGACGCTCCTCAAATTTTACCTTACCGCTCATTCCGAGCTTATATTTCCAATGGGCAGCGATACCGTATTCGGCGGTATGGTGCATTTCCCAGGTTCTTATCTGAACCTCAAAGGGTATACCGTCCTTACCGATAACGGTGGTATGAAGGGACTGATACATATTCGGCTTGGGAGTGGAAATATAGTCCTTGAAGCGTCCGAGGATAGGATTGAACATATCATGTATTATGCCGAGGCAGCAATAGCATTCATAAACAGAATCAACGATAAGTCTTACGGCATAAATGTCATAAATTTCGTCAATGGTTCTGTTTTGCATATAGGTTTTACGGTAAATACCGTGAACGCTCTTGATTCTGCCCTCGATACGGACATTGGGAACATCCTTGCGTACTCTTTCAAAAATCTCATCCTTGATTTTATCAAGAAAGCTCTGGCGTGATTCAACCTGCTTTTCAAGTGTCTTTGCAATTTCACCGTATGCCACGGGATCGAGATAGCTTATGGCAAGATCCTCCAGCTCCTCCTTGAAGGCTCGGATACCGAGACGGTGAGCAATGGGAGCATAAATTTCAAGAGTTTCCCTTGCCTTATATCTTTGCTTTTCCTCGGGCATAAACTTAAGTGTGCGCATATTATGCACACGGTCAGCAAGCTTTATGATAACAACACGGATATCCCTTGACATGGCAAGGAACATCTTTCTTATATTCTCGCTCTGCTGCTCCTCCTTACTTGCAGAAAGAGGAATCTGGCCGAGCTTTGTAACACCGTCAACAAGATGCTCAACATCCTCGCCGAACATCTCTCTGATTTCTTCGCTTGTGGTGGGAGTATCCTCGACCACATCGTGCAAAAGTGCCGCACATACAGAGTCGGCATCCATACCCATATCCACAAGAATGCGGGCTACGGCAATCGGATGAATAATGTAAGGCTCACCTGAACGGCGGCGCTGCTCCTTATGAGCCTCGTCGGCAATTTCAAATGCCTTTTTGATTTTTTCAATATCTTCCTTTGAGAAGGTATCCTTTACAATTTCAATAAGCTCTCTGAAGTCTTTTTCATAATCCATTACTGTATCCCCCTTTCTTACAGATACTTTTCGATATGCTTTATTATACGGGAATCCTGAAGATTTACCTTTACGCCTGTATCCTTTATGCTGATTTCTCCGTTTTCGTTTTTGAAAATTCCGAGCTCACACAGAACATCAATTGCTGTGAGAACCGTGCAGGCATTACTGCCGTCACCGCCAAGACGGTAGCAGAGGACATCGCTGTCATAGGACCAGGCACCCATATTTCTTACATAGCGGTAAACATCGGCAACGGTCTGTCTCGACGGAAGGATAAAGGACGCCTCCTTGGGAGAAATTCTTTCTCTGCGTCGCATTTTTTCATAAAGACGGACACTTTTAAGATATTTTTCATCATCGGTGCCCGACATTCTTATATCTCTTACATATATGCTGACTCTTACCTGTCCCATATATTCATTTCTTTCAAGCCTTACGGCAAGGTCGAGACTGTCACCTGCCGAATAAGGGAATTCCTTTTCGGTAACTCCGAAATAAAGAGCAGAGAAGCTGCTGCTTCCTTTTTTGAAATTGAGTCTCAGATGCTTGCCTGAGCCGATTGGCTGAATTGAGGCAAGAGTAACGCCGAAAAGTCCGAACATCGGCTGAGGGTTACCTGCGCCGAAGGGCTCGAGAGCAGAAATAACGGAAAGTATATCCGCCGTGATGAATTCAGGTCTTAATCTGCAATCAAGCTCTGTCACCGGGAAGGGCATTTCAACAGTCTTTGCATAATCGGCAATTGCTTTTTTGAAAGCTGTGAGATTTTCGCTTATCATTCCGAAGCCTGCGGCAAGCACGTGCCCGCCGTAATGAGTGAGAAGCTCCTTTGCGCTCGAAATAGCATCATAAAGAGAAAAGCCGTCAATGCTTCTGCCCGAGCCCTTGGCCTCGGTGCCGTCATCGGTTATTACGATACAGGGCTTACCGTATTTTTGCACAAGCCTTGAGGCGACGATGCCTATTACACCGCCGTGCCAGTTTTTGCCCGAGAATATAAGCACCCTTTCGCAAAGCATATCGGGGTTGCTTTTAATCTGAGCCTCAGCCTCGGCAGTTATTTTCTTTTCAATTTCCTGACGGTCATTGTTTGATTTGTCGATGCCGTCAACGATAACCGATACTGCCCTTTCATCCTCACCTAAAAGCAGCTCAAGAGCCTTTGAGGCGTGAGCCATTCTGCCGATGGAATTAATGCGGGGTACAAGGGAAAAAGCGACAGAGGTCGCACCGAGAGTTTTCCCGTCAACGCCTGCCTGCTTTTTGAGAGCAGACACTCCAAGGCAGGTTTCACCGTTAAGCTGACGCAAACCGTGCTTTACAATTGTACGATTTTCGCCGGTAAGAGGCACAATGTCACCGATTGTGCCGATAGTCACAAGGTCAGAAAACATCGAAAGCATTTCTTCGTCATCTGCACCCGAAAGAGCACAGACAACCTTGAAGGCGACACCTACACCCGCCCAGAATTTATAAGGGCAGGGGCAATCAGATCTGTGAGGATCAACGACAGCCTCGGCACGGGGTATTCTTTCCCCTGCCTTATGGTGGTCGGTTATAACGAGCTCCATACCGAGCTCATAAATATATTCAGCCTCCTCAAAGGCAGAAATGCCGTTGTCCACGGTTATGATAAGCTCGGCGCCCTGCTCCTTCAGCTTTCTTATTGCTTCTTTGTTAAGGCCGTAGCCTTCGCTGTTACGGTCGGGTATATAGGTTAAAATGTCGCAGCCGTTCATTTCAAAGAAGCGATACATAAGAGCTGTGGAGGTAACACCGTCAGCGTCATAGTCACCGTAAACGGCAATTTTTTCGCCCTCATCCATAGCTCGGCTTATTCTTTCGACAGCCTTATCCATATCCTTGATTTCATAAGGACTGATAAGCTCTGAGCCTTCAGAGAAAAACTCGGCAATTTCAGCCTCATCGGTAATGCCCCTTGATACAAGAAGCAAAGCGGCAAAGGGGTCTATTCCGTATTCTTCGGCTATATCGGAGGCAAGCTCTTTGTCAAGAGAAGCTACAACCCATTTTTTACGGCTCATTTATCTCAGTCCTTTCTGTGATTTTTTATAAATAATTTAATATTATATCACTCATTTAATTCTTTTTCAATATTTTCGCCACAATGTCTGTTGATTTCTTTAAGAAAAACTGCACCGAATTTATTAAGCTTATGCTCGGATATACCTTCAATTTTACGAAGCTGCTCAATTGTCCTCGGCTTATCCATAGCTATCTTAACAACTGCATAGTCCGTAAGCACCGAATAATCGGGTACACCGCTTTTACTTGCAAGAAGCTTACGGAGAGTTTTGAGTCTGAGAAGAAGTCGGATATCAACATCCTGAGAGGTGCCTGATGAGGTAGGCTTTTCGCTCTTTTCGGCGAATTTTCTTACTCGTTTTCCCTTCCAGAGAACATCAGCGCATTTTTCTTCAAGATAGAGACTTCCCGTTCTCTTTTCAGAAATATAGGCGTATTTCAAAAAGTGTTCAATATGCTTCGTTATTTCACTTTCGGCACTGTCGCTCATTGTGCCGAAGGTTTTAAGCTGATTGTAGCCCTTGGAAATTACGTAATCCGTTTCGTTACCCTTGAGAATATCAAGAATGACCTTTTTGTTTTCACATTCCCTTACTCTTTTTATGCAGGAAAAGATTTTTTGGGCAGGCACGGTTATGTCTATGCTCATTTCGTTACCGTTACAGCCCGAGCAGCTGTTACACTTACCCTTTGTTCTTTCACCGAAATAATTAAGAATATAATTTCTCAGACAGGTTGCCTTGGTGGAATAATAAATCATCTTTTCCAGCTTCTGAAGTCTCAGCTGACGGAGAGCTTCAACCTCTTTTTCGCTCAGCTCCGGGTTTTCCTCGGGATTGTCGATGAAATATTTCTGCATACGGATATCCGCCGCACCGTAAAGCAAAACACAATCGGCATCGTTGCCGTCTCTGCCGGCTCTGCCCGCCTCCTGATAATAGCTTTCAATATCACCGGGCATATTATAGTGAATTACAAAAGATACATTGGATTTATCTATACCCATACCGAAGGCATTAGTAGCGATAATAATTTCCCGTTCATCCTCAATGAAAAGTTCCTGATTGACACGTCTTTCCTGCTTGGTAAGACCTGCATGATATTTGGTGACGCTGTATTTTTCCTCACGCAGGGTTTCATAAAGCTCATCAACAGTCTTTCTTGAGGAGCAGTAAACGATTCCGCTGCGTCCCGAATAAAGGTCAAGATAACGCTTAAGAGCCACAAGCTTGACCTTAGGCCGTACAACCTCTAAATAAAGATTTTCACGGTTAAAGCCCGTTACCACCTTAAGAGGATTATGAAGGCCGATAAGATTTTCGATATCGTCTCTTACCTTCTGAGTTGCCGTCGCGGTAAAGGCAGTAACCACCGGCCTTTCGGACAAAGAAGAAATAAAGGTGCTTATATCGAGATATGCTGTGCGGAAATCGTGTCCCCAATGGGAAACACAGTGAGCTTCGTCAATGCAGAGCATAGAAATTTTAACGCTACGGCAGAAATCCGAAAAGACGGGTGTAAGAAGTCTTTCGGGTGCCACATAAATTATTTTATATCTGCCCGCCTTCGCTCTTACGTAAACGGAATTAAGCTGTTTTTCGGAAAGAGAGGCGTTTATATATGCACTTTTTATTCCGCATTGAGTAAGAGCATTGACCTGATCCTTCATAAGAGAAATCAGGGGGGACACAACAAGGGTTATACCCTCCAGCATAAGTGCAGGCACCTGAAAGCAGATTGACTTTCCTGCACCTGTGGGCATTATCCCCATTACATCTCTACCCTCAAGAATGGCATCAATGAGCTCCTCCTGTCCTTGGCGGAACTCGCTGTAGCCGAAATATTTGTTCAGTACTTCTGTTTTGTTCAATTGCTTACCTCCCCGAGGCAAAATCACTTAAAATTAAAGAAAAAAGCGCTTAGATGCCCATTTTCTGATTGTTTTGCTGGAATAGCAATAAAAGAAAAATCCGGATATTGCAAGAAGAGACGCAAAGCAGATAATTCCGATTTCTGTTCCGAAGACGAAAACAGAGGAAAAATCAAGAATAAGCCCGGCCGAAAGGCACATAAGCGAAAGTGCGAGAAAGACAAAAGCAATTTTTAAAATTATGTGTCTTTTGCTTTTGTACCAAAGCATATAGGCCAGAATACATACGCTGCAGCAGGCAATTATCGGCAACAGACAATGAAGATAAAGCTTCATATCGCCGTAAAGCCAGACAAAAACCAAAGCATTGACACAGGCTATGATGCTGTCTGCCGCCCAAAGCAAATAGGGGCGGGGCTTTTTCGTTGCAAAGGGAAAAACAAAGGCAGACCAGACAAAAAGGCTTCCCGAAATCACACCCAATGACCAGGGATGAGACTTAAAAAGAGTAAAATTGAGAAGAAGACAAACGATATTCGGTATTGACATAACCGTAGTCACAATCGCAAGAACAAGCTTTTTTCTTCCCTGCGAAGAAAGCTCCTCGGGAAGATGGATATGATCGGAAAAAGGATGAGGAGCATCGTTTTCTTCCTTTTCGGATTTGTTGGGGTTATAGACATCAGTGCCGCAAAGAACACATTTACGGGCACTTGCGTCAAGCTCAACACCGCAGTTAACACAATAAGACATTTTTATTCTCCTTTAGCTTAAATTGCTTTCGATTTTTACGTGAACGCCCATTTTTACAAGGCGAGTGAAAAATTCTCTTTGAATATCCGTTTCCTTATAGCAGCTTGAAAAGCCGAAAATAAGGGTATCGCCCGTGCTCATAGCAGAGCATCTTGCACCGTTGAGCTTACCTGCACCCGTGTAGAAGATGTATTTTTCTACGTGCTCATACATTTCCTCGGGAAGCTTTACAAGCCCCACATTGGAAAGAAGAATTGAGGTTTTTTGCTCGGCAGTAATAAAAAAGGTTATCGCGACGCCTAAATCCTTTATCGGAAGCGGAAGAAGACGGGCAACGGGATTTTTTTCGATTTTCAGATTGTCCGTCATAAGGGAATTGATAAGCTTCGGGTCGTTGGCAAGACGGAGCTGAAGAGAAACGGAGCGAAGAATTTCTTCAAAGGTATATTCACCGAGATTGGGATTGATTCTCACCACAAGACAAAGTACAAAGTTTCTCAGTGTCTTTGAAGGAAAAGCCTTGCGCAGATTTACGGGAACCTGAACACTGATTTCCTTTTGCTTTTTGTTTTCACGAAGCTGCTTACGGTAATGAATATCAATAAGCATAGCCGTAAAAAGCTCAGTAACCGTTACCCCATAGCTTTTTGCTATTGCGTGAACCTGCTTAAAGGACATTATACCCGTCATATAGTTACCCGTATGACGCTCCATTTTTGTTCCCCTTGCGTGGTATGCCCATTTATCTCCGCGGTCAAATTTCACCTTTGAGCTGGCATATTTGCTGTAGGAATCCTCAAGTTCCTCAGGTCTCGGTTCTTCGTTAACATCAAGCACAAACTCGTTATGAGAAATGGGATACCCCTTAAGACGGAGATACTCAGCAGCAAGAGTGGAAACGAATATCACAGCACCGTAGCCGTCACAAAGAGCGTGATAAACATCCACACATATTCTTTTGCCGTGGTAATAGGTACGGAAAAGAAAGCCGTTATTCTCTTTAAAATTGATGCGGTAGCAGGGATTATTTATATCGGGGCAGACAAGAGGCTTTTGAGGATTTTTTTCAAAGTAATGCCAGAAAAATCCGTTACGGATTCGCACATTGAAGCTCGGGATTCTTTTAAGAGTCCTTTCAAGAGCCTTTTCAAGTACATCGGGATCAATATCCTCCTTCAGCTCCACACCGAAGCGAAAAACATTTGACCAGGTTCTCGAATTCTGTCCCGGGAAAATTTTTGCCGCATTATCGAGTCTGAACCATTCAAAGGTATTCTTTCTCATAGATATACTTTCTCCTTAATATATTAGGTAATTTGGCGAAAATAGAAACTTATGGTTTATTATACTACATTTCAAAAAAATTGACAATAGTTAAGTTATAAATAAATATATAAATATACGGTAACATAAAGGCAAAAAAATAAAAAGCCGCCTGAGCGACTTTCATTTTGACATATGATTTTCAACAAGCTTATCCGTATCAATTCCCGTTATCTTGTCAAACTTGGGAATGAAAAGATAAATTCTTCGGATTATCCTCAATGACTTTTTTATAAGCTTTGCTGCTATTACAAATTTGAGCAGCTTTTTCGGAAGATTGATTATTGTTTCACGGTCCATAGCTTTCTCCTAATCGTCAATCGAAATTGTGTATCCGCATTCACCGAAATAGCGGACAAGAAATTTTTTGTTATTTCCCTTATTTAGCCACAAGGTGGAAACCTTACCCGTCTTGATTATATCCTCCAGAAGCTCCTTGTTTCCGTTAACCCAGGCCTTATATTCAATATCCGGCATAAATACTACCTTGCCCGACACAAAATCACCTCATAAATATTACTTAAAAGCATTATTGTCACTTTTTATTATATTATATTCCACAAACAAATATCAATAGGTAAAGCAATATTTTTTTCTTCATTTTATTGTAGGTTTTACACAAAAATATCCCCTCGGCAATGTATAATTTCAACTTGCCAATTAAGTTAAACCGTGATAAAATATTAAAGTTGAATTTTAATTATAAATCAGGTGAAACAATGGACGTAAGAAACACAATAAGAAATGTTGCAATCATCGCCCACGTTGACCACGGTAAAACTACTATGGTTGACGAAATGCTCAAGCAAAGCGGTACCTTCCGTGAAAATGAGCAGGTGGCAGACCGAGTAATGGACTCCAACGACCTTGAAAGAGAAAGAGGCATCACTATTCTTTCCAAAAACACCTCCGTAAATTACAAGGATGTAAAAATCAACATCGTTGACACTCCGGGCCACGCCGATTTCGGCGGTGAGGTTGAGCGTATACTGATGATGGTTGACGGTGTGCTTTTGCTCGTTGACGCCTTTGAGGGCTGTATGCCCCAGACAAGATTTGTTCTCAAAAAGGCTCTCGGTCTCAAAAAGAAGGTTTTGGTTGTCGTAAATAAAATTGACCGTCCCGGTGCAAGACCCGCTGAGGTTATCGACGAGGTGCTTGATCTTTTCATTGAGCTGGGTGCCGATGAGGATCAGCTCGAATTTCCCGTTATCTATGCCTCGGCAAGAGACGGCTATGCTTCAAAGGATGAAACCGTAAGAGAGGGCGATATGAGACCTCTCCTCGACGCTATACTTGAAAATATCGATCCTCCCGCAGGTGACCTTGAGGGCCCCACACAGATCCTTTTCTCCTCTCTCGATTACGATGATTATATCGGACGAATCGGCATCGGCAGAGTGGAAAGAGGCAGTGTAAAGCAGGGTCAGCAGGTTGTTCTTTGCAACAACGACGGCGACAGAAGAAATGTTAGAATTTCAAAGCTTTATCAGTTCGAAGGTCTTAAAAGAGTTGAGGTTTCCTCAGCCTCTCTCGGCGATCTTATTTGCGTTTCAGGTATTGCCGAGCTCAACATCGGCGACACAGCCTGTGACCCCGAGCACGTCGAGGCTTTGCCCTTTGTAAAAATTGACGAGCCTACCATCTCAATGAATTTCATCGTCAACAACAGTCCCTTCGCAGGTAAGGAAGGTAAATTTGTTACCTCAAGAAATATAAGAGACAGACTTTTCAAGGAAGTTGAAACCAATGTTTCAATGCGTGTCGAAGAAACAGAAACCACCGACAGCTTCAAGGTAAGCGGACGAGGTGAGCTTCACCTTTCAATTCTCATTGAAACAATGCGCCGTCAAGGCTACGAATTTTCCGTTTCGCGCCCGAAGGTTATTCTCAAAGAAGAAAACGGCGTAATCCTCGAGCCTATGGAGCTTCTTATTGTCGAGGTTCCCGAACAGTATGTCGGTGCAGTTATCGAAAAACTCGGCTCAAGAAAGGGCGAACTTGAAAATATGGGTGCAAGAGACGGCGGCTCGACTCACCTCGAGTTCAGAATCCCCTCTCGCGGTCTTATCGGCTACAGAAGTGAATTTATGACCGACACCAACGGCAACGGCATTATGAATCAGCTTTTTGCCGGCTATGAGCCCTACAAGGGTGATATCGTAACCAGAGAAAGAGGCTCAATCGTCGTTCACGAAACCGGTGAAAGCTCAGCCTACGGCCTTTTCAACACCCAGGACAGAGGCAGACTTTTCATTGGTCCCGGTGTTCCCGTTTATGAGGGTATGATTGTCGGCGAATGTGCAAAGGCCGAGGACGTGGTTTGTAATGTATGTAAGCAAAAGCATCTTACCAACACCCGTGCTTCAGGCTCCGACGATGCTTTACGCCTTGTTCCTCCCGTAACTCTCTCTCTTGAGCAGTGTATGGAATTCATCAAGGATGACGAGCTTTTAGAGGTTACTCCCCTCTCACTCCGTCTCAGAAAGACTATTCTTTCAAAAGAGCCCAGAATGAAAAAGCAGTTCAAGAAAAACTAAAAAAAAGAAATCAACCTCACAGTAGTATAAAAGCTGTGAGGTTTTTTGTCGGTGCTTTACGGTAAGCCGGCGGGGAAAAAAATAGGGGAGCCAAGCCCCTGCGTGCAGGGGCCCGTGCCGCCCCGGCAGCGGGGGCGGCACGGGTGACCGTATACGGTCGCTTGGCTCCCGCCTCCCACGTAAAAGCTGAACAAAAAGCACCCACCGTAAGATGAGTGCCTTCACTTATTACTGTTCGTTTTCGTTGAGCCTTCTGTAAATTCCGTTTTCCTTTGTCATAAGCTCCTCGTGAGTACCCTGCTCCTCGATTCCGTTTTCTGTGAGAACGATTATACGGCTTGCGTTTCTTACTGTCGAAAGGCGGTGGGCAATTGTAAAGGTTGTTCTGCCCTTTGTAAGCTCGGCGAGAGATTTTTTAATGTACTGCTCACTTTCGTTATCGAGAGCTGACGTTGCCTCGTCAAGAATTACCACGGGCGGATTTTTCACGAATACTCTCGCAATACTGATTCTCTGCTTCTGACCGCCTGAAAGCATTACACCTCTTTCGCCCACATAGGTGTCATAGCCGTCGGGAAGAGATTCGATGAAATCATGGGCACCTGCTCTTTTTGCCGCCTCAATGGCATCCTCTCTTGTAGCGCCGTCCTTGCCGTAAAGTATATTTTCAAGAACAGAGCCTGAGAAAAGATAGACATCCTGCTGAACGACACCGATGGCACTTCTGAGGGACTCAAGAGAGATATCGTTTATATCCTTTCCGTCGAGGGTGATTCTGCCCCCCGTAAGCTCATAAAAGCGGGATATAAGACTGCACAGAGTGGTCTTACCGCTGCCTGATGGGCCGACAATAGCAATATTTTCACCCTTCTTTACGGAAAGATTGATATTAGCAAGAACATTACCCTTTTCACTGCTATAGCTGAAGGTTACATCCTCAAAGTCAATATTACCCTCTACCTCATTTATTTCATCTGTGGCTTCATAGCCCTTTTCCGAAGGTGTTTCTAAAATTTCAGCAAAGCGCATAACACCCGTTACACCCTTTTCAAACTGCTCGGTAAATTCAACTATTCGCTTGATGGCCGAAATGAGCATACCGATATAGAGGAGATATGCGGTCATATCGGCGGCAGTAATTTTTCCGCTGATAAGAAATGCACCGCCTAAAAGTATCATAATAAGATACATAAGACCGTCGAAAAGTCTTACGACGGCATTGAGCCTTGCCATATACTTATATGAAGCGGTCTGAACCTCGGAAAGTCTTTTGCTTTCCTTATTGAATTTGCTTCTTTCGATATTTTCGTTACCGAAGGATTTCACAACTCTTATACCTAAAAGGGTTGTTTCCGTCTGAGCATTTACGTCACCCGCTATTACTCTTCTGTCAGCGAAGACCTTTCTCATTTTGCGGCGGAAATACATTGTTCCCCAGAAAATAAGAGGTATAACCACAAAGGTTGAAACTGTCAGCATAGGGTTAATCGTCGCTAGCACAGCGAATGAAACCACGACCTTTATCCCTGCGATGAAAAATTCCTCGGGACAATGGTGTGAAAATTCCGCAATATCGAAAAGGTCGGTGGTTATTCTGGACATAAGCTGTCCGACCTTGGTTTTATCGAAATAGCTGAAGGGTGCAGTAAGAAGATGGGAAAACATATCCTCACGCATATCCCTTTCGATTTTAACACCCATTCCGTGACCGACATAAATCATATAATAGCCGGCGCACATATCAATTATTTTAAAAACGGCATAAACTGCTGCCATAGAAAGTATCAGCTCTAAAGTCAGCTTTGAAATATCCGTTGTGGCGATATTGGTGATTTCTCTGACCATCATTGGAAGTATAAGCTCTGCACCCGTTGTAAGAGCGGCACAGAACAAATCGAGAATAAGCACCTTTTTATGCTTTTTGAAGTATGGCAGAAACCATTTTGCCATCATTCCTTTGTTTTTCATTCTATCACCTGATCCTGCTGAATATTCTGCTTTGAATTTTAACACTTTTATTCTGAAAAATCAATATAAAAGGCTGTCATAAGACAGCCTTAATAATTTTTATTAACCGAAAAATGCCTTATGAACCGCTGCAACAGCCTTGTCAGCGAGCTCCTTATCGATAAGAACGCTGATTGTAATTTCACTTGTGGAAATCATTGAGATATTGATGCCTGCTTCATAAAGAGCTCCGAACATCTTTGATGCTGTACCAGAATGAGACTGCATACCTGCACCGACGATTGAAACCTTTGCAATTGATGTATCAGAGGAAACAACAGCACCCTCCATAGCAAAGATATCTTCAAGAATAGCAACTGCCTCGTCAGCAAAGCTCTTTGCGCAGGTAAAGGAAATATCCTTTGTGCCGTCACGGCCTACTGACTGAAGAATAACGTCGATATTTATCTTTTTCTGAGCAAGTCTTGAGAACATTTTGAAGGCATTACCGGGAATATCCTTCATACCTACAACTGAAATTCTTGCAACATCTGTATCCTTAGTTACGCCTCTGATTAACATTTTTTCCATATTAGCAACCTCCCTGACGATTGTTCCGTTTTCTCTTACCATGCTTGAAAGAACTTCAAGCTCAACATTATATTTCTTTGCCATTTCTACCGAACGGTTATTAAGCACCTGTGCGCCCAATGTGGCAAACTCAAGCATTTCATCATAAGTGATGTCAGCAAGCTTTCTTGCATTTTCAACCTTTCTGGGGTCAGCTGTATAAACGCCCGTTACATCGGTGAAAATCTGGCAGCGGTCAGCGTGTAATGCGGCAGCAATAGCAACTGCACTTGTGTCTGAGCCACCTCTTCCGAGTGTTGTAAGGTCGTCATATTTATTGAGTCCCTGGAAGCCCGCTACGATGACAATTTTCTTTTTGTCGAGCTCTCTTTCAAGTCTCTCTGTCTTTACCTCGTGAATTCTTGCCATTCCGTAGGCAGAATTGGTTGAAAAGCCTGCCTGCCAACCTAAAAGGGAAATTGCAGGATAACCGAGACTTTCAATAGCCATCGCAAGAAGTGAAATGGAAATCTGTTCGCCCGCTGTAAGGAGCATATCCATTTCTCTTTTTGAAGCACCGGGATTGATTTCCTTAGCTTTTTCTATAAGGTCGTCAGTTGTGTCACCCTGTGCGGAAACAACTACAACAACGCTATTGCCCTGCTTATAAGTATCGGTAATGATACGGGCAACGTTCATTACTCTTTCTGCATTTGCAACAGAAGAGCCGCCGAATTTCTGTACTATAAGTGCCATACTCTTCCTCCTTGATTAATATTCAACTGTTCTGATTGTGCTGATGATTGAAAGAGGTAATTTTGCTAAAATTTTTCTGAGCTCTCTTTCTTTCATAGCCGGTGTGACGAAAGCAATTTCATCAAAGGCCTGGTCTTCTCTTACAAGATAGGTAACCTCGCCTAATGTATTTTCGATTTCTGCTTCTGCATTTTCCATGCTTTCGGCTGTCGCTCTCACATAAAGAGATACTTCTTCCTCAAGATAATCGGCAACAAGACCGAGCTTTTCCTCGTCCCAGCCAAAGAATTTTCTTTCCTTGGTGTTGCAGGCACAATCAATTACGTCGCCCACAACGGCAGAAGCGGTAGCAAGCTTGCCTGCACCCTGACCGTAAAGGACAACATCGCCCACTGCGTCGCCTCTTACAAGGCAGGCATTGAACACACCGTTAACACCGGCAAGCATACTTTCGTTTTTAACGAAGCAGGGTGAAACCGTAAGGCTGATTTTTTCGTCATCCATCTTTTTTGCTTTGGCAATAAGCTTTATCACACAGCCGTATG
Source organism: Acutalibacteraceae bacterium (assembly GCA_045603665.1). Taxonomy (GTDB): domain Bacteria; phylum Bacillota; class Clostridia; order Oscillospirales; family Acutalibacteraceae; genus UBA6857. The sequence goes on from JAZUMO010000077.1 coordinate 48,175, forward strand.
AGGAGGCAAAAGCAACATCCTCAAGAGTGATTTTTGAAATACCCTCCGTATAAACTCCGTTGGGATAAACATGGCTGCCGAAGCAAAGAGAAGCAAGGATACAGATTTTTCTGAGTGCATCAAAGCCTTCAACATCAGCTGTGGGATCCTTTTCAGCATAGCCCTTTTCCTGAGCAAGCTTAAGAGCCACATCAAAATCCATATTCTCCTCTATCATTTTAGTAAGAATGAAGTTAGAGGTTCCGTTAAGAATACCTGCAACCTCACTTATTCTGTTACCTGCAAGACAGCGGCTGATAGGTCTGATGATAGGGATACCGCCGCCCACTGCAGCCTCGAAAAGGAAGTTTACATCCTTTTTTCTTGCAATTTCCAAAAGCTCATAGCCCTTTACGGCAACAAGCTCCTTATTTGAAGTGACAACGTGCTTACCTGCTTTAAGACAGGCTGAAACGAACTCAAAGGCAGGGCTTACTCCACCCATTGTTTCAACAACAATATCCGTTTTGCTGTCATTGAGAATATCATAAAAATCCTTTGTCATTATATCCTTAAAGGGACAGTTTTCAAAATCTCTTATATCAAGAATATGAGTAAGCGACAAGGACACATTGCTGTTCTTTTTCATAATTTCGGCATTTTTGCTTATAACCTCGGCAACACCTGAGCCAACAACACCGTAGCCTAAAATTGCAACGTTCATTTTTTCACTTTCCTTTCTGTGAAATTCATTTCCCGCCGCAAAAAACAGACACGTCGGAAAATATATAGGGTATAATAACACATTTTATAAATTATTAAAAGAGTTTTGAATAAAATTTTTTCGTATTTTATTAAATTTATTGATTTTAACTCAACTTTAGGTTAATATAATATATGTAAATTTGCAAAGTGAGGTGTTAAAATTGAACAATGTTGAAAAAAGACGTAAATTCATTATAAACATAGGGTACTACGGAATTATTATTGCTCTTTGCTTTTTACTTTTCAAATATGCTATGGGAACTCTTTTTCCGATTCTCTTTGCTTTCATAGTTGCATCGTTTCTTCAAAGACCAAAGAATTTCATTTTACGCAAAACACCCCTGAAAAAAGGCTTTGCATCAACTCTGTGCGTTCTCGGTCTTCTCGCTGTTGTGCTTTTTCTGACGGCACTTATCGGCGTAAGAATCGCCCAGGAAATAAGCGGCTTTATCGATTACATCATCCTGCAGTTGCAGAATATTGATACTTTGGTCAATACAATCGAAAACGCGCTTTTGAATTTCGTTTCCAACTTCCCGGAATTTTTAAGCAAAACCCTTAAGGAAAACATCTCTGCCCTCTTTGTTGAATTAAGAGAATGGCTTGCAGGAAGAAGCAACGAATTTACACAGGATCTTGCCGGCACTCTCAGCGGCTCCTTCAGTCTTTCCTGGATTACAACTCCGATTTCAGGTGTTATTTCCACCGCAAGACAAATCCCCTCAGCCGCAATCGCCACGGTGGTTTCTATCGTTGCCGCCTGCTTTATGACAGCTGATTATGACCTGATCAAAAAATTCGTCAAGGCGCAGCTATCCGAACAGAAGGCAAAGGATGTTTCAAGAGCAATCACTCTTCTCAAATCCTCTCTGAGCAAAATGGGCAAGGCTTATCTTTCCATTATCTGCATCACCTTTATTGAGCTTTCAATCGGCTTTTACATCCTTCGTCTTTTAGGTATTTTCTCTTCAAACTATATCGCAATCATCTCTCTCGTTACTGCGATAATTGACATAATCCCCGTTCTCGGAACAGGTACAGTACTTCTCCCCTGGATTGCCTATTCACTCATAACGGGCAACTTCGCCATGGCAATCGGACTCGGAATAATGTATGCATCCATAACAATTATCCGACAGATTATTGAGCCGAAATTTGTGGCCGGTCAGCTCGGTCTCCCCCCCTTCCTTACAATCACCGCCATTTATCTCGGACTCAAGATTTTCGGTGTGCTCGGTATGTTTATCGCTCCGATGATAATAATTATGCTCAAGCTTCTCAACGATGAAGGCATTCTTCGTTTATGGAAGCCTATGCCGAAGGAAGAAGAAAAAGCACCCGTAAAAAAGAAAAAGACAAAATAAAATGAGCCCGTCAGGTCAATCCTGACGGGCTTTTGCTATACATTTAAAAGGAATCAGATATGAATATCTGCTATTATAGGATAATGGTCGGAGGGATACATTTCCTGAACTGTATCTCTAATAACCTTATAAACGTCAACAGGTGTATCCTTTGTGACAAAGATAAAGTCAATTGCACCCTGCCCTTCATCCTTCTTTTTACCGTAATTATGGTAAGTTATACCGCTGTCGGTGGTTTTTGCTGTCAAAGCCACATCGTCGGCACCCTCAAGCATTGAAGCATAAACATCTCCGTCGCTGTAGGTATTGAAGTCACCGGTTATTGCTACCACACCCTTGGTCTGAAGCTTTGCCATTTCAGCCAGAAGAACCTTACACTGAGCATCTCTTGTGCTTTCTTTTCCGTGGTCAAGATGGGTATTGATGTGTGTATAGGTTTTGCCTGTCTCTTTATCCTCAAGAACTGCCCAGGAGGCAATACGGCGGCAAAGACTGTCGTAATCAACGGAATATTTTTTGTAAGGTGTTTCCGAAAGCCAGAACGTACCGCTGTCGATAAGATTATATTTATCCTTAAGATAGTAAACACAGTTATATTCGCTGAAGGGGCCGAAGAAATCTCTGGACTCACCGACACGTGCATATCTGTCTCCTACCTCTTTGTCAAGAATACGCAACCATTTCGGTGTTGCTTCCTGGATTCCGAAGGAATCGGGGGCATACTGATTTATAATTTCCACGGAAATCTGTGAACGATTGTCAATGCTGCCCTCGGGATCATCGGCACAACGAAGATTAAAGGACATTACACGAGTCGCATCGGCTTCCCTTTCAGGGACAGCTTCAAGCTTGATTTCGCCAAAGTCAATAAGGTCAGCTTTACGGCTTACGGCAAAGCCTATACACGCCACAGCCACAGCTGCCGCAAGAGCAACGATAATAATTTTACTTTTTTTCATATTTTATTCCTCCTTGTTTTTTCATTGTACACCCGTGAAGCATAAAAGTCAAATTAAGAAAAAAAAAAAAAAAAAAAAAAAAAAAAAAACAGAGAATTGAATCAACTCTCTGTTTCAGGCATTACATAATCAAGCTTAAAAAATCCTTTGTGTCGGTAGGGATAAATCTTAAGTGCTATGGCGCCGAGAACAGCGCCGGATGTGTTAAGGAACATATCGCCCATCGTGTCCATAATGGGGTAACGTGCCACATCAAAATACTCAAAGATTGTCCGGTGCTTGGCAGTTCCGAGAAGATTGGTATAGGACCAGAACTGAGACCTGCCGACCTCACCTGTGGTCAGACCGATAATCTGATCACCCGAAAATTCAAAAATTTCCCAAAAGGTGGTACACATAAAGCTGAAGCCCGCCGCGCAAAGAAGAATAAGGGGCAGAGGTGCGGTTTTCTTCTCTTTTTTGATAAGAGCGCAGGCAAACTCATACCCGAAAAAGACTAAGCCTACACTGCAGATAAAATGAAGGAAGGAATCCCATAATCTTATCTCAAAATAAAAATTGAATAAATAAGCAGTAACAACTGCCACAAAGTCAACAACCGTAATTGCCGACTGCATAATAGGCTCCACATAACGGAAAACGGTCCACTTAGGCATAAGCATACATACTTCCCAGGAGAACATAACCGCCATATTCATCAGTATTTCCACGGAAAGCACCGGTGAAAAGGGTTTATCAAAAAGAGACTTGATAAACATAGCAATCATGGCAAGTCTTATTATCCACCAGAAAATATATGTAGACCTCGGACAGTTATCCTTAAGACGCTGAATATAATCTTTCATTTTCTAACAACCAACCTTCAACCTTCTGCATTGCTTGCAGCTTTAGTTTTATTATTGCCGTAATCGATATCGTATTTATACTTACCTCTTAAGCGATAAGGGAAAATGTTGATGAAAATCAAAGCCGCAAAGGAGCCTGCCGTATGAATAAGAATATCCTGCATAATTGACATAAGAGGTATTCTTTCGGGATTGATAGCGTTGATAAAGGTTTCTTCACCGCCGAGAGCAACAGACCAGAACTGAGCATTGCCCGGCTCACCCGTAAGCTTACCGATTATCTGGTCCGAGAAAAACTCACCCAGCTCACAGACATTGAAAAAGATATAGCTTACACCGAAGGCAGCAAAGAAAACCATAGCCTTGGTTGCGGCAAAGTGATACTTTTTAACATAAGCATAACCGATTTCATAGCCGTAAAGCACGGACCAGACAGCAAAGAACGCCGTAATTAACGGATCAAAAACCTCTGTTTTGTAATATGCATTCATTAAAATACCGAAAAACGAAGACACAAACAGCCCCGTATTAAGAGCCGTATGTATTGATGCGGGAACAAAACGCAGGATGCTCTTTTCAGGCATAGCCCGGGAAAATTCCCAGAAAAAAGAACCGATGAAGCAGACAAGAATATGAATCACGCCCGTAATACGGACTGCATCTTTGTCCGAAGCTCCGTCAGCAAAAAGATAACCGAAAAATGCACAGAGCATCAACAGTCTCAATACAGACCAATATATAAAAGTATGTAATTTACAACCGTCCTTAAGACGGGAAATATACTCTTTCATTATAATCCTCCGCAAAACTAATATACACGCCATTATAACACACTATTTTGATTTTGTCATCTTTTTTTGCAAATATCTTTAAATATATTTAATAAAAATTAATCGATTAAGATTACACTCTCCGACCTTACCCTTTCAGAGCTTAAGCTTCAATAAAAAAATAAAAAAAGTTTCCCGATAAAGGTTGACAAGTTAAATAAAATAGGATATAATCAGTAAGCTTTAATAAATAAGGCATGCTGATATAGCTCAGTAGGTAGAGTGCATCCTTGGTAAGGATGAGGTCACCGGTTCAAATCCGGTTATCAGCTCCAAACAAAAATCCGTTCACGAAAGTGGACGGATTTTCGTTTGTATTATTCATTATTAATTATTCATCATTCATTATTCATTTGGTGTAAGAACGGATTTTCGAATGAATAATGAATAATGAAGTCGCTTCGCTGATGAATAATGAATAATTTTGACATAAAATCAGCATATGTTCTTTTCTGTTATCAACTCCAAACCCCTTGAAGCTTAAGGTTTCAAGGGGTTTTTCTTTGTTTTTCATAATTTTATCTGACTACATCATTTTTTACACTTCTTTTATGAAGGGATGCGGTATTATTTATCTTAAACCCAATATAAAATCAGCACTTACTCCGTAATATTTGCATAAGGCTATAATATGTCTTACGGGTATTTCATTTTCTCCTTTTTCATATCGTGAATAAACCTGCTGAGTGGTGCCGAGATATTCAGCAACTTCCTTTTGAGTTTTGTCGTGGTCTTCTCGCAGGTCACGGATAATTTCGATATAGGTTTTCATGAATACTATCTCCTTGAATAAGATAGTTAAATTTTACATTACACCATATATGATGTATTGACTTTACACTAAATATGGTGTATAATATTGTCGCAAGACAGCTAAGGTTTGCATTTTTAGTGTACGGTTTTAGCTGCTTTGCACTTTAGTATTATTTTAGGAGGAAAACAAAATGGACAAAATTTTTAAACGAACATGGGTAACATTTATAGCAATACTTATATTTATTGCATCAGTACCTATAATTAACATTGCAGGGGTTAACCTTGTAATAACAGCCTCAGCCGCAAAAATCACATCATACTCACAAGGCAATATTATTGAATTTGGTTGGTATCCGCAAAGTGAAGTAACCGACTCATCTATTATATCTGCTCTTGACTCAGATAGTGGGGAGTGGTTGTCATATAATTACTACTCTGGAACAGGAAGTGTATCAGACGGCAAAATGACCGCTTCAGATTATATGAGATATAAAGATGTAATTTATTGCTCAGATAAATACAGAGGTGTAGTTTTCGATTCATACAGACCTTATTTTACAGGTTATACTTCATCTGATTCTTATACATATCAGGACGAAAACGGATATAACCCAAATACAGTTTACTGGTTTAAATATGAACCGATTAAGTGGCGTGTTCTTGACTCAGCAACGGGTATGGTAATGTCAGAAACAATTCTTGATTCTCAGCCGTATAATAATTATATACTGTCATCAGGAACGGATGAATATGGTTATATCGCGTATTGGGGCGATTCGTCAAAAACATACTATTCTAACAATTATGCAGAAAGTAGTATAAGGCAATGGCTTAACAATGACTTTTACAATACGGCGTTTTCTAAAACCCAGCAGAATATAATCAAATTCACAACTATTGATAATTCTGCTTACAGTAATGTTTATTCAGCTTATGATTCTGAATCAACAAATGATAAAATATATCTTCTTTCTCAGAATGATTCAATTAATACTTCTTATGGTTTTTCAAGCAGTTATAGTGAATTTGACATTGAACGTAGGGCACAAGGAAGTGACTATGCCCAAAGTCAGGGACTTTGGATAAACACAAGCACTTCTTATTATGGTAATGTTCTTTGGCTTCTTCGTTCTCCGGGTAACGATTCTCGAGGATGTCGTCGCGTTCACGATTATGGTCAATTAGATTACAACTACAATGTCAGTAATACTGACAATGGAGTTCGTCCTGCTTTAAATTTTGATTTGACATCTGAAATCTTTCAATGTGATGTAAAAGACACAGGAGACTCATCATCGAATGATTCTGATGTAAATGATGAACCCGAAGAACCTATTACGCAGGTACCAGATACAGATGAAGCCGAGAAAGATTGCTCCTGCAATTGCCACAGGACAGGCTTTATGGGCTTCATATGGAAAATCCTCAGATTTTTCTATAAGCTCTTCGGCACAAACAAAATCTGCTCTTGCGGTGCAGCACACTATTAAATACATAAATGGAACGGGTAGCCGTTCCATTCTTTTTTATCATAACCCTTGACAAACGGAAAATAATGGCTATAATTAATTTTAGCACTCTAATGATGTGAGTGCTAAAATTAATTTTTTTAAGATTGGAGTTAATTATAAAATGGCAAAGAAACAGTTCAAGGCAGAATCAAAAAAGCTTATGGATATGATGATCAATTCCATTTATACCCATAAGGATATTTTTCTTCGTGAGCTTATTTCCAACGCAAGCGACGCTCTCGACAAAAGATATTACCGCAGCCTTTCCCAGGGCGAAAGCGGAAATGCAAGAGAGGATTATAAAATCAATCTTGCCGTCGATAAGGACAGCCGTACTCTCACAATCAGCGACAACGGCTGCGGCATGAACGAAAAGGAGCTTGAAACCAATCTCGGCACCATCGCAAAAAGCGGCTCTCTTGATTTCAAGAGTGACCTCGAAAAGGAAAGCGATGTTGAAATCATCGGTCAGTTCGGTGTCGGCTTTTACTCTGCTTTTATGGTCGCAGACAAGGTTACGGTTATAAGCAAGGCTCTCGGTGAAGAAAAGGCTTACAAATGGGAGTCCTCAGGTGTTGACGGCTACACAATCGGAGAAGCAGAAAAGGACAGCGAGGGTACCCTTATCACCCTTAAAATCAAGGAAAACACCGAAAACGAAAACTATGATAAATATCTTGACCAGTACGGAATTCAGGATATTGTCAAAAAATATTCCGACTATATCCGCTATCCCATTATGCTTGATATGACCACCACAGCTCTCAAGGAGGGTACCGAGGACGAATATGAAACCGTAACCGAGCCCACTCAGCTCAACAGCATGGTCCCCCTTTGGAGAAAGAACAAAAACGAAATCACATCTGACGACTATAATAATTTCTATATGTCAAAGTTTTATGATTTCGAAGCACCCCTTAAAACCATCCATTCAAAAACCGAGGGTCAGATTTCCTATGACGCTCTTATGTTTATCCCCGCTCATGCTCCCTTTGATTTTTATTCAAAGGATTACGAAAAGGGACTTCAGCTTTATTCAAACGGCGTTCTCATTATGGAAAGATGTGCTGACCTTATCCCTGACCATTTCAGTTTTGTAAAGGGTCTTGTCGATTCCGAAGATTTAAGCCTTAATATTTCCAGAGAAATGCTTCAGCATGACAGACAGCTTAAACTCATAGAAAAGAGTCTTGAA
>JAZUMO010000078.1:0-1818 GCA_045603665.1 Acutalibacteraceae bacterium
CTATAGTTTACAACAATACTACTTTGAAATCAAGTTGCATTAAATATTAAAAAACAAAACTTTCTATTGATTATATCTCTCTGATTTGATAAAATAACAGTATATTATCCTCAGGAGGGATTATTATGAAAAAAATCAGAATAGGTATTCTCGGTGCTGGCCGGGGAATAGGTATCGCACAAAATTCCATGCTTCTTGACTGCGAAATCGTCGGCATCTGTGAATTCGACAAAGAAAGAGCAGCTTCAGGTCTTGAGAGGCTCGGGAAAAATGTTCCTGTCTATGAAAAGTTCGATGAACTTCTCGGGCAAAATCCCGATGCGGTTGTCCTTGCAAACTATTTCCATGAGCATGCACCATTTGCAATAAAATGCTTTGAAAAAGGAATACACGTGTTCTCTGAATGTATCAGCAACGGGACAATGGCTGAAGGCGTTGAGCTTATCCGCGCATATGAAAAGAGCAGTTCAATCTATATGCTTGCAGAAAACTATCCGCAAATGAAATTCAACAGAGAAATGAAGAAGGTCTATGAAAGCGGCACACTGGGCAAGATTCTTTATGCAGAAGGCGAATACAATCATCCCCTTGATATAACAGATGTGTCTTTCAGCAAAACATACGCATACTTTCCTGAGCACTGGAGACACTATCTGCCGCGAACCTACTACATAACTCATTCTCTCGCACCTCTTATGTGGATAACCGGTGCAACACCGAAAAAAATCTGTGCTTTCCCCGTTTTTGCCCCCTTTGAAGAAAAAGCTTCTGCAAGATATGTGGCAGACAGAGCTGCGATTATGACAATCTCAAACGTCGACGGCTCCGTATTCAAGGTTGCCGGCTGCTCTGCCTTCGGATCGCACCACAACTCATACCGTATCTGCGGAACAGAGGGACAAATAGAAAATGTACGTGGAATGGGCGAAAAGATAATGCTCCGATATAACAGCTGGTCTGTTCCGGAAGGTAAGGAAGAAGTCAACCTATATGAACCCTCATGGAATGATAAGGACGAAGATTTTATCAACCAAAGCGGTCACGGTGGCGGTGATTACATTGTAGCAAGAATGTTCCTCAAATGCATTAGAGAAGGCAACGAGCCCGAACATCCTTATGATATTCACTCCGCAGTAACCATGTCGTCTGCTGCAATTCTCGCCCACCGATCTATTCTGAACGGCGGTCAGCCCTTTGATATTCCCGATTTCCATCTTGAAGATTGCCGTAAGGAATACGAAAATGACAGAGAAACACCATTCTATGGTTCTGACGGCTCCGAACCTACCATTCCCTGTTGCTCCAAAACAGATTATAAGCCTACCGAAGAACAGTTAAAAGGCTATCTTGAAATCATTAACAACTGAAAAGACTCCGGACACTTCATCAGAAATGTCCGGAGCTTTTTAACTTTTATCGTAAATTTTTCATCTTTTAAATTTCCCCCTCAAAAAGCCCTATGCTTTCTCTTCCCGTAATATTGTTTGAAACGTTTCGTGCATTAAAATAAAGTCTCAGCTTTTTATCGTAATATGTCAGACAACAAGCATAAACATACTGTGCCATCCAGTTATTGTTTCCGCACTTCTGCGGAACAAGAAAAGGCTTTACAAAATCAAACTTCACGCCGTCCTCGCTTTTGAGAAGCATAATCGCAGAATGGCTTTTTCCATCCTTTTCAAAAAGGCCGTTCTGAAGCCCGATGTAACAATCCTTCAGCTTATAAACCTTCAGACATCCTGAGCACAGATTCAGCCACTCGATGTTTTTATCGGGACTTATTATAGGCGATGTCCTTGCCGTATAAGCCTCAGCAAT
>JAZUMO010000079.1:0-29483 GCA_045603665.1 Acutalibacteraceae bacterium
CGAAGCACCAAAAGAGGGCGCTTTGTTTACTTTGGCGCTCGAATGAGCCAAAGTAAAGGCCTTAGCGGCCTGAGCGTGGAAAGGTTTTTACAAGTAGCCGGTAAACTATAAAAATATAAATCATCGTAAAAAGAACTTTGACGCTGCGAAGCATCTGCATGCTTTTTTGCTTTCAGACAGAGAAAGCAACGCAAAAACTCAAATATTTAACACCGTTAAATGTTTTTAAACTACGTTTATGGTTCAGGATTATAATTACAATGAAAAAATTGTGGGCAAAATTACCTAAGTAATGTGTTTAATTGTAATTTTTTTAAACAAATTATAGATTTGCATTAAAAAGCATTTTTTCTATTGAATTAAAACCGACTATATGATATATTATTTAACAGTGTTAAATAATGGGATAGAAGGGGGTTTTTTATGAGCACGGCTATGCTTGCCAAGGAAATATTGGAAACGCTCAGTAATATGGATAAACGCAGTGTTCTCACCAAGCGCAAATTTCTGCTCAGAGGAGAGGACCTGTTTCTTGCTGTTCTTGAAGAAATCGGCGGTATAAGCACCCCGTCCAAGCTTGCGGAATATACGGACTTCACTCCTGCAAGGCTTTCCGCAATTATCAAGTCTCTCGAAAGCAAGGGCTTCATCATAAGACAGCAGGACGAAATAGATAAAAGATTTACCATAATCGAAATGACCGAAAAGGGAATTGAATACAGCCATCAGCTTAAGGCTTCGGTGGTAAGAAATTCTCTTGATATCATCGAAAAGCTCGGTGAAAAGGATTCAATTGAATTTTTAAGACTTTTGAAAAGACTCTTTGAGATAGTAGGAGAAGAAGAAAGGAGAGGTGAATGATTTGAAAAGAAACAAGACAGTCAAAGGAATACTTTCAGTGTTTCTTTCAATCGTTATTATGTGCTTTTCCGTGCTTCCCTGTCTTGCGGCGGTAACATATCCCGAAAATGTTACCAGGGAGCAAACTCTTTCCACCATCGAAAAGGCAGATAAAGCAATAAACGGCTTTATGGAAACCCAAAATACCACTCTTTGGAAAATTCTCAGTAAGGAGCTTTATTCCGACAAAACCCTTTCCATGATCCTCACGGAAATTTACAAGGCTATGGAGGCTGAGGCGGGGGATGCTCTTTCAGCTGTGGATATAAACATTTCACCAAAGGGCCTTGCCAAAAAATTAGACAGATATCCTGCTGTTGCAGAAAAGCTTTCAGCCTGCAATTCCTGGTCGGAGGCTGACCTTACGGGTGCAAAGTGGAACGTAAATAATAAAAGTGATTTCGGCGTTGCCGTGTCAACAATGCTTTCACCCTTCAACGATATTCTTTATGCTCTTCTTTGCTCAGGCTCCTATTCTCTCAATCTTCTTGTGGGAATCAAGGGCTCAAACGGCTACGAAACAGCAATCATCCCAACCTTCAAGGCTTTGGGCTGTACGGAATATCTTGGCGCAGAGGAATTTTATTCCAAGGCAGAGGAAGACAAGGGATATATGATTTATAACATCGTATATGACCTGGTTTCTTACATTGAAAAGGCGGCAGAGACTCCCTGCGATACCTTCTCTTCAATCATTCCCTCCGTTGCCTATTATTTCACAAGCGGCGGCTTCGATAATGCGGTGTCAACCCTTATGGCACCCCTGAGACTTCAGGTGCTCAATATTTCCACTCTTGTTCGTATTGAATCTCTCACATCCTTTATTTCCGATACGGAAAGCTTTACACAGAATTTTACTCTTAACATAAACGATATGCTTGCCAAAAGCGGCATACCGATGGCACCGATAGACCTTCAGCTTCTTGCCTCTCTCGGCACCGTCAATCCCGACGGCACCGTAACTGCAGACAAGGCGGACAGCTTCATTGTGCTTTTACGCTGGATAATCGATACGGTAAAGCTCAACCAGTCTTCGATGGGACAGCTTCTTCCCGATATGGACCCGGAGCTTATCAATTCTCTTTCAGGTGTTTTTGCCAAGGATACGGATGCTCTTATTTCTCTTATCGTTTCTCTTTTCAACCAAACGGGTGCGGTAATCAACGACAGTGAATGGGCCTTCCCTCAGTATACTCCCGGTCAGGTGACCTATACACCGAATCTTACGGCTGAAAAATATCAAAGAGTTGCCGACGGAGCCGATGAGCTGCTTGACGAATTTGTGGCTGAAATGGGCGAAGAGAAATCCCTCAGCGCAATTATCAAAAAAGAGATTTATTCATCAAAGACTCTTTCGATGATTTTTGTTACTCTTTTCGGTGCTCTTGAAACAGAGGATATTTCCGCTGTTTCCTCGATGCTCGGTATGGATCTTTCACCTAAGGGAATTGCCGATGTTCTCGACAAAAAGGGTTTTTCTGTGGCTGCAAGAAATCTCCGAGCTTACAAAAAGTGGAGCAGCATCGGTGAAAAGACCGTTGACCTCGGAATAAAGACAGGCAGTGAAAGACAGTTTGTATCGGTTATGGCTTCCGCATTTTCTCCCTTGGAGGATTTGCTCGGTATGCTTCTTGCTGAGGATAAATTCACTCTCTTCGGTGCAGTTGAAATTTACGGCTCAAACGGCTACAACACCGCCATTATTCCCATTTATGAGGCCTTAGGCTGTGAGGATTCCACCATAAGAACTCACGAGGAATTCAAAATCCTTTACAACAAGGGTAAGGGAATCGAGGCTCTGCTTGACCCAATCGTAACCCTTCTTGACAGAATTATTGACAGGCCTGTCTACACAGCTCTTCAGATTTTGCCTAACCTTCTTTATTTCCTTCAAAGCGGAGGAATAAAGCTTTGCATAGATAATCTTATTTATCCCTTCAAGGGTATTCTTTCCGAGCTTGGCATGGAAACGGCAATTGACCTTTCATCCATGGCAAATCTCGATATCAATGCACTTTTAGCTCAGGTGCTGTCCTCCGTTGATCTCGGAATAAAGCTTCCCTCTCTTGACATTACCTCCTTTGCATCCTACGGTACGGCTGTACAAAAGCAAAGCAAGAGAACTGTGGCAGGACAGAATGCAACGGTAACATATATTCAGTCGGATATGCCTGCGCTCTGTGTGACAATTCTCAGAATTATGGCACAGACAATCAAGGATCCCGCCAATGCTTCACTTATCGACACTCTTATGGAAACGAGCTCAGATACAATGGGCGGTGCTCAGCTTCCCGAGGGAACAGAGGGAATCGTTGATTCTTTTGTGCAAAGCGTAGTCGATGACATCAATGCAATGACAATTGATGAGGCGGCAGAATGGATTTATAAGCTTTTCTTCAGGGAAAGAGCTACGGTTCAGGAAATTGAAGAAGAGGATTATATGCCGACAATTATTTACAGACCGAAACCGAATTTCGCATTGATTTTTGGTGTCTTATTTGTTCTGATGCTCATACCCGTAAGCGTCATTATAAGGAATAAGCTGAAGCTTAAAAGAATGAAAGAAAACTATGAAGAATTTTCACAGGAGGTGTAATCTGTGCTTATATTAAAAGACATAGTAAAGGATTACCAGACAGGTGATACCGCTGTCAAAGCCCTTCGCAAAATTGATATAAACTTCAGAGAAAACGAGTTCGTTTCCATCCTCGGCCCCTCAGGCTGCGGTAAAACAACTCTTCTTAACATCATCGGCGGACTTGACCGTTACACAAGCGGTGATCTTATCATCAACGGTAAGTCAACAAAGACCTTCAAGGACGGCGACTGGGATACCTACCGTAACCACTCAATCGGCTTCGTTTTCCAAAGCTATAACCTTATCCCTCATCAGACTGTTCTTGCAAATGTTGAGCTTGCTCTTACTCTTTCCGGTGTTTCAAAAAAGGAAAGAAGAGAAAGAGCAATCGCCGCACTCGAGCAGGTAGGTCTTAAGGATCATATCAATAAAAAGCCTAACCAGATGTCCGGCGGACAGATGCAAAGAGTTGCAATTGCCCGTGCTCTTATCAACAACCCCGACATCCTTCTTGCCGACGAGCCCACAGGTGCTCTTGACAGTGAGACCAGCGTTCAGGTTATGGAAATCCTTAAGGAAATTTCCAAGGATAAGCTTATTATTATGGTTACTCATAACCCTGAGCTTGCCGAGGAATATTCAAACCGTATTATCCGTTTTGTTGACGGTAAGGTAATCGGTGATACCAATCCTTTCGAGCCCGAGGAGCAGGATTATATCAACGAAAAATTAAAGGAAGAGGAAGAGCAGAAAAAGGGTAAAAAGCCTTCAATGAGCTTTAAAACAGCCTTTGGCCTGAGCCTTCGTAACCTTGCAACGAAAAAGGGAAGAACCTTCCTTACAGCCTTTGCGGGCTCTATCGGTATTATCGGTATAGCCTTGGTTATCGCTCTTTCGACGGGTATCCAGAATTTCGTTGACAATGTTCAGACAGATACTCTCATCGCATTCCCGCTTTCAATTGAAAATGAAACCGTTGATATTGAGTCGGTTATGAATTCAATGTCGGGTATGGCTAACCTTAAAAATCTTGACCATGACCGTGAGAATGTCTATGTCAACGGTATGGTTGCCGAAATAGTAAATACTCTTGTTTCAAAGGCAACGGCGAATAACCTTCGCTCCTTCAAAAAGTATATCGGCGATAATCAGAAAAGCTTTGATGAGCTTTGTAATGATATCCAGTTTATTTATGACACACCGCTCAATGTTTATAATGCGGACACAACCACAGATATTGTTCAGGTAAGCCCCAACACCGTTATCGACGAAATCAGCGGCAGCGCCGAAACAACAGATATGTTTGAAAGCTTCACCGGTACCAGCCTTACAATCTGGGATGAGCTTGTAGGTGAGGGTGAAGAGATTTTAGATAACTATAACCTTGTTTACGGACGTCTTCCCGAAAATAAGTCTGAGGTTCTTGTAATTCTTGACATCAACAACGAGGTCAACGAATTCGTTATGCACGGTCTCGGACTCAAGGACCAGAACAAGTTTATGGAAGAGGTTATGGGCTCTCTCGGCACAGGCAGCTCCTATGAACACGACCTTCAGGAAAAGTATTCCTATGACCAGATATGCGGAAGAAAGTTCAAGCTCCTTCTCAATTATCAGTATATGGTTAAAAATGACAAGACAGGCCTTTGGGAGGATAAGAGCTCAAACAAGGCTTATCTTAAAAAGCTTATCAACGAGGAAGCTCTCGAGCTCAGCGTCGTAGGTATCATCCGTCCTCAGGACGACAACCTTATTGCTGTCGGAACCGGCGGTGTCGGCTATACCTCTGAGCTTATGGATTATGCCCTTGAGCAAACTCTCAATTCCCAGGTTGTTCAGGAGCAGCTTGCAAATCCCGGCACAGATGTGCTTACAGGTCTTGAATTTGTTAAGCTTTCCGTCAACGATTTCGACCTCAAGGATATTGACCTTAACGATATTGATATCAAACATCTTGACCTTACACCCTTTTTAAGCCTTATCGACGGTATTGATATTTCAAAGATTGACATTTCAAACATCAATCTTTCCTCAACCATCGGCTTCGGCTCAATGAGCGACTTACAGAAAAAATTGGTCGAAGGCTTCCTCAGCGATGACCAGGTTATCGCCCTTAAGCAGGCTTATATCGACACCATAACCTCAAAGCGCTCCTATGATAACACAATGGAGGTTTTAGGTTATCAGTCCGCAGATACACCAAAGGCAATTTATTTCTATCCCAAGAGCTTTGAAGCAAAGGATAAGCTTAAGGAAATGTTTGAGTACTACAATGAAAAGGTTACTGAAGACGGACATCCCGAATATTCCGTCAAGCCTACGGATGCTGTCGGTGTTCTTCTTTCTTCGGTTACAATGATTATCGATATCGTAACCTATGTTCTGATTGTCTTCATTGCAATTTCACTTGTGGTTTCATCAATTATGATCGGTATCATCACCTATATCTCCGTTCTTGAAAGAACCAAGGAAATCGGTATTCTCCGTGCCATCGGTGCTTCAAAGAAGGACGTTTCGGGTGTGTTCAATGCCGAGACCTTTACCATAGGTCTGGCGGCGGGTATATTGGGTATCGTCACGACGCTGATTCTGGAAATACCCATCAATATCCTTCTCAGACACTTTACGGGAACAGATGCTGCAGCAAGTCTTCCCTTTATAGCGGCGGCAGCACTTATCGCAATCAGCGTGTTCCTTACCTTCATCGCCGGTCTTGTGCCCTCAAGAATGGCGGCGAACAAAGACCCCGTTGAGGCTCTCAGAACTGAATAAACAAAAAACATTTTAGCCGCAGATTTATTCTGCGGCTGTTTTTATTTGCAGGTAAAAGTAACTCTGCGAAGCAATTATGCATCTGTTTTTCACCGTGGCAGGTGTAAAGACAAGCATATAGTTTTTTGTAGCTTCTTTTACTTTAAGAGACTTTATGCCGACTTAAAAAGACATAAAGCCTTATTTATTAATCTTGCATAAAAAATATATTGCGTATATGCAGTTTTTCTACAAAAAATAATTCATATCTGCTTGCTATGAATTAAAAAGAGTGATATACTACTTACAAGGTAGGAATTCTTTAAGAAAGGAGTGCTGAAATGAAAATTTCAACTAAAGGCAGATACGGTCTTCGTGTAATGACTGACATAGCTGTCAATACTGAAAAGGGCGGTCTTGTTTCTCTTAAGGATATAGCTGAAAGAGAGCATCTGTCGGAAAAATATCTCGAGCAGATAGTCGGCACTCTTGTAAAAGAGGGACTTCTGAAATCCGTAAGAGGTGCAAAGGGCGGCTATCATCTTACCGCTGAGCCCTCCGAGATTACCGTTGAGCAAATTCTCAAAGCCACCGAAGGCAGTCTTGCTCCCGTGGCCTGTGCCGAGGATAACGGAAAATGCGAAAATTATTGCGATTGCGTTACCTCATTTATATGGACAGAGATTTATAAGGCAACCATTTCCGTTGTCAGCTCAATTACCCTCAAGGACCTTGCCGAAAGAAGTACTACATTGGAAAAAACAGAATTGGAGTGTTTGAAATGAGATATGTTTATGCAGACAATGCGGCAACAACTCCCGTTTCCCAAAAGGTTGTTGAAGCTGTTCTTCCCTATATGACCGAATTTTACGGCAACCCCTCAAGCCTTTATCAAACGGGACAAAAGGCTTTCAGAGCCGTTGACAAAGCAAGACAGCAGGTAGCCGATGCCTTAGGTGCAGAGAAGGATGAAATCTTCTTTACCTCAGGCGGCTCCGAGGCAGACAACTGGGCAATCAAGGGTGCAGCGGCACTCGGTGCAAAGAAGGGCAAAAAGCACCTTATCACTACAAAGATTGAGCATCACGCTGTTCTTCACACAATGGCTACCCTCGAAAAACAGGGCTTCACAGTTACTTACCTTGATGTTTACGATAACGGTATCGTAAGAGTTGAGGATGTTGAAAAGGCAATTACCGATGAAACCTGCCTTGTGACAATTATGTATGCAAACAACGAAATAGGTACCATTCAGCCTATCGCAGAAATCGGTAAGCTTTGCAAGGAAAAGGGTGTCCTTTTCCATACTGATGCTGTGCAGGCTGTCGGTCACGTCGCAATTGACGTCAAGGAGCAGAACATTGATATGCTCTCTCTTTCAGGTCATAAGTTCCACGCTGTAAAGGGTGTCGGTGCTCTTTATTGCAAAAAGGGCATCCGTCTTCCCAATCTTATCGAAGGCGGCGGCCAGGAAAAGGGCAGACGTGCAGGCACGGAAAACGTTCCCGGCATTGTAGGTCTCGGTGTGGCAATTACCGATATGTGCGAAAATATTGAAGAGAACGCAAAGAAGGTTTCTGCTCTTCGTGACAGACTTTTTGAGGGCGCAAGCAAGATTTCCCATTCAAGAATAAACGGCGACAGAGAGAAGAGACTTCCCGGTAACTTCAGTATGTGCTTTGAGGGCATCGAGGGCGAAAGCTTACTTCTTATGCTCGATATGCAGGGTGTCTGTGCCTCCAGCGGCAGCGCCTGCACCTCCGGCTCTCTTGACCCCAGCCACGTGCTTTTAGCTATCGGACTCAAGCACGAGGTGGCCCACGGCTCACTCAGACTTTCTCTCAGCGAAAGCAACACCGTCGAGGACGTTGATTATATTCTCGAGGTGCTTCCTCCCATCGTAGACAGACTTCGTCAGATGTCACCTCTCTGGGAGCATATATTAGAAAACGAAAACGCATAAAAGGAGACGAATTAAAATGGAATACAGTGCAAAAGTAATGGAGCATTTCACTAACCCCCACAACGTAGGCGAAATTCCCGATGCAAACGGTGTCGGTGAAATCGGCAACGCAAAGTGCGGCGATATAATGAAAATGTATCTTAAAATAGAGGACGATGTGGTAGTTGACGTTAAGTTTAAAACCTACGGCTGTGCTTCTGCTATTGCAACCAGCTCAATTGCTACAGATATGATCAAGGGAAAGCCCATCAGCGAGGTGCTCAAGCTCACAAACAAGGCTGTTGTTGAGGCGCTTGACGGACTTCCCGCAGTAAAGATTCACTGCAGTGTTCTTGCTGAGCAGGCAGTCAAGGCTGCTCTTGCCGACTATTACAAGAGACAGGGCATCGATCCCGAACCCATTGTTGGTAAAATTGAAGACCACGACCACGATGCGTGTCATATATAAAACAGTCAGTCAGATATATAATCAGAACAAACAACAACGGTTGAAATGTTATTACATTTCAACCGTTTTTTATTGTGCAACAACAAGGTTCCGGGGTACCCGACTGCAATCTTTGATTGCTCGTCGGGTCGGGTTCTTATTATTGAATTATCAGTACATTACGGGTATCTTCGCAAAAAGCTCACAAACCCAGGCCACTAACAGCTCAAAAATGTTGAGATGTGCGCTCGGATTAGTTGCCTCAGTATTACCGCTGTCGGTGGCAGGTGAGCCGTCATAATCACTTGTGAAGGAGGAAAGCCAGCTTATCATACCGTCGGGGTAGGTAAGCTTAACTTCATTGCCGAGACCGTCAACGGTTTTCATAAAGGGATAATCTCCGTTTTTATAAGAGAACATATCGTTGTTGACTGCAATCCAGGAATAATGTGCGCTGAAAATGGGGAGTCCGTCAGGCTTTGCAGTTACGGAAAGAGAGGAAAAACGGCAGCTTTCAGGGATATTGCTTTGGGAGGCAATATTCTTCCAGGTTGGAACGGCCATACGGTAATAATATACCAGAGGGTCCATCTTGCCGCTGGTAAGCCAGACAGGCATATCCTTTAAAACGGCACCTGCTTCTCTGTCGGGTATCCACGCAGGGCAGATAGGAAACGCAGCGGCAAAGAAATCCGGATAAGCCACAGCCATTTTAAGAGTCATCTTACCGCCCATAGAATAACCGCCCACATAAATTCGGCTTATATCGATGTTATCTTTATTTTTTGCGATGAAGCTGTCAATGGTGGCACGCAGAGGATAAATAAGACAGTCGTCCCAATAAAGCTCCTGCTCTTCGATGGAACGGGGAGCGAGGATAAAGGCTCCGCCACTTTCCTTGAAACGGCTCTGAAATTCTGCACTTGACCAAAGAGCAACCTCCTGGGCAGTAACCTGCAAGCCCTCATAGTCGCCGTCACCCATTCCGTGAAGCCATATAACAAGAGGATATTTTGTGCTGTCATTTTCCTTTACCGGTGAAAAAAAACGGTAATCAACGGTATAACCGTCGGTTTCGGGGCCGACACCCTTTTCGAACTGTTCGCAAAGAGCATCAATACCTGCACTGAGAGGAAGAGTCTCTTCCTTTGCAAAGGAAAGAAGGGAGCAGACACCGAAAAGCATAAGAAGAGAAAGAGCAAAGGATAAAAGCTTTTTTGTTTTCATAATTTTTCTCCTTTAAGCAATCAATTGTTTATATCCTTGAGCCAGTCGAGAATGTCTGTATAAACCTTTTCTCTTTCATCCTCGTTGAGAATTTCGTGTCTCATACCGGGATAGAGAATAACCTTCGGCTCAATGCCTGCTTCTTCGAGCTTGTCGCATACAGCGATTACACCCTTACCGTTAAGACCGATGGGGTCCTTTGCACCGGAAATAATAAGAACGGGAAGCTCGGGGGGAAGACAGGATGCCCAGTCGTCGCTGCTGCAGGTGGTGGCAAGAGAAAGAATATCTCTTACACCGCCGAGCTTGATATCGTTGCCGCAAAGAGGGTCATTTATGTAAGCCATAACGTTTTCCTTGTTACAGCTGAGCCAGTCCTTGGGAGTTTCGGCGTTGCTGATACCGATGGTGCTGACCTTATCGAGAAGAGAGGCGGGAACCTTTGCTCTGGCACCGAGCTTTTTACAAAGAAGCTTTATAGGCTCTTCAAGCACAGCCATAGCCTGAGGCATATCTCCCGTGCCGCAGATAACGAGACCTGAAAGCTCAACACCGAAGGCGGAGGCATAAACTCTCGCACAGAAGGAGCCCATGCTGTGGCCGAAAAGGTAGTAGGGAAGGTCGGGATATCTTTTATGCATAATGGAATATAGAATATGCATATCATCAATCATACGGTTGTCGCCGTCCTCCTCGGCAAAGAAGCCGAAGTCCTCAAAGGAATCGACACTTTTACCGTGGCCGAGATGGTCGTTACCGCATACAACATAGCCTTCCTCAGCAAGAAAGCGTGCAAATTCGTCATAACGGTCAATATGCTCGCTGACACCGTGGGCAATCTGGAACACACCCTTGTATTCTGCGTCTTCCTTTTGCCATATGCAGGTACGGATTTTATTTATTCCTGTGGAGGAAAGGAAGTAAGCCTCTTTTTTTATAACGGACATAATGTTAACCTCACTTTATTTTTTCGTTGACACTATTATAGTATATAAAAGAAAAATAATCAACCTTATTTAATTTTAAAGTTGGTGTAATATAGTTTACAATAGTTCCGGTTTGGTGTATAATATTTATCAATATTTAAAAATCAGGAGTAAAGATGTTTGGTTATGTAAGGGTGAACAAGCCCGAAATGAAGGTAAAGGAATATGAGGTCTACCGCGGTATTTACTGCTCTCTTTGCAAAAGCATGCGTAAAAGCTTCGGCCCTGTCTCTGCGCTTACCTTAAGCTATGATATGACGTTTTTTGCTCTGGCAAGGCTGTCCTTCAGCGGAAGGATACCCTCCTTCAGGGGTGGAAGATGCCCCTATAATCCCACCAAAAAATGCAACTACTGTCAGAACGGTGAGGATGAATTAAGATATGCTGCGGCAGTTTCAATGATGATGTTTTATTTCAAAATAAAGGACAACATCGCTGACGGCTCTTTTTTAAGACGTCTTCTTATGTATCTTATATTGCCCTATGCCCTTGTGAAATACAAAAAGGCAAAAAAGCTTTATAATGAAGCGGCGCTTATAATCGAAAAGGCTATGGACCGGCAGGCTGAGACGGAAAAAAGTAATACAGATATTCCCGATATGGCTGCCCATTGCTCTGCTGATGCTCTCGGTCAGCTTCTGAGCTATGGCTTTGAGGACGAAAGCGTTTACCGATTCGGCTACGGAACGGGCAAGTTCGTTTATCTTTGCGATGCACTTGACGATATTGAAAAGGATATTGAAAAAGGCAGCTATAATGTTTTTGTAAATAAATATAAGCTTAAGGGTAAGCCGTCTCATCAGATAAAGGAAGAAATCAAAATGAGCCTTAATCTTTGTCTTGCAATGGTGAGTGAGGCCTATGAAAAAGCAGAAAATAAAAGTCTTTCTCCTATTATGGAAAACATAATTTACGAGGGGACGGAAAACACTATGAATGATATTCTGAAAGGAAAAGTGAAAAAATGAGAGATCCTTATGAAGTACTCGGTGTGCCCAGAAGTGCCACTCAGGAGCAGGTTAAGGCGGCTTACAGAGAGCTTGCAAAGAAATATCATCCCGACCGTTTTGTTGACAGCCCTCTTGCAGAAAATGCCAACAAAAAAATGCAGGAAATCAACGAAGCATACGATGCTATTATCTCGGGAAACAGAGGAGATTCCTCTTATTCGGGTCCCGGCTACGGCAGCGACAACTATAACACCTATCAGCAGATCAAGACATTAATGCAGCAAAACCGACTTCAGGATGCTGAAGAGCTTCTTGAAAGAATGGATAAGAGCTTCCGTGATGCACAGTGGTATTATCTCAAGGGACAGATTAACTATAAAAGAGGCTGGACAGATCAGGCATTTTCCTATTTTTCCATGGCTTATAATATGGATCCGTCAAATGCCGAATACCGTCATGCCTATGAAAATATGAATATGCAAAGAGGCGGAGGCTTCCGTACTGCCCAAAGCCGTAACAGCCACCGTTCCGGGGATAACTGTGACGGCTGTGATATCTGTCAGGGACTTCTCTGTGCCGATTGCTGCTGCGAATGTATGGGCGGCGACATCATCCCCTGCTGCTGAGGTGACGAAATGAGTCAGAGCGGAAAAACCGCCATTGGCGGAATGATAACGGCCCTGTCCGTTGTGGTGCTGATGCCTACGGCTCTTGAGGTTTTTGTTTATGCTCTTCCTGCCTTTGCGGGTATGCTGATAATGTTCAGCGTTGTTGAGCTTGACAAAAAGTGGGCCTTCGGTATTTATGCGGCTGTAAGCATCCTTTCTCTTATGCTTGTTCCCAACAAGGAAGCGGCTGTTTTATATGCGGCATTTTTCGGTTATTATCCTATTCTCAAGGCAATTCTTGAAAGCAAGCTGCCGAGAGCAGCCGAATACATTATCAAATTTGCCGTTTTCAATGTGGCAATGCTGGGTTCTTATGCGGTGCTTGTAAAGGTGCTCGGAATACCCTTTGACGAGCTTATGGGAATTGAAGGGGAAACGGGCTTTTTAGCAAAGTATATGCTTCCGATAATGCTCGGTCTGGGCAATGTAGCATTCATACTTTTCGACATTGCCACCACAAGGATAATAACAGTTTATCTGAATGTATGGCAAAAGAAATTCAGAAAGCTTTTTCCTTTTAAATAATAAGAACCCGACCCGACGAGCAATCAAAGATTGCGGTCGGGTACCCCGGAACCTTGTTGTTGCACAATAAAAAATCCATTGTAAAGGCCGTAAAGCAGGCTTTTTACAATGGATTATTTTTTTCTTTATCTGATTTCCGGTAAGCTTGCCGCGGCAACGGATTGACCGACACGGCGGGATTTTTCATCGGGAATATGAAGCTTTATTTTCCTTGCAAGGTCGGGATACATATTCTTTACCCTTTTGTCGAAATCCTCATCGCTTACCTTAAGCTTCATATTTAATCATTCCTGCAATAATAGTTTTCCTTACTGCAAATTCATTATCTGTGATTATAATATCTGCATCCTTGCCTTTTTCAAGGGAGCCCTTTGTTTTCTCCATACCGATTACCGTGGCAGGATTGAGTGATGCGCAGTTGACACATTCGTGAAGAGGGATATCGGAATTTACGAAAGCATTCCAGACACCCTTGTTAAGATGAAGAACGCTTCCTGCTACGGTGCCGTCCTCAAGGCGGCAGACTATACCTTTATAAATAATCTTTTGTCCGCCTAAGGTGTATTCACCCTCAGGAAGACCGCCGGCGGGCAGACAGTCGGTAATGAAGCAAAGCTTTCTGCCCTTGAGACGCCACAGCATATTATAAAGGGAAGAGTCCACGTGGAAGGTGTCAACGATTACCTCGGTGCTCACGTCGGAATTGAGAGCCGCACCGACCACACCGGGAGCACGGTGAAGAAGGGGAGTCATAGCGTTGAAAAGATGGGTGGTGTGCTTTACACCTGCCTTTATTCCGTCCATGGCAGTTTTATAGTCGGCAGAGGTGTGTCCCATGGAAACAACAACATCTGTGTCACGGGTTATTTCACTTATGGCAGAAAAGTCCTCTGTGTCCTCTTCGGGGGCAAGGGTGATTGTTTTTATGATGTCGGCATATTCTTTTACAAAGGCTGCATCGGGCTTGAGAATGAATTTCGGGTCCTGAGCACCTTTTTTGCTTTCGCTTATAAAGGGGCCCTCGGCGTGACAGCCTAAAATCGCACTTCCGTCCCAGCTCTTGCTTTCTTCCTTAAGATTGCGGCAAACCTCGAGTGCTTTACGGATAACGGACATATCCTCGGTCATTGTGGTGGGCAGATAACCTGTAACACCGTTTGCAAGAAGACCCTTTGAAATGGTGCGGATGCTTTCCTCCTCACCGTCGCATACGTCCTTTCCGAGATAGCCGTGGATATGAAGGTCAATAAGACCGGGCGCAACATAGCCGCCCATTGCGTCGATTATTTGTGCATCAGAGGGGACAAGAGCTTCCTCAACGACCCCTTCGATTTTGTCGGTGAAAAGAAGTGCACAGTTTTCCTTAATTCCGTCTTTGAGAATAATTTTGCCGCCTGTTATGGCTTTCATGATTATCACCTTTCCTAAATCATAATTTATCACTTAAATTTTATCAAAAAGATAACCGTTTTTCAATAGGATATGAAAAAAAACAGCAGCCGCTGATAATCAGCAGCTGCCGCAGATGTTTGATTATTCGATTGCTTCAAGTCTCTGTCTGAATTCTTCGATCTTTTCCTTTGAATACATCTTGCTTAAAACAACCATACCCATATTAGGTGTGAAGCCCATAGCAAGAGCCATATTCTTCATGGGATGATTCATAATTTCGGGGCAAAGGTCATCAACAATTTTCATAACCTCGGGATCCTTCATAAGTACGCTGAATTTTGTGTCAAAAGAATACTTGGACATAATAAAATCTCCTTTTAATTTTTTTGTATTACTAATTAAATAGTATGCAATTTATATTGCTCCCTTGCCGAGAGCGATGCCTTTTTCGATGGCTGCGAGGTTAAGCTCCATAATCTTGGGGCTTTTCTCTTTGAATTTTTCTTCGAGAGAGGCGATAACGGTTTCCTTGTCTACGATGCCTGTTGCACCGATAAGAACACCGATAAGCACAGTGTTGGCAACCTTGACATTACCGAGCTCGAGAGCCACATCGTCAACGGGTACGGAAATGATTTTTACGCCTTCCTTGGATGCTTCCTTGATACGGCTTGAGTTTACGACTACTGTGCCGCCCTCCTTTACGTCGTCGATGAATTTTGCATATGCCTGCTCATTCATAGCGATGAGGGTGTCGCATTTTTTCGGAAGGGGAGAAATAATATCTGCGTCGCTGATGATAACGGTGCATTTTGCACTTCCGCCGCGCTGCTCGGGGCCGTATTCGGGAAGGAAGGTTGAATGCTTGCCCATATCAATGGCTGTGTGGGCGAGAGTGATGCCGGCGCTCATAATACCCTGACCACCTGAGCCTGAAAATACGAATGCCTGCTTCATTTCACTTCAGCCTCCTTATCCTTGTAAATTCCGGGTACGAAATAGGGGATAGTGTTGCTGTTCATATAATCGAGAGTATCGAGAGGGCTCATACCCCAGTTTGTGGGGCAGTTGGTAAGAAGCTCAATAAAGGTGAAGCCCTTGCCTGCAAGCTGAAGCTCAAAAGCCTTTTTGATACCCTTTTTTGCATCGGAAACACCCTTGGGAGAGTTGAGAGCATATCTTGCAACGAAAACGGGAGCCTCTAAAACGGAAATAAGCTCACACATTTTAAGGGGATATCCCGTGGAAGCAGCATCTCTGCCGAAGGGAGTGGTGGTGGATTTCTGACCGATGAGAGTGGTGGGAGCCATCTGACCGCCGGTCATACCGTAGGTTTGGTTATTGGCAAAGATAACGGTGAAATTTTCGCCTCGGTTGGCTGCAGACATAATCTCTGCAAGGCCGATAGCGGCAAGGTCGCCGTCACCCTGATAGGTGAAAACAAGACGGTCGGGAAGACATCTCTTTACACCTGTTGCAACTGCGGGTGCTCTGCCGTGGGCGGCACCGATATCGTCACCGCTCCAGGAATAAAGGTTGAGAGCGCTGCAGCCGACGGAAACCACATTGATTGCGTTCTGCTGCTGATTAAGCTCGTCGATAACGTCGGCAACAAGTCTCGTGGCAAGTGCGTGGAGACAGCCGGGACAGTAGCCTGTTGACATAGGCATAAGTGCGCTTGGTCTTTTATATGACGGCATAATTATGCTCCCCCTTTCACAATGTTTTCGATAGCCTCAAGCACGCCGTCGTCATCGAGGAGGATACCGCCTGAGCGACCGTATTCGTGTACGGGGCAGCGGCCCTTTACCTGAAGCTCGATGTCGTCGCGCATCTGGGCAGGAATTGTCATTTCAATATCAATGATACCCTTTACCCTGCCGTAATCGAGTCCGTCAAGACTTGCCTTGGGGAAGGGATAAAGAGTGATGGGTCTTATCATACCGACCTTATGACCCTGCTCACGCAGAGTGTTGATTGCTTCCTTTGCAACTCTCGCTGCGATACCGTAAGCAACAACGACATATTCCGCATCCTCGAGAAGATATTCCTCAACCTTTACATCAGCCATTTCCCACATTTTATAGGTCATACCCTTGAACTTGTTGAGCATTTCGAGAGCAAGCTCGGGAAGAATGGGAGTAATCATATGGCTGTCCTGTCTTCCGTCGATACGGGCAAGACACCAATCCTCGGTGTTGGCGTAGCTGAGCTCCTTCATTTCGGGAAGCTCAACCTCCTCCATAATGGCACCGAGACAGCCGTCCATAAGAATAAGCACGGGGCCTCTGTCTCTTTCGGCGTATTCCCAGGCGTTATATGTAAGGTCAACGGCCTCCTGCAGGGTTGCGGGAGCGAATACCATTGCTCTGAAGCCGCCGTGGCCGAGAGCCTTGGTAGCCTGAAGATAATCGGACTGAGCCGGCTGGATTGAGCCGAGACCCGGACCTCCTCTTGAAATATTGACGATAACGGCGGGAAGCTGAGCCGAGGCAAGATATGAAATACCCTCTGCCTTAAGGCTGATGCCCGGGCCCGATGAGCTTGTGAGAGCACGGGTACCTGTGGCAGCGGCGCCGTAAACCATATTGATGGATGCGACCTCGCTTTCACCCTGGACAAAAACTCCGCCGACCTCGGGAAGTCTCTTTGAAAGATATTCGGGAATTTCATTCTGGGGAGTAATGGGATAACCGGCAAAGAAACGGCATCCGCCTCTGACTGCTGCTTCAGCGATAGCCTCGCAGCCCTTCATAAATCTTTTTTCCATATCCTTACCCCTCCTTTGCTGTTACTTCAATTGCCGCCTCAGGACACATCAAAGCACATATTGCACAGGTTGTGCAGGCGTCTTCGTTAATGTTTACGGGGTAAAAATGGCCCTTCTGTGACCTTTCCTTACCCATTTCAAGAATGTGCTTGGGGCAAAATTTAATGCAGTAACCGCAGCCCTTGCACATAAGCTCATTGATGGTAACCATTGTATTTCTCCTTTTGCTTTTCTGTGAATAAAAGCATTTATTTTATAATACCTGTTAATTATATCACGAAAGTCATATTTGAGTATTACGGTAATATTAAATTTTTTGTTCTTATTCCTTGATTTTTCTCTCTGCTCTTGCTTTTTCCGGGTCAGCA
Organism: Acutalibacteraceae bacterium; assembly: GCA_045603665.1. Classification (GTDB taxonomy): domain Bacteria; phylum Bacillota; class Clostridia; order Oscillospirales; family Acutalibacteraceae; genus UBA6857. Next base: position 17,506 of record JAZUMO010000079.1, read on the forward strand.
GCCGTAAGCTTCATAAAGTCAACCTTCATAAGGGGAGTTTCGGGAAGCTTGTCCATAAAGACGAAATCACGGGGAACATAGAATTTTGAGAAGTTTTCCTCAAGGATTTTGCAGATTTTTTCCTTCGTTTCGTCGGTTTCGTATTTTTTGTCGCTCATTGTCAGATAAAGTCTTACCATTGAGCGCTCCTTGTCCCAGCCCTGAACGGCACAGCATTCCTTGACGCCCTCAAGCTCACCGACAACTCTTTCGATGTCTGTGGGATAAACGTTGTAGCCGGAAATGATAATAAGTCTCTTTTTTCTGCCTGAGAAATGGAAAAAGCCATCCTCATCCTCATAGCCGAGGTCACCTGAAAGCACCCATTTTGTGCCCTCTTCGTCGGTGTAAAGACCGTAATCGTCGGCTTCACCCTCGGCATAATAGCCGCTCATAACCGTGGGGCCTGAAATTGCGAATTCACCGACCTCACCTGCGGGCAGTCTCTTATGGTCATCGTCCCATATTTCGACTCTTACGCCACGGATAGGCTTACCGATGGAGCCGCGTCTGAACTCTTCGTTGGTGTTGGTTGTGCAAACGGAGCCGATTTCCGTAAGACCGTAGCCCTGACGGAGTCTGCCGGTTGCGCCCCATTTTTCAAAGTAGGAGTTGAATTCATCGATAAAGCTGTCGGAAATATCATCACCGCCGCAGAACATAAGTCTTACGTTCTTAAGGTGTGGGCCGTCAAATTTCTTATCCTTCATCAGCTTCTGGAACATAAGGGGAATACCGCCGAAGCCGATAACATTGTTCCGTCTCATAAGGCTGAGGAAGATGCGGGAATCGAACTGCATCATGGGGATAATACATGCGCTGTTGCAAAGGGCCATATGAACGGCAACGCAAAGACCGAAGCAATGGAAAAGAGGAAGAACAATAACCTCATATTCCTTACCGGGCTCGTGCACCTCGTCGATGTCGGAAACACGCCAGGAAAGCTCGTTGACAGCCTTGCTTGTAAGCTTGATTGTCTTGCTTTTGCCCGTTGTGCCGCCGCCGTTGAGATAAACGGCAATATCCTCACCGTTTTCCTTTACACATTCGGGGCTTTTGTGCATTGAAAGAGCATCCTTGTAATATGTAGCCTTATCGTATGAGGTATAAATCTTTTTGATAAGAGCTTCGGCAAATTTACTGCCGGCTCTTTTGTAGCCGCCCGAATAGTCCGAGCTGTGGCAGACAAGACAGGGCAGACCGCTTTTGTTGATGGTGTCGATATGGTCCTTAACGAGAAGGTCGAGAACCATAACGCCCTTTGAATGAACGAGGTCAAGCTGCTCCTTAAGATAATCTGCGCCCATAAGAGGATGGACAAAGCTTGTGATTACGCCGATTTTGTTCAGGGCGTAAAAGGCGATAATGCTTTGCATTGTGGTGGGCATAAAGATGGTGTAAACATCGCCCTTTTTAAGACCGAGCTCCTTTTGGAAATAAGCGGCAAGATTATCTATATCTCTGAATATTTCACTTCTGAGATAATCAATGCCGAAATGCTGCATCATATTTACATCGCCGAAGCGTGATGTGCAGTATTCGAGGTATTCATAGCAGTTTAAATTATTCGGTGCAGGTATCATATTTGTCTCCTTCCGATAATTCCGTGTATATATAAGGAATTATCTTGATTACATATTATTTCTTCACATTATAATTTTACTTTAAATATGCTAAAGATGTGTTAAAATAATAAATCGCAGGTCTTAATAATGAATGAAGGATGTTAATTAAAATTAAATAACTGCAGTAATTTATAAATAAAATGAAAAGACAAAACAAACAAAAAAGCAGACAGTTTCCCGTCTGCTTCTTCAATTTTATTTCTTACACTTATCAATACTCGGATTGAAAGCATAGAAATTCTTCTCATTCATTTTATCCGTAGCAATTCTTAAGCCCTCACCGAATCTCTGATAGTGTACAATCTCTCTTTCACGAAGGAACTTGATAACATCGCATACATCGGGGTCATCCACCAGACGGAGAATGTTATCATAGGTTGTTCTTGCCTTCTGCTCTGCCGCCATATCCTCGTGAAGGTCGGTAATTACATCGCCCTTACTCTGAAGATAAGCCGCTGTGAAGGGTACGCCTGCCGCAGAAGCGGGATAAACGCCGGTGGTATGGTCAACGAAATAGGCTTCAAAGCCGTTTTTCTTGATTTCCTCGGGTGAAAGGTTTCTCGTCAGCTGATAGACGAGTGTACCAATCATTTCGAGGTGACCGAGCTCCTCGGTACCGATGTCCGTAAGAAGTCCCTGCAGCTCTCCCCAGGGCATTGCAAAGCGCTGGCTGAGATAGCGCAGAGATGCACCTAATTCACCGTCGGGGCCTCCGTACTGACTGATTATGATTTTCGCATAAAGAGGGTTGGGCTTTTTGATATTGATGGGATACTGTAATATCTTTTCATAACAAAACATCAGCAATCACTCCCGCTGTTTACCCAAGGAAAGGGGCTTTTAAGCCACATGGCACCGTAGCCCTCTTTCGGAGAGATGGGGCCGTATTTACACTCATACTCCTTAAGAAGCTCACGGTATTTTTCCATGTATTTGTTGAGAAGCTCTGCAGCCTGGGCGTCACCGCAATGAGTATCAAGATAAAGATGAAGCTCCCACATGGCAAAGCGCACAGACATAAGTCTGTGTTTAAGACTGTTTTTTGTATTCGTCATCTTACACACCCCGCAAAAGGAAGGTCAAGACAAGGAAAAAGTGTGCCTGCACAAAGGCCTTTTTCCGCTGTATATACCTCTGACCATTGCTGGAAGGGTACATAAGCCATCGCAAGAACCGTATTGCGCGGCAGGGGACTTCTGTCACAGCATCTTATGTCACCGCAGGACATATTTACCGAAGGACAGAAATCACGGCTGCAATCATTATACTCCATTTTCCTCACTCCTTATAAATATTAACAGCATTCTGCTGCCGTTATTATAATATTCATAAGGGCTTTTCAGGGTTACAAAAAGAAAGTGTAGTGGGCGTATAAAAGAAAAAATCCCACAAAACCTTTGTTTTGAGGGACTGTTATAAAACTTGCGGAAAAATCAATCTTCTTTTCCGACGAGCCAATTAAGAGATACACCGAGCACATCAGCGATAGCAACAAGCTCATAGTCGCATACGCCTCTTATCTGACCTTCAAGCTTTGATAAGCCTGATGCAGTAAGCTCAACGCCTCTTATCTGAAGCTGAGTAAGAAGGTCAACCTGCTTGATGCCAAGTTCCTTTCTTTTAGCTTCAATTCTTGCTCCGACAATGTTCTTTTCGCCGAGAGCCTGTTTTCTGATTCTCATTTTTTTCACACCTTATTACGTAATTATTAAAATCTCTTAAATCTCCGTTTATATGATAACACAGTGAAAATTTTATGTCAAGTTTGTTTTGTTTATTACTGATACAAATATAATGTCAAATAGTAATTATCTTCGGCATTTTTGATAAAAAATTTTTAAAAAAACTCTTTTATTCTTTGTTTTTTGTGGTATAATCTTTTATATTCATTTTAAGGAGATGTTGAAATGAGCAATACTCTTGAATCAAGAAATCTTACAATGCTTATGGATTTTTATGAGCTTTCCATGGCCAACGGTTATTTTGCCAACGGTATGAAGGATAAGATTGTTTACTTTGATATGTTCTTCCGTAAGGTGCCCGATAACGGAGGCTTTGCCATTATGGCAGGACTCAGACAGCTTACCGACTATCTCAGAAATCTCAGATTTACCCAGAAGGATGTTGAGCTTTTTATAAGAAAGGGCTTCAACGAGGATTTTATCGAATATTTAAAGAATTTCAAATTTACCTGCGATGTGTGGGCGATTCCCGAGGGTACACCGATTTTTCCCGGTGAGCCTATTGTTAAGGTAAGGGGACCCGTTATTGAAGCACAGCTTATTGAAACAATGCTTCTTCTTACCATCAATCATCAAAGCCTTATTGCTACCAAGGCAAACCGACTTAAAAGAGCCGCAGGGGACAGAACGGTAATGGAGTTCGGTTCACGCCGTGCCCAGGGCTATGACGGTGCCGTTTACGGTGCAAGAGCGGCCTATATCGGCGGCTGTGATGCGACAGCCTGCGCAATTGACGAAAGAGATTACGGTGTGCCTGCCGTGGGTACGATGGCTCATTCCTGGATTCAGCTTTTCGGTGATGAGCTTGAGGCCTTCTGTGCCTATGCACGTCAGTACCCCGACAACTGCACACTTCTTGTTGATACATATAATGTAGTCAAATCGGGTATTCCGAATGCAATTGAGGCCTTTAAGAGAGAGGTTCTTCCCCGTGGCTTCAGACCCAAGGGCATAAGAATCGACAGCGGTGACATCACCTATCTTTCCCGCAAGGCAAGAAAGATGCTCGACGAAGCAGGCTTCCCCGACTGCAAGATTGTGGCAAGTAACTCTCTTGACGAGATTATTATCCGTGATATGCTCATCCAGGGCGCACAGATTGATTCCTTCGGTGTCGGTGAAAGACTTATTACCGCCGCTTCAAATCCCGTTTTCGGCGGTGTTTACAAAATCGTCGCTGTTGAAGAGGACGGCGTTCCCGTGCCGAGAATCAAATTGAGCGAAAATGTTCAGAAAATCACTACTCCCTGTGCAAAAGAGGTTTACCGTCTTTTCGACAAGGCAACCTCAAAGGCAATTGCTGATGTAATTACCCTTCAGGGTGAAACCATTGATGAAAGCGAGCCCTATGAGCTTTTCGATCCCAACTATACCTGGAAGAGAAAGACCGTAACAAACTTTATCGCCAAGCCCTTGCTTGTGAAAATCTTTGATAAGGGTGAATTTGTTTACAATAACCCCGATATCAAGGATGTAAAGGAATACTGCAATGAGCAGGTTGATACTCTTTGGGATGAGGTAAAGAGATTTGAAAATCCTCATACCTATTATGTTGACCTTTCACAAAAGCTTTGGGAGGTCAAGAAAAATCTTCTTGACGAATATGTAAAGAAAGGCAACGGCTGAAATTGAGAACTCTGGAATATATTATATCCGATGAATTTGACGGGAAAACCGTTGAAAGCTATCTGCGCGGGCATAAAAGGATGTCTCTTGCCCTTTTCCGTTCCCAAAAAAGAGTACCAGACGGCATAACCCTCAACGGTGTTCATACCCGTTCAATAGACATAATTCACAGCGGAGATATACTGAGGGTAAACATTCCCGACGATGAAAGGGCATCTTTGCCGAGTGACTATCCTCTCGATATTATTTATGAGGATGAGGATATTCTGGTGATCAATAAGCCGGCTGAGCTTCCTATGCACGAAAGCCATAATCATCAGGGTGATACTCTCGCCAATGCTGTTGCAGGCTATCTTGCCAAAAAGGGAAGACCGACTGTCTTCCGTGCTGTCGGAAGACTTGATAAGGGTACCTCGGGTGCAGTGCTGTGTGCACTGAACACCTTTGCCGCCTCAAAGCTTTCGGGCAAAATTGAAAAGGAATATCTTGCCGTGCCGACGGGAGCTTACAAGGAAAAGGGGACTATAGACAAGCCAATTTACCGCCCCGATCCCATCAAGACCTACCGTACAGCCGACGACAGGGGAGACAGAGCCGTAACTCACTATTTTCCCGTGGAATGGGGCGAGGCTTATTCTCTTTTGCTCATAAAGCTTGAAACGGGCAGAACTCACCAGATAAGAGTGCACTTTTCCTTTATGGGGACACCTCTTTACGGTGACACCATGTACGGCACAGCAGACAGAGACATAGACCGTCAGGCGCTTCATTGCAAAAGCCTTTCCTTCATTCATCCTGTTACGGAGAAAAGAATGACCTTTGAGGCTGAAATGCCGGAGGATATGAAAGGGCTTCTCGCAAGGCTGAGAGAAATTAAATAAAAGAAAACCGTTGTAAAGGTCAGCCGACTGATACAACGGTTATTGTTTTAATATTTCCTTTTATGATATAAGGTAAAGGCAAAAAACAGCATAAGATTATGAGCAATCATACACGCCCAGGCACTGATAAGCCCCAAAGAGAAAAGATTTACACAAATAAAGGTGCCCACGATTCTGATGCCCCACATACCTGCTATATTGAAAATGAAGGGAGTTTTTGTGTTGCCGATGCCCTGAAGCATACCCTCAATAATAAGTGAGACACCGTAAAAAGGCTCGGAAAGAGCAACCATACGGAGAACTGTGGCGCAAAGAGAGATAACCTCATCGCTGTCAGAAAACAGACCTGCCATTTTTTCGGCGAAGATAAAAAGAAGTCCGCCGGATACAATCATAAGAGAGACCTCAATGAGAATAAGAAGTCGGCTGATTTCCTTTGCTTTGTTTTTGTCTCTTGCTCCGTGGGCGTTGCCGATGAGTGTCGCTGCCGCTGCCTGCATACCGTAGCCGGGGATATAAAAAGCAGATTCGACGGTGTTTGCCACTGTGTGAGCCGCTGTTGAAATTTCACCGAGAGAGTTTATCATCGAGGCGAAAACCACATAGCCGAAGGAGGTGCCGAAGCGCTGAAGCATATTCGGAAGAGCCACCTTGAGGCAGGGGGTGAGAATTTCTTTGTCAGGCTTAAGAGAAGCCTTGTCCGGAGCGATTTCCTTGTGTCTGAAAATGGCAAGGGTGATAAGTATGCCACCCACAGCAAAGGCGACGGCACTTGCCGCAGCAGCACCGATTACCCCCATATCTGCACCGAAAAGGGTGACAGATAAGCCGAAGAGGGTAACCTTCCTTGTGGGATAGATAAGAAGGAAGTTAAGTATAACATTGATAAGATTGACGGCAAGACCGACGAGCATAGGTGTTTTGGAATCACCTGCACCCCGCAGTACAGAGCCGAAAATAATTGTTGCTGCTCTGAAAAGCATCGGGGTATAAAGAATGAAAAAGTATTTTGCGGCAAGGTTTCTGATGCTTTCGTCCACCTGCATAAGGGTCGGTACAAAGGGACTTGCAGCGAGAGTAACGGACGTGAAGAAGATGCCCGAGACAATTACGGCAAGAACCGACTGACCTGAGGCCCTGACAGCAAGGCTTTTTTCCGAGGCACCGAGGGAACGGGAAATGAAGGAAAGAAAGCCGACGCCGAGAGCCGAAACCGATGAGCCGACGAGCCAGTTGACGGTGGTTGTCGAGCCGACGGCTGCTGTCGCGTCTGTGCCGAGGGAGCCTACCATAGCCGTATCAATGTACTGAACTGCCGTTTGCATAAGCTGCTCGAGCATAGTCGGCCATGCAAGGGAAAGAATAAGAGGGAGCATTTTGTAATTGAGCTTACGGCCCATGGAGGTCACCTGCCTTTCGTGATAATGTTATTCGATACCGTATTTGTTTTTTTGCTGTTGGCTTAAGGCTGCATTGGGATATTTTTCCTTGGCCTTTGAAATCAGTTCTTTGTAATTGAGGATATTATAATATCCTAATTCAGGCTGGTCGGTGTATTTATTATAAACCGTATAAACCTTTTTACCCTCATAGTCAAAGGCGCAACATTGATCAATTTTTGAATATATTTTATTGTTCTCCGTATCCAGGATAAACAGAGTACCGCTATTGAGTATAAGTAGGCGGTTGCCTTCTGCTTTTTTGTATATTACATCGGTAAAAAGAACCATACCGAAGTCAATTTCAGTCAGAAGGGTTCCGCTGTGTACGGAATAAACATAAAGGCTTTTGTCGCCTGAGTAACCGACATATAATGTATCATCCGTAAGATAAACGGTAGATATGTTGTCGTTTTTAAGCTCAACTGAACCGAGTTTTTTAAAGGAGCCGTCAAAAATATGGATGTAATTCTTTTCCTTGATAGCTATAAGTGAACCGTCATCGTTTTGAATAACAGGGTAAACAACAGCTTCTTCTGCAGAAAACTTTTCCGGGCATACAGTTATTTTTCCTGTATTCAGATCTATCATTTTACAGGAGAAAAATTTTTCGATTATAGGAGTGTCAGGCTTTTGAGGGTCAACCTTTGTTTCATAAAATTTGTATGAAATTATAATTGAGTCTGTGCCGTTCAGACGGGAAAAGGTAAGCATATCTTCCTTATCGGAAAGCTCCGTATTTATGGCGGTTGCCTGACCTGTAGTAAGATTTTCATAAATGAGAGCTTCTTTTGTCTTGTTTTCTTCCTTAAAGGATTTGGTATAACACAAACTGTTTTCCAGCATAGTGTGCTTATAGGTCAGAGAATCAATGGCTTTAATTTTTGTGCACTTGTTATTTTCAATATTGAAGCTTAAAATTTCAGTGCCGTCATAGGTTAAAATATAAAGCTCTTTTCCGTTTTCCGAAAAGCCTAAGACATCTTTGTTGTCTTCTTCGGAATTTTCAGGGATGGTATTTCTGTAGGTAACGGAGTTGGTTTTTTTATTGATTACCGTGAAAAGAGTCGGATATGATTCTTGCAAAACTATATAATTGTCTGTTTCGTGTATTTGTTTTGTATTAGAATTACATTCAGCATTTCCGTTCAGCTTTTTCAAATCGGAAGAAGTATAGCTACAGTATTCGTAAACAGTAATATCCGTATCAGGATCGGCGGAAATAACATAGATTTTTCCGTTTGCCGAAAAAATCTCAACGGGATTTTCGTTGAAGAAGTGGATGTTTATAGTTTTTTCATCGTATAAATGATGCTGTGAAAGAGAGCCTTCTTCCAAAAGCAGAGAAATATACAATTCCTGCGGTGATTCAAATGAAGGGTCAGGGTCCATAACATCTACAATCGAGTCAGTTGTATGAAAGGAATCTATTGTTTTTCCACTTTTTAAATCGATTATCATACAGCTGTTACCTGCAGCACAAACATAAACCTCAGTCAGCCCTTTATCGGTAAAATATGAGGTTTGTTTAATGAATGTTTTTTTGTAAATGTCCGAAAAATCCAAACGCGTTTTGTATTGAACGGTATCCTTTGTAATATCAATGCTGATAAAATCGATAAAGCCCTCATAAGTATAATATGCGTTTTCGATACGTCCGGATTTTATGGTGTTTTCTGAAGCCTCTGCAATCAGAATTTCTTTATCGGAACCGAAAACCATATTTTCTATTCTTGTATATTTGTCTTTTAAAGTGCTGAGCTGTTTTGTCTTCAGATTATATACATAAACAGTATTTTTATTGGCGACGAACGCTAAAATCTTTCCGTTCGGTGAAAATGTCGTATAGGTTATTGATTTGTAATCGGGAAGTGCGATATCGGTAAGCTTTTCTCCGTTAGTCAGGTTAATGAGTCGGATGTTTTGGCCGCAATCAATTGCAAGTATATTGTCCTTGGAGCATGCAATCGCTTTTTGGTTGGAAAAAAGATTTACCTTCTCTGCTGATTTCCAAAGCTCTTTATTGTTGTGATAATCTATTGATGTCAAAGAAGAAAAAGTATCTACGATAAGAGTGTTATCCCTTGAAAAACAAAAGGACATTACAATTTCTGAAAAATCCTTTTCAAAATATATTTCTTTAGTATCTGTATCCCAGACGGTTATTGTGCTGTCGCCGTTTTTCACGGCCATATATTTGCCATCCGAGGAAAGGTCATTGCTCAGAGAATAATCGTCAATATAATTTTTGTGACGCAAGACGGCTGTTGCCTCATAGCCTGTTGAGGTGCTGTTAAGATATGGCTCAATGATGCTTTCAAGATTATAAACCGCCTCGGAAAGCAAGGGTCTTTCTGATTTTTCTGAGGGCAACGCCTCAAGAGCTAAAAGAGTTGCCGTTATTTTGTCTCCGCTTTCATAAAGTTTCTTGCTTTCTGAAACAAGGTATTCCGATTGATTGATAAGGGCAGTGTTATAGCTTTCGCGGATACGGTTTGCGGCCTGAGCGAAAAACGCGGTCATACCTAACAAAAAAGCAAAGCAGGCAGCAGTGACAGAGACTGTGATTTTTATTTTACGCTGCTTTTGTCTTTGTTTAAGGTCATCATAACTGCATCCGAGAATTGTCGCAACGAGCCTTGGTAATTCTTCTGATTTAGCCTGCTTTGGTGAAAGTCTGTAGTCGCAGGAGAGAGGCTCGCATAAAACTTTTTTCGTGTTGCCGAGTCCGTCTCTTTCTTCAAGCTTTTCATAATGTAAAATTTCAGGGATAACCTCATCAGGCTCTCCTTCGGCAAGTACAGTCAGGACCCGTTCGATAGGATGGTTTTTCAAAAAATATTCGATTTCTTTTTTTACCCATACGGATTCCTTTAAATTGTGCGAACAAATGACAATAAGATATTCGGAACTGTCAAGGGCCTGCTTGATTTTGTCATTGATGTCGCTTGTTACGGGCAGCTCCTCTTTGTCTCTGAAAATACGTGAAATTTCTTTTTTTGATATCTGATTTTTAATTTCTTTCGGAATTATGAAGTGCTCCAGCTGTTTGTGAATTGTTGTGGCAATTTTTGAATCAAGGGGTGAGTGTCGGTATGAAATAAAAGCGTCATATTTTTGTTCAGACATATAAGCTTCCTCCGATAAAAAATAATCTGTCTAATTGTAACACAAACGGAAAAAACTTTCAATCTGAAACTCGAAACATAAAAGTTTTCCTGAAAAAATCAAGGAAAATTCAAGTGCAACTGTCAGTTGCTAAAAATTAAAGCCGAGTTGATAGACATTAAAAAACTCTTATGCTATACTTTGATTATAAAAGGAGTGATAAAATGAACAGCTTAGGTGAGAGGATTTATAATCTGAGAATAAAGGGCGGACTGTCTCAGGGGAAGCTTGCCGACAGTCTCGGTGTTTCAAGACAGACAATATCAAAATGGGAAAATGACCAAAGCATACCCGAGCTTGAAAGACTGCTTGCAATGAGTGAAATTTTCGGCGTCAGCGTTGATTATATTGTAAAGGGTGAAGAAGACTCCGAGGTATGCGGTGAAAAGGAAAATCCTGTCTCCGCCGAAAAGGAGCAGGAAAGAAAAACGGTAATAATAAACCCGACAAAAAACTATCTTTCAGGTATAGCCGTCGGAGTGAGCACGATTTTTTTCTTTTCTGTGTTATCGAATACCGTATCTCTTTTTTCAAATTTCCTGAACGGCTACGCAGGCTCCAACCTGTTTTCTCTTTTAGCGGGAACAGCGGTAAATTTGTTTGCTATCGCTTCGCTGATGAGCCTTAATATGAATCTGGTTTTTATTTCTTGCGTTGCCCGTGTTTTGCTGACCTCCTTTGAGCTGTTTTCAGACGGCACTGAAATACTGTCGGTTGTGTCGGCTGCGGCTTATGGGATAATCGCCTTTATGTGTATGAGGGCAGATAAAAGAAATGCGAAACCCCTTTGCATTTCAGCCATCAGCCTGTTTGTGCTTTATGATGTGCTTTATCTGGGCCTTACAGCTTATAATTTTTATACTGTTGCGAGCTTTACGGCATGGAGTATTATCACTTCCCTTTTGACGATGATAGTGAGTATGGTGCCGATGCTGATATTCAACGTCGGAGTCTGTACTGTAATTTACCTGAAAGCAAACCCGCTTCCTGACCGTGAGGTTTATGAAAGCACCGAATTAAAAAAGGAAATGTATGTCCCTCTCGCAAAGCATATTCTGCTCACACTTTTCACTCTCGGTATTTACAGTGCAATATGGATATGCAAAATAACGGAAGGTCTTAACCGTGACGGAGTAAATGAAAAACAAAAGGGCTTCAGAAAGCTTCTTCTTTGTACTCTTGTTCCCTTTTACAGAATTTATTGGTATTATGCACAGTCGAAAAGACTGCAAAAATTAATGGAAAACGAGGGCAGAAAAACAGACAGCTTTGCCGCCGTAGCAGTTATTCTGGCGCTTTTCCTGCCTTTGGCGGTACCAAGCCTGTATTTGCAGATGAAGGTTAATGAATTTGCCGAAGCATAAAGAAAGGGGATATAAAAAACTAAAAGTATTACAAAGTCGGATCGTAGCCATGTCGTTCTGTGAGCCAAGGAGTTGTAGTGGGGATTTGTCTTCC
>JAZUMO010000080.1:0-23822 GCA_045603665.1 Acutalibacteraceae bacterium
AAGCAGTTTTTATTGAGAAATTTTTCGTTTAAAGGAAATGATAAAACTCCCGTAATACTCGCGTATTTCGGGAGTTTTTTATAATGTTTAAGCGGAAAAGAGCCAATAAAAACCTTAACTTCCTTGTGAAGTGTCGCCCAAGGATTGCCTTGATTTTTTTGCTTTCGATTGATTATTCAGCTGTGTTCTTCTTAAGTGTTTCAAGCTCTGCGCGAAGCTCCTTGGGAAGCTTGTCGCCGAATTTTGCATAGAACTCTTCGATGCCCTTTGCATCCTCAGCCCAGAGAGCCTTATCTACGTCAAGGATTGACTTAAGACCTTCAACTGTGATTTCGCCTTCAAGACCTTCAAGGTTGATATCTTCAGCCTTGGGAAGGAAGCCGATAGCTGTTTCTTCAGCGCCTACCTTGCCTTCACATCTGTCAATAATCCAATCAAGTACACGGAGGTTGTCACCGAAGCCGGGCCACATAAAGTTGCCTTCATCATCCTTACGGAACCAGTTGACATTGAAGATTTTGGGAGCCTTGTCAGCATCGAGTGTTTCACCGATGTCAATCCAGTGCTGCCAGTAATCAGCCATATCATAGCCGCAGAAGGGAAGCATAGCCATGGGGTCACGGCGTACAACACCTACTGCACCTGCAGCAGCTGCTGTGGTTTCAGAAGCCATGATTGAACCGACGAATACACCGTGGTTCCAGTCTCTTGACTGATATACAAGGGGAGCAAGCTTAGCACGGCGGCCGCCGAATACGATAGCGGATACGGGAACACCCTTGGGATTTTCGAACTCACTGCTGATGCAGGGGCAGTTCTTTGCGGGAGCTGTGAAACGGCTGTTGGGGTGTGCACCCTTGATTTCGTCAACCTTACCGTTCCAGGGCTTGCCTGTCCATTCCATAGCATTTTCGGGAGGATTCTTATCGAGACCTTCCCACCATACTGTGTTGTCATCAAGATTGTGAGCAACGTTTGTAAAGATTGTGCCTTTCTTTGTGGAAAGAAGAGCATTGGGGTTGGATTTCATATTTGTGCCGGGAGCAACACCGAAGAAACCGTTTTCGGGGTTGATAGCATAAAGTCTGCCGTCGGCGCCCTTACGGATCCATGCAATATCGTCACCTACGCACCATACCTTGTAGCCCTTGTTCTTATAGCCTTCGGGAGGAATAAGCATTGCAAGGTTTGTCTTGCCGCAAGCTGAGGGGAATGCAGCGCAGATGTATTTAACTTCACCGTCAGGCTTTTCAATGCCGAGGATGAGCATATGCTCAGCCATCCAGCCTTCTTTTCTGCCCTGGTTGGAAGCGATACGAAGAGCGAAGCACTTTTTACCGAGAAGAACGTTTCCGCCGTAGCCTGAGTTAACGGAGATGATTGTGTTGTCCTGGGGGAACTGGCAGATGTATCTCTTTTCTTCGTCGATATCACAACGGCAGTGGAGACCTCTTACCCAGTCATTGCTGTCGCCGAGAGCCTCAAGCACATTGAAGCCTACTCTGGTCATAATGCACATATTAAGTACAACATAAATTGAGTCGGTAAGCTCAATACCTGCTTTAGAGAATTCAGAGCCTACGGGACCCATTGAATAAGGGATGATGTAAGCTGTTCTGCCCTTATAGCTGTCCTTTGCGATGCCGTAAAGCATTTCATAAGCTTCTTTGGGATCCATCCAGTTATTTGTGGGGCCTGCTTCTTCTTTTGTTTCAGCACAGATAAAGGTTCTGCCTTCAACACGGGCAACGTCATTTACTGCTGTTCTGTGAAGATAGCAATCAGGAAGAAGGTCCTGGTTAAGTTTGATCATTTCTCCTGTTGCACAAGCTTCTGCGCGAAGAGCTTCAATCTGTTCGTCGGAACCGTCAATCCATACTACTTTGTCGGGATTTACGAGTGCGAGCTTGTCTTCAAGCCAATCAAGTACACTCTTGTTGTTTGTGGGTGCGTTCTGAAGCATAATAAATCTTCCTTTCACAATTAAATTTGATTCGTAGCCTAAAATTACTCCTTGTACTCCATACTACTATTCTTTGATATTATACTTATTTTTATCCCACTTTTCAATAGTTTAGGAAAAAAATACCAAATTTAATTTATAAAAAAAGTGATGCCTTGGGCACCACTTTTTATTCAGTTTAAATAATATTTATCAATAGTGTGCGATACCGCATTTACACTCCTGATTTATTCTGAAGATTTTGCTGAATATTACAACAATTTTGTAAATAGCCTGTGCAATGGGATTTGAGTTATGGCAAAGGCACTTACAGGTTACCTGTCCGATTTCATATTCAAAGCATTTGTCACAAATTCTTACCGCACCCTCACCGGGAATAAACTGTTCAACGAAATTATGACCGGTAGCAGGAATGTTTTCATGAGCAAAGGTCTGCTCGCAGGTAATGCAGTAAAGAAGGTCTGTCATGCCGTCTGTGGAGCAGGTTGCAGCATAGCCCTCCTCAAGAATGATGCAGGAATGGTTGTTCTGAAGAATAACCTGTCTGTCAACAAGCTCACCGCATACTTCACAGTGAAGCTCCTTTTCACCCGAAGCAAGGCAGGAGGATTCAACCGTTGTCACCCATTCACCGGGAATATGGTAGCCTCTTGCTTCGAAGCCCTCGGGAAGAACATAGAAGGGCTCCTTCATATCGCAATCCTTACATACAGCAAGCTGATAACCTCTGTTGATACAGGTAGGCTTTACGGTGTCAATAACATTATAGTTGAGATGTGTTCCGGCTTTAAAGGTGATAGTTTCTGTTTTTTGCTCGGGACAGATACAGGTTCTGGTGGCTGTGCCGCCCTCACTGCAGCTTCCGCTGAGAACCCAATCGGTAAAGGTGTGCTCACCGGCAGGAATTTCTTCGGTTTTTACCGCGTCACAGTAAATGCAGTCTGTGGTCTTTGTTCCGGCATAAAGTGTACCGTCAGCCTTACATCCGGCAGCCTTTGTAACTATTTCTGCACCCTCAAAAACATGAGGAGCATATACTTCTTCGATTGTATGATAAGGAGAGTTTTTGCAAACCTTTTTAAGTGTTCCGGGATGCTTGCAGCTTGCATCCTCACTGTAATACCAACGGCTTTCATCAGTATAATCGTGCTTTGTTGGATCAATTTTGCCGATAACGGTAAAGATTTCGCCGCACTGACAAAGATAGGTCTTTGATGCAGGCACTGCGCAGGTTGCCGCAACTTCTTCCTTAAGAGTATATTTTTCGGTGTTGGTTTCATAATCGCTGTGAACCGCGATAACCTTTGAATAGGTCTGACCACACTTAAGGCAGACATTTGTTTCTGTGCCCGGCTCAATGCAGGTGGGAGGAACTATCTGCTGTGTTCCTGCCTTGGGAACGTGCTTGCTTTCGTCGGCGGGAATTGAAGCAACATCAATATAGCCACAGTCCTTATTGCCGCACACTCTTTGCTTTTTACCCTCCTCAGAGCAGGTGGGTTCATCAACTATTACCCATTCACCGTAATTATGAGCACTTTCGTCGGCATCAACGACAACCTCTTCGATAAGATTGCACCAGTCGCAGAAATATACATCAATACCGGTCCTATTGCAGGTGGGGTACTCTCTGGTATAAAGGTATCTGAAATTATGAGGGGGAATCTTTTCCTCCGTTGAATATCCGCAAAGTACACAAGTATAAACATAACGTCCCTCTGTTGTACAGGTCTGGCTGTATTTTACGGTTTCAAACTTATGGTCACATTCTCCTTCCGCCGACGCTGAAAAAGCCATAAGCATAAAAACGGTCAAAAGACACACCATTAATGCGGTCAGTTTTTTAGCTTTCATAGTATTTACCTCCAAATCATAAAATTATATTATAATTCATCCTTATAATACCATTTTTTTAATTTGCCGTCAACAGTAAAATAAAATTTAATTTGCTCCCGTTCCCCTGAAATCACCTTTACAGGTGCAATTTTTAAATATACAATTAATATGGTATGGTTTTCCTTGACAAAATATGGGTTTGTTTAGTAAAATAGAAACAGTATGCGGTTAGCCGCAAAAAAAGAAAGAAGGGTGAAATAATGAAGTACAAATGGGAAAACCCGCAAATCATCAAAGAAAACAAAGAAGACGGCCACGTTCTTGCTTTATGCTATGACAAAGCAGACAGCGCCGCAAAGAGAGAAAAATCTCCTTACAAGGTATCTCTTAACGGAACCTGGAAGTTTTATTGGGCCAAGGGTGTAGGTGAGCTTCCCGAGGAATTCAAGGCTGCCGATTATGACGACAGCAAATGGGAGGATATTACTGTCCCCGGTGTATGGCAGCTCCAGAAGGATTATTCAAAGCCCTGGTACTATGCCAACTCCTATCCCAACTGCATCAGCATTGAAAAGAGCAAGATTCCCTCAATCGATGTTGCAGGTCAGGAAATCGCCATTCACAGAACCACCTTCAATGTTCCCGCTTCCTGGGACGGAAGACAGATTTTTCTTCATTTCGGTGCAGTAAAGGCAGGTCTTTCCGTATATGTCAACGGTAAGTATGTCGGCTATTCTCAGGGTTCAAATACTCCCCACGAATTTGACATCACAGATTATGTTACTCCCGGTGAAAATAAGGTTGCAGCCGAGGTTTACCGCTATACAGACGGCACTTACCTCGAGGATCAGGATATGTGGTTCCTTTCAGGTATTTACCGCGAGGTTTATATTTACAGCGAGCCTAAGGTTGCTCTGCGTGATTTCTTTGTAAATACAGAGCTTGTAAACGATTACACAGACGCCTATGTCAATCTCGAGGCACTTATCAAGGATTACACTGAGGGCGGAAAAGCTGTAACCTTTGAGGCTGCCCTTCTCACAGCCGGAAAGCCCACTCTCATCGGTAAAAAGGAATTTGTTACCGTACAGGGCGAAAACAGACTTGACTTTAAGCAGTTTATCGAAAAGCCTCTTCTCTGGTCAAGTGAAAAGCCGGTTCTTTATACTCTTCTTTTCAAAATTTCCTGCGACGGTGCCGTTTCATATAAGGCAATCAGAATGGGCTTCAAGCAAATCGAAATCAAGGGTGAAAAAATTCTCGTCAACGGTAAGCCTTTGCTTATAAGAGGTGTTAACCGTCACGATTTCGATCCCGACAACGGCTGGGCAGTACCCGACGAAAGATATATCCAGGACCTCGATATTATGAAAAGAAGTAATATCAACTCCATCCGTACCAGTCACTATCCCAACGATCCCCGATTCTATGACCTTTGCGACGAATACGGCTTTTATGTTATGGACGAATGCGATCTCGAAACTCACGGCGTAAGAAGAAAGAATGTTCCCGGTGACAATCCCATGTGGACAGATGCTGTTGTTGACAGAATGGAAAGAATGGTTCTTCGCGACAGAAACCACGCCTGCGTATTTATGTGGTCTCTCGGTAACGAGGCCGGTGACGGCAGCAACTTCCTTCGTATGAAGCAGGCTACTCTCAAGCTCGATTCCACCCGTCAGTTCCATTATGAAGGTGACTTCGACTTCACAAAGAGTGATGTTATCAGCCGTATGTACCCCACCGAGGATCAGGTTGAAAAATTAGGTAAGAGAGAGCCTCTCACCATCACCTGGTTTGACAATATCGCAAACGCTCTCGCAGCCGACAGCAAACCTATTTCCAAGGAGCTTTACACAAAGCCCGTTGTTTTCTGTGAATATGCCCACGCTATGGAAAACAGCCTCGGTAACTTCCGCGAATATATGGATGCCTTTGAAAAATACGACAACCT
The DNA here is from genome assembly GCA_045603665.1 of Acutalibacteraceae bacterium. Classification (GTDB taxonomy): domain Bacteria; phylum Bacillota; class Clostridia; order Oscillospirales; family Acutalibacteraceae; genus UBA6857. Next base: position 5,754 of record JAZUMO010000080.1, read on the forward strand.
TTGCGGCGGTTATATCTGGGACTTCGTTGACCAGGCTATCCATAAGAAAAACGAAGACGGCGAGGATATGTGGCTTTACGGTACAGACTACAACGAAAAGGATCTCTGGATAAAGCCTCCCTACAACACCTGTGCCATTACGGGCAGTAACATTTACTTCAACGCAAACGGCATCATCGCCGCTGACAGAAAGGTGCATCCCTGCATTCACGAGGTAAGAAAGGTTTACTGCGAAGTCGAGGTAAAGGCAATCAACATCAGGGAAGGCAGATACCTTCTCAAAAACAAGCAGCTCTTCTCTGACCTTACAGCCTTTGACATCAAATATGTAATCGCTGAAGACGGTAAGGTTATTTCCGAAGGCTTCCTTCCCCGCGAGCTCTTTGAGAAGCTTGATGCTCTTTCAGAAATGGAATTCAGATTTGACTATGCTCCCGACACAACGCCGGAGGGAGAGGTCTTCATCACCTTCTCCTATTTAAGAAGAGAGGACTGCCGCTTTGCAAAGGCAGGCTATGAGCACGGCTTTGACCAGTTCCTTATCAAGGAGGCAGACGCCAAGACAGCACCCGTATATGAGGACAGCGTTGACATCAGAGGCACAGAAAAGAGCTTCACCGTCAGCGGTAAGGATTTCACCTATACCTTCACAAACGGTCTGCTCACCTCTCTCATAAAGGACGGCAAGGAATATCTTCGCGGAGAGCTTCGTCCAAATTATTACAGAGCTCTTACAGATAACGATATTGACGTATTCAACTTCGTTCCTCCCCTCATTCCTCTTCATCCCCTCTTTGTATGGAAGAAGGCTACAGACACTCTCAAGACAAAGGCTACAACCGTTCACCGTTACAGCCACACAGCTTACATTGAAACAAAGGTTTCTGTCCTCGGTCTTAAGGATGTTATGATGATTTACACTGTTTATCCCGACGGAAAGATTGATGTTACCCACAAGGGCACGGCAGGAATGGATATGATCCGTTTCGGTACTCTTCTCACCCTTGACAGAGAATATGACCAGGTCAAGTGGTACGGCAGAGGACCCCAGGAAAATCACATCGACCGCAGAACAGGTGCAAGAATCGCTATCCACGAGATGAGCGTTACTGATATGGAGCATCACTATATGCGTCCCCAGGAAAACGGTCACAGAACCGATGTAAGAATGATGGAAGTCAAAAACAAGGAGGGCAAGGGTCTTCGCTTCACAAAAATCGGTGAGACACCCTTCGCCATCAACTGCCATCACTACACTGTCAACGACCTTGACGAGGCTACCCACATCCACTCCCTCAAGCATAAGGATTTCACTACCGTTTGTATTGACCTTATGCAAAGAGGTATCGGCGGTGACACACCGGGTAACGCCTGCCTGAGAGAGCCCTATATTATGCACAAGGGCACAAAATATGAATACGGATATACTATTGAAGTAATCTGATAAGAAACCGACCTTCTCTCCTTACAAACGGAGAAAAGGTCGGTCTTTTTTAAGATAAAAATCAGAGTAGAATATAATAGAAGGCATATTATAAAGGGGCTGCACATCGGTTCAAATTATTTACCAAAGGATATTTCGCCCCTGAAAAACTTTACGATAAATTCAAAAATCATCGTAAACCAACGCATCATTGAAGCAAGAATTGTTTCTGTTGTCGGCTTTTCCTGAGCAATTGAATACCAATCATAATCCGCACAGTTTTCCTCGGTCATCGGCTCCCAGCTTATTTCGGAAGCATTGATGCTTTCGTGGAAGGAAATGAAACGGGGTGCCTCTGTCGGAAAGCTTTCCACAGTTGCTTTTTCAAAGAAGAAGGCCTTTGCAATAACATCGTCTGCCTCGAAGAAATTATGATGGGCATTCTTTATTACCCAGGTTGTTTCCGGGAACAGACAGGTAGAGGTATCAACCATCTTGTCTGCAGAGATGTATTTTGAATCAACGGAAGAAATACGACTTGCAGAAAGAGTTTTTCCGATATCGGCAACAGTAGCACCGAATGTACCATCCTTCAAAGAAACGAGAGAGTCAGAGGCCTCGTTTGCACTTTCGGTAATAGGCATATTCATATAACCATACTTTGCGATTGCGCCAAGTCTTACACCGTAGTCATTTATAAAAGTGTTATAAAGCTCGGGAAGCTTTGAAGTAACGTGCTCACGGTAATAGTTGATCTTTTCAATAAGACCCGGATATGCTTCCTTTGCCTCTTTGCTGCCGAACATAAGCTTCATAGCAGCATCAAAATCCTTTTCATAAACACAAGTCCAGTAGTTTGCCTGTGTTGCAATACCGGAAGCGAAGCAAATAGCAGGCATAAGAGCCTTGTAAAGCTTTGAATAAAGATCTTCAACACCGTCTAAAAGTGCATCTGCCGTACCTGTCTGTGTAAACAGATCAAGACTTTTGAAAATAATTTCATTGAGAAGTCCTTCAATTGTAAGTCCCATGCCGATGTTGTAATAGTCGCATTGCTCAAGCTGAGCCATATACTGCTGAACTCTTGAGGATTTAAACTCAATTTTGCCGCTGAAGACATCATTGATAACGGCTGCACCGTTGTTTAAGGTTGCATCAAACATAACACTGTCAACGTGTTTGAGGTGACCGTATCTTTCAAGATACGCTACTGCAAGAGAGCCGCCGAAGCATCTTACATAAATGGAAACCTTATTCTTGCCTGTTCTGTCCATAACATTCTTTATATAAGAATGAAGCTCATCAACATTGTCATAGGGAGAAAGACGCCAGTCATAGTGGAAGGAATAATCCCAAAGGCCGTAGGTGCCGGGGTTTTTGTTCCAGGAATGCCCGTTGTCCCAGATTGAATTTTGGTGCATACCTACACCGGGAAGAGAGTTGCCGTTTCCGTCAAGCTGTGCGCCGTCAAAGAGAGGCTGAATTTCCTCATAGATTGCCTTGCCGTAATTTTCCCACTCGTCAAAGATGAGACCTTCAGTAAGCAAAGGCTTGATAATATTTACACAGGCTTCAACGACAGTGTCCTTATCAACGCCGCCTTCTTCACCGTCGCCTCCGAAATTTACATCGTCAAATGTTGCAGGGACAAGCTTTCCGTCCGGTCCGTAGATTTTTTCTCCGTTACCTCTGATGTAAATAACCGGAATGTCGCCTCTTTGTGAAATTGCTGATGCACAAGGTGCCATAACAGAAAAAAGCATCAAGGTGACAAGAAGAACAGAAATAATTTTTTTCATGAATTACTACCCTTTCTTTATATATTTTTTATATTTTACTAACCTAATTATAACATCAATGAATAAATATTTCAACAACATTTGTACGGAATAAAAAATATAATCTTTATGTCAATTCTCCGCAACAATGCTACAAATCTCATAAGACCGATGCAAAACATCCCCTCATATGCCGCAAAAATCCACTTTATTTTTCTTTTTCATATAATATCTCAGTCCATTTGTGCAATAAATTTCAAAGCTCAGCTCTATGTTTCTATTGACTAAAATCAAGGATTATGGTATTATTTTTTTGGCTTGACAAAGTCAAATAATTGTTTATCAAAAATATAAACGGAGGTTACTAAAATGAGAAAAACTATCAAAAAGACCCTCGCTGTTATTCTTGCTGTTCTTATGCTTTCCGGCTCTTTCGTTTCTTTTGCCGCAGAGCTTAACCGGGACGCAGTAAACGCACATTACGGTCAATTCAAAAACTATCTTCTTCTCGGTGACAGCGCAGCCAGCGGTTACCGCGACGAAATCCTCGACGGTGACGCTGAATTTAACGAGGCCAACCGTGAAAGCACCTACTACAGAGTTCCCGGCTCCTATGCCGATGTTCTCGCAAACGCTATCATCGAAGATAAGTCTATGACTGCTCTCGCAGCTCCCGGCTACAGAACAATCGAAATGCGTTACATGCTTGAGGACGACTTCAAGGAAAGCTGCACAGACAAATATCTTTTCTGGCCCAGCCACCTTTACACCTATGAAGACGAAGTATGCTCCTGCCACGGTGAAAACCTTCTTCCCGGCGCCGAACATTTCAGAGAATTATTCAAAAAGTCCATTGCTGAGGCTGACCTCATCACTCTCGGTATCGGCGGTAACGACTGGGGCGCATACCTCGGTTGGGTAGTCAACGACATTCTTAGCGATGAGCACGTTGCTGACCGGTATATCAACGAGCTTGCCGAAACTCTCAAGGAAGGACCTCTCGATCTTTCAACAGTAGAAAAGGCAGTTGAAATCGCTCACCTTGCCGGTGCTCTTCCCACTCTTTTACAGAAGCTTCCCGCTGCACTCGATTACGGTCTCGGCAACTTCTATAAGAACTGGGACATTATGATTCAGGACATCTATGACCTTAACCCCGACGTTACTCTTATGGTAGTCGGTATGAGCGACAACAGTCTCAAGGGCAAGCACTATGACTACAACGGCGAAATCGGTGAATCTCTCGCTCCCGAAGAGGAAGAGGATCCCACAAAGGCTGCTGTTATGAAAACTATCATCGACTTCATTATGACCGTTGGTAACACTCCTATGATTGAGGGTGCAAAGAAATTCGGTTATACCTATGTTGATACCGACGGCACAACCTATGTTGACAGCCATCCCGATGCAGCAGGTCACGTATTCATCGCTAACAAAATCATCGAAGCTCTTCCCAGCAAAGAGGTTTACGGCAAATACGCTGATGTTCTTCCCGGCAACAAATACTACAGCGACATCGAGTACTGCCTTATCAACGGTATCCTTGCTCCCAAGTCAGAGACAGAATTCGGTGCCAACGATACTCTTACGAGAGGCGAGCTTACAAACGCTCTCAACGCAATCAACGGTGTTGAAGCAAGAAGTGAAGACAGCGGTAAGGCAAATGTTATCTCCTTTGCAATAGGTCTTCTCGGTGCATCCTTAAAGAACGGCTTCGTATCCTTCTTCAAGGGCTTCACTCTTACATATAAGGTTCTTACCTCAAAGCAGTTCAATCCCGCCGCAACAGTTACAAAGGCTGAGGCAGCACACTATTTCGCAGAGCTTTTAGCATAAGAAAAAAGTCAAAAAAATGCTCCCGTTCACTGAACGGGAGTTTTTGTGTTTACAGGTCAAAATGGCAACAAGAAATATTACTAATCATTTTCTAAAACTATATCCCACTCTTCTTTCAACCAAAGCATCATTTCATCATAATCAACCTCAAATATTTCACAAAGCTCTTTTGCCTGAGATTTAGTATAATCATAATGCTCAACCTCAAAAAGAATATCAAGGTTTTCAGTGTTGATTTTTATTTTATCAGAAAAGATTTCTTTGACCTTTTTTAGTCCGTACAGACTTCTCTCAGTTTCCGGATTAACAGCAAATATATCGGGTGCAATATAATTTCCTTGATTTAATGTGTAATAGCTATCGTTTATATAAATGTTTGCTACTGCCTTATAGTAAACATGTCTTCCGGTATGTCCGTAATCGGCCTTCAATTCAACAACATCAACATCACCTTTTGAATATTCATTTACAATCTGATTGTCTTTGTTATACTCAACTATTCTGCCATTATCATAAAACTCAACTCTTGAATAATTATCAGAAAACATTACTGAACATAAAACAATTATAGCAGTAGTAATAATAATTTTTAACACTCTGACAAGCTTTGCAGGCAGTTGTCTTTCGGAAGTATACTTGTGCAAAAAGCTCCTTCCACTGAAAAACTCCAAGGCATTTGGCACAACACACATAAATAAAGCAAAAACTAACAAATAATAAAAACTAAACATATCGAAATGTATTGCGAGCAGATTTTTCTTTGAGGCGTGTTCAAAAAGCCAATAATCGTTATATATACTCAAAGCACAAACCGAAATAAGAAGAATTATTGCTATATCTACTATTATTTGAAAATGCGGGTTTTTAGTTTGATTTTCTATGTTTTTTATTTTGTTCATATTAACACCTCGGTTTCATTTTATTACAACCGAGGTGAAAAGTCAAATCCGTTTGCCCGAAGGGCAACTTCATTGTGCCAAAGGCACACTTCATTGCGACAGCACTTCATTTGCCGAAGGCAACTTCATTCGTTTATGTCCGCAAGAGCGAAATGAAGTTGAGCTACGCTCAAATGAAGTTATCTGCTAAAGCAGATAAACGAAGTTATGTCCTGCGGACATAAATGAAAAAATCCAAGTCCAAGACTTGGATTTTTTGGCTTTACAGCTTAAAATGGCAACAAATTATTTTTGATTTGCTTTGGCGGTGTTAAGTGAAGAAACCAATAATTTTTTCACTTCTATACACATATCAAGGGTTCTTCTGTCATCATAATAACCACTTTCAATAAGCAGTTCGATCCAATACTCACTCTCACTGCATTCTTTTAATGCAATTTGAAGTTTTGCAATAAAATCAGCTCTGCCGTGACCGTAAAAGGCTTCTCTGATATTTGCACCAACGGATGTTCCCGATCGGATAAGTTGATTAGTCAAAACTGTTTCTTTTTTATTTTGCTTAACATAATTACACACTTTTATAATTTCAAGAGCAAAGGCTTTTGACTTGTCTATTAAAGGACTATTTTTCATTGTGACTTCATTCCTTTTACAATCGGGTGCGGGTGACCCGCCCTAACTTATTCACTATTCCTTCTTACCTATTACTTCGCCAAAAATCGACCCAAAGATTAGTGAAAAGTGAATAGTGAAGAAGTAATAAGTAAAAATCGACAACCTTCTGTCGAAGATTGTCGGATTTTTTGGCTGCGGAACTAGGATTCGAACCCAGACAAACAGAGTCAGAGTCTGCTGTGCTACCCTTACACAATTCCGCAACGAACAAGTGATATTATACACATCCGAAATACAAATGTCAATAGTTTTACGGAAGTTTTTTTTATTTTTTTGCGTCGAAAACTCTTTTTCTTCTTCAGGAATTATCATATGCTTATTATACAAAACCTTAAGATTAAATTTGTTAAGTTTGTATAGTTTGAATCTTGTCTTTTTAAAGGTGTGATGATAGAATATTCAAGGTAAAAATCATACTATATTATTATGTAAAAATTAATCGGAGGTCTTATTATGAGTTTCTTAGGCGGTGTTATCTCCATCAGTAACATCTCAACCCTGCTTCTGGTTGTCTTTGCTGTTCTCTTCGGCGGTTACGCTTTGGGCAGAATCACAGTCAAGGGCATCTCTCTCGGTGACGCAGGCGTTTTCATCGTGGCTCTTATCCTCGGTGCTCTCGCATTCAGCGTAAATGCAGACGGTCAGCTTATTTTTTCTCTTTCCTCAAAGCCTTACGACTTCAATGCCGGTCTTTCTCTCGTTGAAAGCTTAGGTCTTGTGCTTTTCGTAACCTCAGTCGGCTTTATTGCAGGTCCCAAATTTTTCGGCAATTTCAAAAGAAACTTCAAATCCTATGTTATTTTAGGTCTTATTATCATTCTCGCCGGCGGACTTTCCGCTGCAGGCTGTATCGCCCTCGGTGAGGTTATCGGCTACGGCGGCTCAATAACAGAGCAGGACGGCTTCGTTGCAATGATTGTCGGTCTTCTTTCCGGCTCACTTACCTCAACTCCCGCCTTTTCAGCAGCTAAGGCAACTGTTGCTGAAGAATATCAGGCTCTCGTTTCCGTTGGTCACGGTATCGCCTACATCTTCGGTGTTATCGGCGTTGTTCTCTTTGTTCAGATTATCCCCAAACTCACAAAGGCAAATATGGATGAGGAACGTGCTAAGCTCGTCATCAAAGAAGAAGGCGAAAAGAAAGTTTACACCGGTAAGCTTTTCGAAATCGACCATATGGGCATCGCAGCCTTTTCTTTGGCAGCAATACTCGGTTCAATCTTAGGTCAGGTGAAAATCCCTCTTTCCTCCGAAGGTCTCAGCGGCACCTGCTTCTCTCTCACCACAACCGGCGGCTGTCTTCTCGTAAGTCTTGTTCTCGGTCACTTCTCACGCATCGGTAAAATAAGCATTATGCCCACCCAGGGCACTCTCAAGCTTTTCCGTGAGCTCGGCCTTGTTCTCTTCCTCGTTGGTGCAGGTATCCCCGGAGGTGCAGAATTCATCGAAAACTTTGATGCTATGTACTTTGTTTACGGCATCATTATGACAATCGTTCCCCTCATTATCGGCTTCCTTTTTGCAAAGTACGTTCTTAAACTCAGCCTTCTCAACAACCTCGGCTCAATCACCGGCGGTATGACCTCCACCCCTGCTCTCGGCACTCTTATCGGTACGGCTGGTACAGAGGATGTGGCTGCGGCTTATGCTTCTACCTACCCCATCGCACTTATCGCAGTTGTCCTTGTTTCACAGTTCCTTATCATTCTTTTCTGATTTGGGGCAAGATAAAAATTCAGGGGATATAAAAAATTACAATTCCCTTAAAGTAAGCAAATAAATATAACAAGAACCATTGTAAAAGCTGAAAATTTCAGCCAATACAATGGTTTTATGCTTTTTATTTTATTTTTATAAAGTAGGGACACGACGTGCCGTGCCCGTTTAAACGGAGCAAAATATTGATTTGTTTATGATAATTCAATGTGTATCTCTTGATTTTTCGGTTAATCGGAAAATCTTAGCGGACACGGCACACCGTGCCCCTACTGTATCGCAAATTAAATTAGTTTTTTTACATCCCCCTTTTTTATCTGCCTGCTTTTCAGTCACCTTGCTGCAAGAGTAAGTCCCGAATATATCAGATGCTTTTCGCTCTTTCCGTCACAATGCGTGTGCCGCCTTTCCTTTCAGGAGAGGCTTATCACAAAAAATCGGCGGGATGATGTCATCCCGCTCTACAAGCTTACCCTTAAGATAATGTTTGAGGAGAGCGTTGGTCTATCACCCACATTTTAACTATAGCAAGCATTTCTCTCATATAATTCATCGGCACTGTATACCATATTATATCTGTTCCGAGGTGTGACGCTTCGAGAAAGCCTTCGTTCTTGGCGTACCAAGATGAACGGTAAACATGATAAGCATTTGTTATAAAAACTACCGAAGAAACAGACATACCCTTTTCCTTCATTATTTCGTGAGAATTTCTGAAGTTGGTTATGGTAGAGGTTGACTTATCCTCCATTATTATCTTTTCCTCGGGGACACCCTTTGCCACAAGATATCTTTTCATTGCTAATGCCTCGGGTATATCCTCCTGGGGTCCCTGACCGCCCGAAACGATGATAACAGCATTGGGATTTTTGGTGTGGTATTCGTAAGCCTTGTCAAGCCTTTTCGCAAGACCTACACTCACCCTCTCCCCTCTTATTCCGCAGCCGAGGACAATCACTGTCTCCTCCGTATAATCGGCTGTATCATTACCGCCGTAAATTCCGATAAAGGTGCCGAAAGCAATAAGCGCGGAAAGTCCTATACCGAGAAGAACATCAAGAATTTTTCTGCCCTTTATTTTATCAAAAAAGATACCGTAAGCCGTCAGCACGGCACCTAGACCGTAAACGGGCACAAGACCGATATTGAAATTGGCGATAAGGCTCATCAGAATTCCGTTACCCAGAAGAAGAACACCTGCGATTATCGCCGCTGTTTCAACTGCTTTTTTCATATTATCACCTCTGACTAAAGTCTATCACAGAAAAAGCCCGAAAGGCAATAGCCTACGGACCTTTTAAGAAAATCTTAAGATTTACGGCAGCTTATAGCCTGCGGCAAGATAAATTCTGTACCAATCCTCTTTTGAAAGTGTTATATCGGCCGCCTCGGCTACAGCCTTGATTCTGTCGGGATTTGTTGAACCGACAATAGGCTGCATCTTTTCGGGAAGGCGTAAAAGCCAGGCAACAGCTACACCTGTATCGGTTATTCCGTACTTTTCCGCCACCTCGTCAATAACCTTATGAAGCTCCTTGTATTTTTTGTTCTTAAGGAAGCTGCCCTCAATAAAGCCGTACTGCAAGGGTGACCAGGGCTGGATTGTGATATTATTGAGTCGGCAGTAATCTCTTAAATAGCCGTCATAATTCACTCCGTCAGCATTGGGAAGGTTGACATTGGCTCCGCTTGCAATCATAGCCGCATTAGTAACGGAAAGCTGCATCTGATTGAAAAGAATGGGCTGCTTAACGCTCTTTTTAAGAAGCTCAATTTGCATAGGACTGTGGTTTGAAACACCGAAGTACTTAACCTTGCCTGCCTTTTCAAGCTCATCAAAAGCTTCGGCTACATCATCAGGCTCCATAAGTAAATCGGGACGGTGAAGAAGAAGGGCATCTATTCTGTCAACACCTAATCTTTTCAGTGAGCCGTCAACGGATGAAATAATATGCTCCTTTGAAAAATCATACATTATGCCCGGCACGATGGAGCATTTGGTCTGGATATAGATTTTATCCTTAAGTGAAGAATTTCTCTTAAGAGCCGCACCGAAAACCTCTTCGCACTTTCCTCTGCCGTAAATATCAGCGTGGTCGAAGTAGTTAAAGCCTAACTCCACGGCATTATTAAGATAAAAATCCATCTCTTTGTCGGATTTGTCACCGATTCGCATACAGCCTAAAGCGACCTGAGAAATTTTTTCTTCGGGGGTAAATGGGGTTATGTATTTCATAATTGTTCTCCTTGATTTTACTTTATAAAATTGTACCACAAGAATAAAGTTTTTTCAATACAGAAAAATACTCCCTATGCAATACTGCACAGGGAGTATACTTTTATAATCTTATTTCTTACTGTTAAGATATTCTTCTCTGCCGAGCTCGTAAAGGTTATTACCTTCGCTGTCAATGATAACCATAAGAGGCATATCCTCTACATAAAGCTCACGGAGTGCTTCTGCACCGAGATCCTCGTAAGCAATAAGCTTTGCTGACTTTATGCACTTAGCAAGAAGAGCGCCGGCACCACCGATAGCACCGAAGTAAACACCGCTGTATTTCTTCATAGCGTCTACTACTTCAGGAAGTCTTGCGCCTTTACCGATCATACCTCTGGCACCGACGGACATCATTGTGGGAGCATAAGCGTCCATTCTGCCGCTGGTTGTGGGGCCTGCTGAACCGATTACTGTACCGGGCTTAGCAGGTGTGGGACCAACATAGTAGATAGTGGCATTCATAGGATCGATGGGTAATTCTTCGCCTCTTGCGAGAGCTTCACACATTCTCTTGTGTCCTGCGTCTCTTGAGGTGTAGATAATACCGGTAAGAAGAACTCTGTCGCCTGCCTTAAGGCTCTTTGCGATTTCTTCGGTAAGGGGTAATGTAATTTTCTTTTCCATTTCAGATTACCTCCGACTGATGACGTGTTACGTGGCAGTTGATGTTGATTGCACAAGGCATACCTGCAATATGGGTGGGAAGAGTTTCGATGTTAAGACCGATTGCTGTGGTCTTGCCGCCGAAGCCCTGAGGTCCGATGCCGAGCTCGTTGATCTTTTCAAGCATTTCCTTTTCGAGGTCTGCATAGTAGGGATCGGGATTTTCTGAATCGATGGGTCTCATAAGTGCCTTCTTTGCGAGAAGAGCAGCCTTATCAAAGGTGCCGCCGATACCAACGCCAACTACCATGGGAGGACAGGGATTGGGACCTGCTGTTTCAACAGTTTCGATGATGAAATCCTTGATGCCCTGAAGACCTGCTGAGGGCTTGAACATACGGATTGCACTCATATTTTCACTGCCGAAGCCCTTGGGGCCAACAGTAATTTTAATGTTTTCACCGGGAACGATTTCGGTGTAAAGCATTGCGGGTGTGTTGTCACCGGTGTTACCTCTTCTGATGGGATCCTTGACAACGCTCTTACGGAGATAGCCCTTATCGTAGCCTCTGCGGACACCTTCATTAACGGCATCGGCAAGATTTTCACCTACGATGTGTACATCCTGACCGATTTCAAGGAATACACAAGCCATACCTGTATCCTGACAGATGGGTACATTTTCATCGTCAGCAATTTTATAGTTTTCGATAATGTCATCCAAAATACCCTGAGCAATAAGTCCGTCTTCGCACTTACGGCAGGATTCGATGGCACACTTTACGTCACCGGGAAGATGACAGTTAGCTTCAATACAAAGCTTTTCGATAGTATCTCTGATAATATCTGTGCTAATTTCACGCATTTGTAATTACCCCCTTTTATCTTTCGTGACGAGCATACTTGGGAAGAAGAAGAGGAGATACATCGTTTGTTGCGATACCTGCTTCTTCAAGCTCCTTAGCATATGCTTCAATGTGGTCAAGATTCATTTCACCAAGCTCAATTGTCTTTGCTTTCTTGGCTGCAGCCTTACCTGCATTTCTGCCGAATACGATGATGTCGAGCAGTGAGTTACCCATAAGTCTGTTTCTGCCGTGGATACCGCCTACTGCCTCACCGGCAACAAGAAGGTTTGGGATAGCCTTTGTAAAGCCGTCGCCGCCGATTTCAAGACCGCCGTTCTGGTAATGAAGGGTGGGATAAACGAGGATGGGCTGCTTTCTCATATCAATGCCGTAGTTGAGATACATACGCATCATTGCGGGAATTCTCTTTTCGATAGTGCCTTCGCCGCCGAGAATTTCAATCATCGGAGTGTCAAGCCATACACCTGAGCCGAGAGGAGTGTCAACACCCTTGCCGTTAGCACATTCACGGATAATTGCAGATGCGGAAACGTCTCTTGTTTCAAGAGGATGAGCATAAGCCTCACCGTCTTTGTTGACGAGCATTGCGCCGAGTGAACGTACCTTTTCGGTTACGAGTGCACCGAAAATCTGGGAGGGATAAGCAACGCCTGTGGGATGATACTGGATAGTATCCTGATAAAGCAGAGGTGCGCCGAGTCTGTAGCCGAGTACAAGACCGTCTGCAGTTGCACCGTAGTGGTTTGAGGTGGGGAAGCTCTGGTAATGGAGTCTGCCTGCACCGCCGGTAGCAATAACAACTGTCTTTGCCTTTGCTACAAGATAGTCACCGGTTTCCATATTGAGAAGAACTGCACCTGCAACCTGACCCTTATCGTCCTTGATAAGCTCAACTGCAGAGGTGAACTCAATAACGGGAATCTGACGGTTGAGAACCTCATCACGGAGGTTTCTCATAATTTCAGCACCTGAATAGTCCTTGCAGGCGTGCATTCTCTTTCTTGAGGTACCGCCGCCGTGGGTGGTAACCATTCTGCCGTCCTCGTCCTTATCAAACATAACACCGAGGTCGTTGAGCCATTTGATAGCATCGGGAGCTTCCATAACAAGTCTTCTGAGAAGCTCGGGTCTTGCAGCAAAGTGTCCGCCGCCGAAGGCATCAAGATAATGCTGTACGGGTGAGTCATTTTCCTTGTCAGCAGCCTGGATACCGCCTTCAGCCATCATTGTGTTGGCGTCACCGATACGAAGCTTTGTGACAATCATAACATCTGCACCTGCCTCGTGAGCTTCGATTGCTGCAGATGAGCCTGCACCGCCGCCGCCGATAACAAGAACGTCAGTTTCATAGTCAACCTTTGTAATGTCAACCTTGTCTTTTAAAAGTCTGCTGTTTGAATGAAGGAGGTCAGTGAGCTCCTTGGGAGCCTTCTGTCCCTTGTTGGGGCCTACCTTGATTTCGGCAAAGCCGTCTTCACGGTAGTCGGGATGATAAGCCTTAAGAAGGGCGTCCTTTTCCTCAGCAGTCATTCTGCGGGGCTCTGTTTTCATTCTTTCTTCTCTGGTTGCTTCAACCTTTTTTATTGATTCGAGCATATCAGCTGTAAACATCTTGGATTTCCCTCCTTATTTCTCAATTTCTCTTGTATTATAAAGTTCTTTCATTTCTGTGATGGGCTTTTGCATAATCTGTTCGATAAGCTCATCGTAAGCGCCCTCATTGACCTCTTCAACTCTTGCCTTGAGATGCTCGGTTTCGGGAGCGATGTACTTACCTACAAGACGTCTTGCAAGAAGTCCGACCATAGGATGAGAGATTTCTGCCGGGCATCTTACGCTGCAGCAGCCGCAGGCAACGCAGTCAAAGGATTCCTCAGCGCACTTTTCATATTCGCCTCTTTGTGCATAAGCGATGTACTGCATAACATTGAGGTCCTGAGTACATGCGTTTGTGCAGGCATTACAGCCGATACAGCTGTAAATTTCGGGATAAAGCTCCATCATAATTTTTTCTGTGGGTCTTATTTCCTCGATTGAATAGGTTCTCTTATCCGTGGGGAAGAAGGGAATGGATGCAACATACATACCGTCCTCAACCTGCTTCTGGCAGGCAAGGCAGGTCTTAAGGGTGTTGTCACCCTTGATTCTGTAAATTGTGGCACAGGCACCGCAGAAGCCGTGACGGCAGCCGCAGCCTCTTGAAAGAGTGTAGCCTGCATATTCCATGGCGGTCATAACGGTCATTTCGCCCGGTACTTCATACTTTTTACCGAAAAAATATACATTTACTAAATTGCTCATATTTATAATGTCCTTTCCAGATTAATACTCGTCGGGTAATTCGTCAACTTCGTCGCAACGGAAAACGGGTCCGTCCTTGCAGACATACTTTGAGCCGATGTTGCAGCGGCCGCATTTGCCGACACCGCATTTCATACGAAGCTCAAGAGTGGTATATGCCTGCTCCTTTGAAAAGCCCATATCCGTAAGAGCAGCCAGAACAAACTTGATCATTATCGGCGGACCGCAGACAAGAACAGTTTTGTCGCAGGAAAGCTCAAGCTCTTTGAGATAGGAAGGAACGAAGCCGACATGACCGTCCCAGCCGTCCTGAGGTCTGTCAATGGTGAGATAAACATTGACGTCCTTTGCATTCATCCATTTTTCCTTGATTTCCTTGAGCTGAACAAGATCATCGGCTGAACGGGAGCCGTAAAGAATATCTACCTTACCGTAATTTTCACGGTTATCGAGAACATAGTTGATTACCGAACGAAGGGGTGCAAGACCGATACCGCCGGCAACGAAGAGAAGGTCCTTTCCCTTAAGCTCTGTTTCCACGGGAAAAGCATTGCCGTAAGGACCTCTTACGGTGATTTCGTCACCGACCTGAAGGTCATGGAGATAATCCGTAAGCACACCGCACTTTTTGATGCTGAATTCCTGATATTCTTTATTTGTGGGTGAAGAGGTAATAGAGAACATAGCCTCGCCGATGCCGGGTGCATAAAGCATTGCACACTGACCGGGCATATGCTCAAAAAGCTTACCGCCCTCGGGAGCATTTACTCTGAAGGTTTTTACGTCGGGAGTTTCCTGACGGATATCTGTGATGACACCGACCATAGGTACAAGAGTGTCAAGCTTATAATTCTGATGACAGTTACAATCGCACATTATTTCTTGCCCTCCTCTTTTTCAAAAGCCTTGATAACCTTGATAATGTTGGTTGATGCGGGACATTTGTCAACACATCTGCCGCAGCCTACGCAGGAATACATTCCGTCGTTGTTTGCGGGGAAGTAAACAAGCTTGTGCATAAATCTCTGACGGAAGCGCTGCATCTGGCTTGTTCGGTTGTTACCGTGGGCCATCATTGTGAAATCGGAATACATGCAGGAGTCCCAGCAGCGATAACGCTGGATACCCTTGCCCGTGTCATAGTCCTTAAGATCATAGCACTGGCAGGTGGGACAGATAAAGGTACAGGTACCGCAGCCGATACAGGGCTTATAGATATCTGCCCATACGTCGGAGGTGAATTTTTCCTTTGTGGCTTCGCCATGCCAGGAATCAAGAGAAATATTCATATAAGGAAGAAGAGAAGTAATCTTTCTGATTTCCTCCTGCTTTTCCTTTACGGGTGCCTCGTCAGCGTCGGTGAGAGCTGAGGCGCAGACATCTGTAAGAGCTTCGCCCTTTTCAGTCTTTGCTTTCCAGTAATAATAATCACCGCAATCGTAAAGAGTAACATCGCCCTCAGGCTCGGCACAGTCGATACCGAAAACCTTACAGAAGCAGCTTTCTTCGGGCTCGTTGCAGGCTAAGGAGACGATTATACCGTGGTCCCTTCTGGCCTTATAGAAGGAGTCAACGGGCTCGGAAAGGAATACTCTGTCGAGCACCTCAATGCCCTTCACATCACAGCCTCTTACACCGAAAAGAACAAAGTCTTCCTTTTCAAGCTCTTCCTGGGTAATGCGGATTTTTTTATCCTCCTTGGTAACTGTGTAAAGAGTTTCACTCTGAGGAAAGAAAACCTCTTTTGCGCTCTTTACGGTTTTGAGAGTGTCAAGGTCAACCTTGCTGTCTTCGGTATAGGCAGCATAGTTTGTCTGACCGGCTTTGCTTACGGGAAGATAAATTCTCTCTTTTTCGTTTATGAGAGAAAGGAGAGATTTAAGATCTGATTTCAAAAGCTTTTTCATTTTCTTATCTCCTTTCGCCCGGTTCAAGGTCAACTAAGGTATAATCCGTAAGAGGACCTTTTGTTTCTGCATCCTCACCTGCGATATATTCACCGTAGTATTCATTGATATCTCTGATGAACTTTCTGTTGAAAAGGTGAAGAGGAATACCCTGGGGACATACACGGCTGCATTCGCCGCAGTCGGTACATCTGCCCGCTACGTGGAAGGCACGGATAATATGGAACATACTTTCCTCGAAGGGGTCAACATTTGCCTTCTGCTCTGCATCAAACTTGTTTGAATCAAAGACACATTTTCTGCATGAGCAGGCAGGACATACATTACGGCAGGCGTTACATCTTATGCACTTTGAAAGCTCCTTGCGGAAGTATTCAAACTTTTCCTCGGGTGTAAGACCTTCGATAATGTCAACATCGGTGAAGCGGTCACCGTCACAGGTGTCAATGCTGTCAATAAGAAGCTCGTCATAAATCTTATGCTCCTTGCCCTTACATACGTGGCATCTTTCAAGCATTGCATCCTTATATGCAACCTTCTTTTCACCGTAAACGGTTTCAACTGTAAGCTCATCGCATTTTCCGTCGATTTCGGCACCCTTGATGCCGATAATACCCTTGATGCCCTGAGCCTTGATTTTTTCAATGTCGAGCTTACCCTTACAGCCTACACCGATGATGTATGCCTTTTCACGTAAAACTCTGTGCTCCTTGAGAAGCTGATTGAAGGAGTAGGTGTCGCAGGGCTTGAGGAGAATAAGGGTTTTCCCCTCAAGATTTGAGCCCTTGATCATATATTTGCTGAGGTTTGCGCCGCAGAAGCCGTCATAGATAAAATCGTCAAGCTCCTCTGCGCTTGAAAAGTAGTGAGGCTCGGGATTATAGCCGAGATCACCCTTTTTCCAGCCGAGCACACGCTGAACTGTGCCGTCGGCTAAAAGCTCTTTCATTCTTTCAATTAATCTTTGCATCTCAGATCCCCCAATCTTCTGTTGGGACCGAGTTCACGGACGGCCTCAACAAATTCGTTCATTGTGGTGGAGAACTTAACGCCCTCTGCCGCTGAAACCCATTCAACACGGGTTCTTTCCTTTTCTATGCCGAGATAATCGAGCATAGAGAAAAGCAGAGTCATTCTTCTTCTTGCATAGTAGTTACCGGTGCTGTAATGGCAGTCACCGGGATGACAGCCGCAGATAATAACACCGTCGGCACCTCTTTCAAAGGCACGGAGAATAAACATGGGATTTACTCTGCAGGAGCAGGGCACACGGATAATCTTTACATCGGCGGGATAGGAAAGTCTGCTGCCGCCGGCAAGGTCGGCACCTGCATAACTGCACCAGTTACAGCAGAATGCGACTATTTTCGGTTTGAATTCCTGATTTATCGACATATAGCATCCACCTCCGCAATAATCTGTCTGTTTGAGAAGCCCTGAAGATCCATAACACCTGAAGGACAGGCAACGGTACAGGCACCGCAGCCCTGACAAAGAGCGTTATTTACGACAGCCACACGGCGTGTTTCTCTTACACCGTGGTCATTGATAAGCTTATCTTCATAGCTGATAGCACCGTAGGGACAAACATTGAAGCAAACGCTGCACCCGTTACAAAGAAGCTCGTCGGGCTTAGCCGTACAGGGGTTAGTGAGGAGCTTATCCTTAGCGAGAAGTCCGATAACCTTAACTGCCGCGGCACCTGCCTGGGAAACAGTTTCGGGAATATCCTTCGGGCCCTGGCATACACCGGAAAGGAACACACCGGCTGTGGGTGATTC
>JAZUMO010000081.1:0-9297 GCA_045603665.1 Acutalibacteraceae bacterium
TTGGTCATTTCAGCAAGGTTAGCACCCTTACCTCCGAGAAGTTCTCTCATTGTGCCGTTGCCTTCTTTAAAAAGGTATACCCATTTTTTGCTCATTGGAATCTCCTCCTGATAAATAAATTTTTGGGTTAAGTTTACAGCAAAGCAGGCTATAGAAACACCTACCTACTGTTTCACCCTTTAGTTTAACAGATTTTTTCGACCTTGTCTATTGTTTTTTTACATATAGATTGACCTTTTTTATCGTCATTTTTGTCAAAATTTACTGTTAACAATCATCATAGCTGTCCCCGCTTGAATATTGTGTGAATTTTTTTCTTTATATATAGAAATTAAGGTTACTTTATGTTATAATGATAAATTGATATAGAAGACTATTTTCTCAAAGGAGATTAACTATGAATAAAAAGCTTGTTTCAATTATTGCCATAATCGCAGCAGTAATAATCGCCGTATGCCTTATTTCTTTAAACGGCAAGGATAATAATGGCAACGAAACCACTGTTCCTTCTGACGGACAGCCCGTTACCATTGACCTTAATGAGCTCGAAAGCACCACAAAAAAGCCCCTTGTAAAGCCATCCTATGAAACAAAGATAACAGTAACCCTACCGATTGAAATAATACCGGCTGAGCACCGTGACAACCTCAAGGCTTATGCAGAAGCCCAGGGTTATTTTTCCATTAAAAAAGTAAGCGATACCCACGTGAAAATCAAGATGCGTGAATATTCCTACAGACTTATTCTTACATCAATAGGCATGGAGACTGTCGGCGGAATCGGCTACCTCATTGATTCAGGTGAATATCCCTTCGCACTTAAGCTCGCAAAATACAACGAGGATTTCAGCGATGTGGTTTTCACCGTCGACAAAGAAAAATATGAAAAAGCCGAAAATAAAGATCTCTTTTTTGAAGTTGTCGCTGTTTATTGTCTCTACTATCAGGAATATAACAACGAAAGTGCAGGAAAATGTAAAATTACACTGTGCGAAAGAGGTACAAATCTTGTTCTTGAAGCAAGAACGCTTACTGAAGGAGATATAAAATGAGTTTTATCGAATTTGAAAACGTATACAGAAGATACCAGACGGGAGAAATCATAATCCCCGCCGTTGACGGTGTCAGCTTTTCCATCGAAAAAGGTGAGTTCTGTCTTATCGTCGGCACCAGCGGCGCAGGCAAGTCCACCGTCCTCAATATTCTCGGCGGTATGGACAGCTGCGATGACGGAAAGGTGCGTGTGGCAGGCAGACCTATCACCGACCTTTCAAAAAGCGAGCTTGTGGATTACAGACGGTATGAGGTAGGCTTCATCTTTCAGTTTTATAACCTTGTACCCAATCTTACTGCACTGGAAAACGTTGAGCTTGCCACCCAGATGTGTAAAAAGCCCGTAAAGCCCGAAGAAATTCTTGCAAGAGTCGGACTTGACGAAAGACTCGACAATTTCCCCTCTCAGCTTTCGGGCGGTGAGCAGCAAAGAGTTTCTATTGCCCGTGCCCTTGCAAAGAACCCTAAAATCCTTCTTTGCGACGAGCCAACAGGCGCTCTTGATTATCGCACCAGTAAACAGATCCTTTCTCTTTTACATAAGCAGTGTAAAGAAACGGGTACAACTGTCGTTGTCATCACCCACAACCAGGCTCTTTCTGCTATGGCTGACAGAATTATCACTATGCGCTCAGGCAGAGTAGTGCAAATAGCAGTCAACGACCGTCCCGTCCCCGTTGAAAAGCTCGAATGGTAAAAGGCTCATAAAAAATAAGGAACAAACGAAATGAACAAGAAGAAAATCAACACAATCCTAATAACCGACACCAGGCGGACAATTGAAAGATCCTTCTCGAGATTTATTTCAATTATTTCCATCGTTGCCCTCGGCGTCAGCTTTTTTGCGGGCATGAACGCCATTGCCCCGAATATGTATGACACAGCCACACAATATGTAAACGACAGCAACGCTATGGATATCCAGATTGTCTCCACCGCCGGTCTTACGGACAATGACCTTGCTGTTATCGGCTCGGTAACGGGTGTCGAAAGCATCTCAGGCGAAAAATTCGTTGACGGTGTGGTCAAGGTAAACGGTGAGCCCATAAACGATATTGACGGCTCGGAAATGACTGTCCGTGCCTACAGTCTTGACATCAATAAGGTCTACGGTGCAGCTAACGGAGCAGACGACCCCTACTATATGAACCGTCCTCAGCTCATCGACGGCTCCTGGCCCACATCCTCAAACCAGTGTCTTGTGGACAAAAGCGTTCTTTCTACACCCGATGAATTCAAAATAGGCTCTGTTATCACAATTGAAGGTGACGGCACAGATATCGGCTCATCCCTTCAGAACAAGGAATACACAATCGTAGGTATCATCCGCACACCCCTTTACATTTCTTACGACAGAGGCAACACCACTGTCGGTACAGGTAAGCTCGGAACCTTCGTATATCTTCCCTCAGAAAACTTTCTGAGTAACTATTACACCTCAATTTCCATAAAGCTTGCAGGAAGCGAAAATTACGACCCCTTCTCTGACGAATACACCGATTTTGTTACTCCCTACAGAGATTATATCGAAAAAATTTCCACCGAGCTTCTTGCTCCGAGAATTGCCTCTCTCAAAGCTGAATATACAGAACTTGTTTTAAAAAGTGAGCTCGAATATGCCGAAGCAAAAGCAGACATTGAGCTTCAGCTCGCCAACGCCGAAGAGCAGGTCAAGCAAATTCTCGATATGGCAGCCAACGGCGACGCTCTGCTTTTACAGTATAAGCAGGAATATAACGACAAGGCTATGGAAGCCAAAAACGCCCTCGATTCAGGTAAGCTTGAGCATTCCGCACAGTACACTCTCTGGGAAACCAAAAGAGACGAATATAATGAAGCGAGAAAGACCATAGATAAATATGCCAACGCAGATGTAAGCCTTGCCACAGCAAAAACCGAATATAATACTGCAAAAATGCAGGTTGATTCAATGCTCACTACTGTGGAATATCTCGAGGACCTCGTCGTCACCACCCGTTCAGCTATGGATCAGTTCGATGCTACCCAAGGTGACACGGTCGGTCAGCTTATTTCCCGCTTTGAGCAATCCGGACTTGTCGGCCAGGAGGTAGACAACATTATCGCCTCCATCAATTCCCTTACTGCTGTCGGTACTGCCGAAGAAATGATGGCTTATATGGAGCCTCAGCTTCAATCCTTTGAAGCAAAGCTTTCCTCCTCCAAGCAGGAGCTTTCCGCAGCACAGACAACCCTTGCCGAAAAGAAAGCACAGCTCGATAAGGCTGAGGAGCTTGTAGGTAAGCTTCAGCAGGCAAGAGTAAAGCTTGACCAGGCGCAGACACAGCTTCAGGAGGCTGAAAATCAGCTTACTACTGCAGGCTATGACATACAGCTTGGTGAATTAGAGGTACTCTCTCAGCTGAGCGATATGAAAAATCAGATAAATACCTTTGAAACTAATCTTATCATCGCAAAAGATAAGGCTCCCACCGTTGAGGCTGACTTTGAAAAGGCAAAGCTTCAGGCAAACGAGCAGCTTGAAAACGCAAAAAATCAACTCGACGCAGCAAAGGATTTCCTTTTAGGCCTCGACAATGCAAAATGGTATGTAAACGACAGAAACAGCTGTCTTTTAGGCTTTGAGGAATACGGCCAGACAGCTAACAGAACTGCCGCCATTGCCATTCTTTTCCCATGGTTGTTCTTTGTAGTTGCCGCACTTATGTGCCTTAACACAATGGCAAGAATGATTGAAGAGGAAAGAACAAGACTCGGCACCTTCAAGGCTCTAGGCTTTACGGATACAGAGATTATAGCAAAATATCTCGTCTATGCTGCTCTGGCTTCAACCATCGGCAGCGTGGCAGGCTCCTTTATGGGCTTTGCTCTCTTCCCGTCTCTGGCACATTCAGCATTCAGCATTCTTTACTCCTTGCCGGATATGATAATAAAATACCGTATTTCCTTTGCCTTCCCCGCAATTCTCATTTCCATCCTTTCAACAGTGGGGGTAACCTGGTATACCTGCTATAACAATCTTAAGGTTGTTCCTTCAACTCTTATGAGACCGAAAGCGCCTAAGGGTGGAAAGAGAGTTATTTTGGAAAAGTTCCCCGCAATATGGACAAGGCTCAGCTTTACCTGGAAGGTAACCTTCCGTAATGTTTTCCGTAATCTTAAAAGATTTGCTATGGCCACCGGCGGTGTTCTTGGCTGTACGGCACTTCTTCTTGCTGCCTTCGGACTCAACGATTCTATCCACCAGATTATGGACAGACAGTTCACCTCGGAAGAAAAAATCTGGCGCTACGATATGCAGATTGTTCTTAACGGCTCCTATGATACTACCGTTGCACCCTGTGACGGATATGAATTCATCAAAAGCCAGGCAAGCATCGGCTCAGCAATGTTAGAGTATATGGAGGTTTTTGAGGCAACAAGCGACAAAAACAATAAGCCTCTGGAGGTTTATATGCTTGTTCCCGAGGATGCCTCCGCCGTAAGCAACTACATTGCTCTCAACGATGCAAGAACAGGCAAGCCTTTGCCTATTGATTCAACCGGTGCAATCATAACCGATAAGCTTGCCAAGGAGCTCGGAATTTCCCCCGGTGACAATATAGACATCATAATCAATGACGGCTACAGTCTTAAAATACCCGTAGCCGGTGTAGCAGAAAACTACTGTTTCCATTATGTATACCTTACCAAGGATCTTTACAAAGCAGTTTTCGGCATCAATCCCCTTTATAACTACGTTTCAGCAAATCTTGCAATTCCCGATATGGAGCAGGAGCAGAAAACTCTTCTGGCAAAGAATCTTATGAGTGAATACGACATAAGCGCCGTCGCCTTCACCAATCAGATTCAGAATTCCTTCCAGAATATTATGAACTCCATCAACTACATCGTAATTATCCTTATCGTCTGCGCAGGACTTCTTGCCTTCATCGTTCTTTATAATCTTTCCGTAATCAATATTACAGAAAGAATAAGAGAAATTGCAACAATCAAGGTTTTAGGCTTTGACGACAAAGAGGTTTCATCTTATATTTTCCGTGAAAACATCATACTGACTGTTATCGGTACCCTGGAAGGCCTTCTCTTCGGCGTTGTTGTCCACAGACTTGTGCTTCTTGTGGCTGAGGTGGACATCATCACCTTTGTAAGAGACATCTCATTTATGAGCTTCCTTTATTCGGTTGCTCTGTCCTTTGCCTTCTCTATGACCGTAAACCTCGTTCTTCATTATAAGCTGAAGAAGGTAGATATGGTTGAATCTCTTAAATCAATAGAATAAGGAGAATCTGTATGCTTGTAAATATGAAAGACCTGCTGAAAAAAGCACAGGAGGGCTCCTATGCCGTAGGCTCATTTTCCATTGCAAATATGGAAATGATTTTAGGTGTAATCAAGGCCGCCGAGGAAATGAACTCACCGATTATTCTGCAGATTGCCGAGGTAAGACTCAATTACTCACCTCTCAACATAATCGGCCCCTGTATGCTCGCCGCAGCAAAAAATGCTAAGGTGCCCGTCGCAGTGCATCTTGACCACGGCACCACAATCGACTGCATAAAAAATGCTCTTGAGCTGGGCTTTACCTCCGTTATGTTTGACGGCTCACATCTTCCCTTTGAGGAAAATGTTGAAAAAACAAAGGAAGTCGTTGCTCTTGCGAAAAAATACGGTGCCGCTACAGAAGCCGAAATCGGCTGCGTAGGAGGAAGTGAGGACGGAAGCGTAGATATTGCCATGCGCTGCACCTCACCCGCTCAGGCAAAGGAATTCTTTGAAAAGACAGGTGTTGACGCTCTGGCAATTGCCATCGGCAACGCACACGGATTTTACAAGGAAGCTCCCGAGCTTCGCTTTGACATTCTTGAGGATGTTGCAAAAGCTGTTTCGGTGCCTCTTGTTCTTCACGGCGGTACAGGTATCGAGCCCGAAGATTTCATAAAGTGCCATCAGAAGGGTATAAAGAAAATCAATATCGCAACCGCTACATTCGCCTCCTGCGAAAGAAAGGTAAGAGAAGGATATGAAAATGGCGAAATCAAAGGCTACTACGACCTTCATCAGAAGGAAATCGACGGTGCCTATGAAAATGCGAAAAAGCATATAGAAATATTCCATTCACAGGGAAAAGCC
This sequence comes from Acutalibacteraceae bacterium, assembly GCA_045603665.1. Taxonomy (GTDB): domain Bacteria; phylum Bacillota; class Clostridia; order Oscillospirales; family Acutalibacteraceae; genus UBA6857. The sequence goes on from JAZUMO010000081.1 coordinate 6,165, forward strand.
TGAAAAGTGTTAAAATATAAACATTAATAATAAAAATCTGAAAGGAAGCGCATACCATGAAATACGTTGAATTTGACCAAAGCAAGCCCCTTGATGTTATCCCCATCGGCAGAGTTGCCATCGACTTCAATCCTACAGATATGAACAGACCCCTTGCAGAAAGCTGCAACTTCAACAAATATGTCGGCGGCTCACCTGCAAACATTGCTGTCGGTCTTGCAAGACTCGGCAAAAAGGTAGGCTTCATCGGTAAGGTATCCGATGACCAGCACGGTGATTTCGTTATCGATTACTTCAACAAGGACGGCATCGACACCTCAAACATTTACCGTGCAAAAAACGGTGAAAAGTTAGGCCTTACCTTTACTGAAATCAAGAGTCCCACAGAAAGCTCCATCCTTATGTATCGTGACTCCATAGCTGACCTTATGCTTGAGCCCGAAGAAGTAAAAGAGGAATACATTGCCTCAGCAAAGGCAATCGTTATTTCAGGTACCGCTCTTTCAATGAGTCCCTCCAGAGATGCGGCACTCAAGGCTATGATGCTGGCCAAAAAAAACGGTGTTGTTGTTATCTTTGATATTGACTACCGTGCATACACCTGGAAGAACAAGGATGAAATTTCTGTTTATTACCAGATGGTTGCCCGCAATGCAGACATAATCCTCGGCTCAAGAGAGGAATACGACCTTACAGAAGCAATTACAGGCGTTTGCAAAACTGACGAAGAAAGTGCAAAGCTCTGGCACTCCTACGGTGCAAAGATTGTTATTATCAAGCACGGCAAGGACGGCTCAACAGCTTACACAAATGACGGGAAGAGCTATTCTATCAAGCCCTTCCCCGTAAAGGCTATGAAGGGCTTCGGCGGCGGTGACGGCTATGCAAGCGCATTTATCCGCTGTCTTCTCGACGGATACGAGATGATTGACGCTCTCGAATTCGGTACTGCCTCTGCTTCCATGCTTATCTCTGCTCACTCCTGCAGCGCAGCGATGCCCTCAGTAGAAACTATCGAACAGTTCATCAAGGAAGAAAAAGAGCTTTACGGCGAAATGGTAGCAAGAGCATAAAGATACTAATTGAAAAAAGTCTCAGCGAAAAAAGCAGCTGAGACTTTTTCTTTTTTTGCTTATAGCCGGAAATCTTTCCATAAAACCGAAAACAGACAGAGATTTCTCTCTGTCCGTCTTCGGTTTGGAATTTATAAATGAGGTATTAGGGTTATTCTTCCATATCCTTCTTTGCTTCTTCAATAACCTTCTGTGCAACGGGAACGGGAGCGTCCTCGTAACGGGCGAAGTTAAGAGTGAAGTAGCCTCTTCCTGCTGTTACAGAGCGAAGAGTGATAGCAAAGTCGCCCATTTCTGCCATAGGTACTTCAGCAACAAGCTCCTGCATTTTCGGCTCGTCAGCCGCACCCATACCGAGAACGCGGCCACGGCGCTTGGTGATGTCACCCATAATGTCACCGAGGTTAGCATCGGGCATATATACCTTCAATTCACCGATAGGCTCGAGGATAACGGGACTTGCCTGAGCCATACCGTTCTTATAAGCGATTTTAGCTGCGGTCTTGAATGCCATTTCGTTGGAGTCAACGGGATGGTAGGAGCCGTCATAAAGAACAGCCTTAAGACCAACAACTGGATAACCTGCAAGAGGCCCCTTAAGGATAGCTTCCTGCAAGCCCTTTTCAACTGCAGGGAAGAAGTTTTTGGGAACGGAGCCGCCGACAACCTCGGTTTCAAAGATAAGCTCGTCGCCACTGTGGGGCTCAAAGCGTACCCATACATCACCGAACTGACCTGAACCGCCTGACTGCTTCTTATGACGTCCCTGAACCTGACAGCTCTTACGGATTGTTTCTCTGTAAGCAACCTTTGGAATCTTAAGGTCGATGTCAACACCGTATTTTGTCTTAAGCTTAGAAACAACGATATCAAGATGCTGTTCACCAAGACCGGAAACAACCATTTCCTTGGTTTCTTCGTTTGATACGAAGGTGATTGTGGGATCTTCAGCGATAATCTTACGAAGACCGGAAGCAACCTTTTCTTCTTCACCCTTCTTCTTGACAACAACTGCCATTGAAAGAGAAGCTTCGGGGAAGTCTACGCCTGCAAGATTGATAACATCCTTTGCCGAGCAAAGAGTGTCACCTGTTGCAAGACCTGAAAGCTTTGTGATAACGCCGATATCACCGCAGGGAATTTCTGCAGTATCCTCCTGCTTGATACCTCTTACTGTAACGAGCTTACCCATTCTCTGGCTTTCGCCTGTTCTTGCGTTATAAGCGGGAGTGTCAGCTGTAATCTTGCCGGAAACAACCTTTACAAAGGACATCTTACCGACGAAGGGGTCAGCAACAGTCTTGAAGCAAAGAGCTGCAAGAGGTCCGTTGGGATCAGCCTTAACCTCAATAGGCTCGCCGTTTGCGTCGGTAGCAAGCTCGGGCTTTGCCTTATCGGGAGAGGGAGCAGAATAAACGATAGCATCCATAAGCATATCACAGCCGTCAACCTTTGTAGCTGAGCAAGCGTATACAGGCCAGATTTCACCGGATTCAACGCCTTCTGTAAGGCCTCTGATGATTTCTTCCTTTGTAAGGGGCTCGCCTTCAAAGAACTTTTCCATAAGCTCTTCGTCAACGGTGGCAACTGCTTCTTCAAGAGCAGCTCTCATAGCTGTGATGTTTGCATCGGAAGGAATTTCGATTTCAACGGGTCTGCCGTTGGGATATTTGAAAGCCTTGTTTGAGCAAAGATTTACAAAGGCTTCGCATACGGGGCCGTTCATATAGGGAACAACAACGGGGCAAAGCTTGTTACCGAGCTCTTCCTTGAGAGCTTCAAAGGTTTTATAGAAGTCTCTGTTTTCGGAGTCAACCTTAGTAACAGCGAAAAATTTAGCGATGCCTCTCTGATCGGCTGCCTTGATAGCCTTTTCCAGACCTACATCAATTCCTGAGCCTGCAGAAGTAACGATAACTGCACAGTCGGCAGCTCTCATAGCCTCAGCCATACCGCCGGCAAAGTCAAACTTACCGGGAGCATCGAGAATATTGATTTTTGTATCTCTCCATTCAAAGGAGGCAGTAGCGGAAGAAATAGAGCACTTTCTTTTCTTTTCT
>JAZUMO010000082.1:0-5369 GCA_045603665.1 Acutalibacteraceae bacterium
CTTCATTCTCCTTAAGCGATCTCGTAGACCAGTAGCTATGTCGAATTAGTTTCTACTCTGTCTTCCTGTTATCTTTATCATAACACATAAACAAAGTTCTCGGATTTTTCTACCACTTACTTTTTATCATGCCTCCTTATTAACCCATATTTTTGATAGCCTCAAATATTCTTTTACAATTGTTTCTGTCTCTGAAAGCATAAAAGCTGTCTATTCTTTCAAGATATTTCTGCTCGTTTTCGCAATTTCGGTCAATAGCTGAAATAATTGCACTGACAGCTGAATCAATATCGTTGCAAACCGGACCGAATCCGTCATTTTCCCAATCCCAGTAGCCTTCCTCAAAATTGGCTTCCTCATAAAACTCTTCTTTGTCAAACTGAGTGTATACCAAAGGCTTTCTGAGATAGGCAAAATCAAAGAAAACAGAAGAATAGTCCGTTATCATCATAGCAGCCTCAGAAAAGATTTTAGCATAATCAATAAAGCCCTCATTGATTCTGAAAACATCGTTTTCTGTATAATCGACACTTTGCTTTGCGTGGATTGGATGAAGGCAGAACAGACCCTTATAACCTTTTTTTCTCATAGCACTCAGCAACCTCTCATCATTAATGAGAGAGTTATAAAACCTGAAATATTCCGTGGAAACAAAATCCGGGAAATATACGCTTTCAGATCTGTTGTTATAACTTTCTTTTATGCTTCTTCTCCATGTAGGCAGCACAACAATCAGCTTTTCCGTTTTGCTCTCAAGCTTATCATATCTAGCAAGGCCGGAAAGCAGAACCTCTTTTTCGCTGTAAAAATAGTTACCGTTTACGATGCTTTCGTATTCCTTTTCAGCCGACGTTACAAAAAGCTTTATGTTTTTATTGTATTTCTGCAGCCATGAGGACAAATCATTATAAATTATTCCGTGCTGAAGGAAAACAAGCTCCGATTTTATCAGATCCGTAAGATATATTCTTTCCGTGCTGTCGAGAGGATTAGTCGCAAATTCGCCTCCCGAAGAGGTGATAATTTTATCAGCGCAAAGGAAATACTTTTTATATTTTTCTTCATCTTCAAAATATACTACTTTACCGATTTTTGATAATCTTTTTGCATCTTCACTGTATTTGCTGATAGCAAACACAGGAACAATCGGTGTGTTTTTTGTAGCTTTGCACAGATATCTGAAGAACACCTCACCGTTGTCATTTGCTTTATCAAATCTGTCACTCACCAGCCATATTTTCCTGCTTCTGAATAAAAACTTTTTGAACAATATGCATTTACATCTGAACGAGGCTATATGTCCGAGCTCGTTTTCACGAAGCCATTTCTGACATTCTTTTTCTCTTTCTATTTTTTCCTTCCTGATATTTTCTGGCTTGTAAATGCTTATATGACTTTTGCGCGGAATCATAACATATTTTCCGAATACATTGTACATAGGCTTGAACTTGATTGCGTTGGGAACAAACTTTCCATATTTTATTGAAAGATTGCACTTAACGTCATCAATCGACAAAACCAGGCGGATTTTCACATCATCCTTCTTTTTGAAGAAGTGTTTCAGATTAATCTCTTTTTTAAACAACAGGTTTCGCTGCTCTATTCCGTAAAAATTGCTTTGCTTGATAAATGGATACTCGGACAATTCCAAAGGATAATCCTTTTTACCCACGCGGAGAATAAGCTTTATTTCAGAATCACCGCAGCATTCAAGCACCCATTTTGCCAGAAGGCCCTCAATAACGAGCTTGTTTTTTTCTATACAGCAATAATTGATAGCACAGCAGCCATGATTATTTTTTGGAATCAAAAGGTTGATATCCTTATACCTTACTATTTTTTCTTCAGGATCAAAAGTCGTTTCCGCGAGCAGATCTTTACCGTTTCTTAATTTTATCAGTGCGATTTTTTTGGCAATATTTTTGTGCGTTTTGCTGCAAAGGAGTATTCTTTCATCCACATAAGACAGCATTTCCTGAAGGAATGCGCAATACTGTCCGTAAAGCTCTTCGTTTCCGACAATTTCATCAGGAGGAACAGCTCCCACTCTCCAGCCTATATCATAAGCAAGGATATTCTGAATATAGGGAATAATCTCGCCACAGTATTTTTCCGAAAGGTCAATTACACCTCTGTAATAAAGCTGCGGCGAAATCGTATAAAACTCCTCGTTGAATTTTTGTGTCTGAGTAGCCGAAGACTGGTCGGGTCTTTTTCTGTAATAATACAGAAAATCTTTGATAAGACCGTACCTGAGCTTTTTAAGGATAATTGAATTGATAAAGAGTGCGTCTTCACCGAATTTAACCTTTTCATTGAATCTTTCATCGGCGATAGCTTCTCTTTTTATGAAAGCTGATGACACATGGAGCTGTATGGAGTCCTGCTCCTCTTCATCGGTTATATCGACCACTCTTGTTCCATTATTGAATTTGTAATCCAGGACATGCCAGGCTGATCTTGCATCAAAAATTCTCATTCTGGTGCAAACAACATCTATCTCTCCGTCATGTTCCTCAAAGAATTTATTAACCTCTTCAAAAACAAGATAACCCCACTTATCATCCGAATCAAGGAAATTGATAAATTCACCCTCAGCATGCTCAAGTCCGAGGTTTCTGGCACTGCTTACACCGCCGTTTTCCTTTATGACATATTTGATGTTATCCGGATAGAGATTATGGTATCTTTCGCATATTTTTCCACTATTGTCGGGTGATCCGTCGTTTACAAGGACTATCTGTATGTTATCCTTGAAATCCAGAGTCTGATTAAGAACTGACTCTATGGTTTCCTCAAGATAATCTTCAACATTATAAACAGGAATAATTACAGAAAATTTAAACTTGTAATTCTTCATATTCTATCCTCTCTTTGACAAATTTTTGATTTAATCCCTCAGACGATAAAGCTGACAGCAAAAGTCATCATACTTTTTTGCCATTATACCACACCTACCGGATTAATTCAATAGAAAAAATAAATAATAACATTTCCCACCGCCATTCATTTTCTTGACTAAACGGAGCAATAATGGTATAGTATATATTGAATATCTTTTGTCACAAGGAGTTGAAAACAAAATGACAATTGAAAAGCTTAAAGCTCTTGAGCCAATTTTCGGCACCTGGTATGTTGATTCAAAAATTGCCGAGGGAAGACACTCAAAGGTTTTCAAGGTGTATAAAACCGTAAACGGTGTTACAGAATTTCTTGCCCTTAAAACACTCAAATTCCCCGCAAACGATAAGGAGCTCAGCCGTGTTATCGAATCCGGCAAATACAAAACCGTCGGCGAATATCTCGAAACCATCGAAAACGCCGTAACGGACAATATGAACAGAATGCTTGCATTACGGAACTGTCCCAACATTGTACGCTTCGATAATTTCACAATCGTCAAGGAAAGCTCCTGCTTTTATGTGGTTATGCTTATGGAGCTTTTGTCCCCCTTCAGCGAAAAGGTAAGAGTAAACGACATAACCACCGAGCAGGCAGTAAAAATCTGCTGCGATCTCTGCTCTGCCGCCGAGGGCTTCAGAAGCATCGGCATTATGCACCACCAGATAAAACCCGAAAACATCTATGTTGACAGCGAGGGTAATTTCAAGCTCGGCGATTTCGGCATTTCAAATATTGCAGGACGCGGAAAAACAGAGGCCTCACCCTATATGGCTCCCGAGGTTTACAAAGAGGCTGCCTATGATACCACCTCGGATATATATGCGATAGGTGTTCTTCTTTACAAGCTTCTTAACAATAACCGACTCCCCTTCCTGCCCGAGTATCCGAATCCCGTTTCTCTCAGCGACAGAGAGATTGCCTTTGAAAAGCAGATGCGCGGTGAATCAATTCCCGCCCCCGCAAACGCTGACGCTGAAATGGCAAGGCTGATTTCCAAGGCCCTTGCCCACCGACAGTCAGACCGATTTTTCAGTCCCCTTCTCATGAAGGCTGAGCTCGGAAGATATATGGAAATTATTTCTGAGCCCGAAGAGCAGTCCTACCAGTCTGCACCTCAGCCCCCTGTGTATATTCCCGTGGTACCGGCTTCTCCTGTAGCAGGCTTTCAGATTTCTGACGAAGAGGAAGACGAAGAGCCGTCAATCTATCTCCGTCCCGACACAGCCGTTTCCGAAGCAGAAAAGAATGCCTTCAGAGAAACCTTCAAGGAATCAGCCGAGGAGGATGAGGACGACGGAAAAGACAATAAAAAAATATATCTGCTTGTGGCAGCCGTAATTGCAATCATTGCCCTCATAATCGGTGTCATTTTCTTAGGCAGAGGTTCAGATTCTCCTAAGGCTACCACCCTGCCCACAACCGTTCCGCCCACCGTAAGCACAACTGTCCCGTCCACTGCAGCAACAACTGTTCCGCCTACGGTACCCACCACAACGGAGCCTACAACAACAGAAGCTACCACCGAGACCACAACAGAGCCTACCACGACAGAAACCACCACACAGCCTACAACAGCTCCCACAACAGAACCTACCACAGCTTACACAGGTACCCCGGAGCTGGTAATTTCAGGTTACTCAGACGGTGACATTTCTGCCGACGGCAAGGTTTATACCTCCATTGAGGACTACACAATAATCCAGACACCCGACACAGAGTTTTTTGACGAGGTTATTCTTGAAATCTCCACTCCGTTAGGCGAAAACGTCTCCGTTCAGGGAAGTGTTTTCATCTATGAGATGTCCGGTGCATCAATAATCCAAAAAACTGCGGCAAACCTGGAAATCGCCCTGACGGAAAGTGACGGCGAGCCGCTTATCTGTTGCTACATCACAGTTGATGACGGTGACTTCTATTATTCACCCGAGTACTATCAGTACTATGTTTGCCTCGAGGAAGGTGCACTTGCTTCCGACGGTGCGATATCCTTACCCCTCCAGCTTCAGATATAATATTTTCCCCGTCGGCACAAAGCAAAAGCAAGCCTGAAAGCCGACGGGATTTTTTTATAAAAATTCGAATTTTTTGTAAAAAGGTCTTGACATTTCTCTTCGATGATGATATAGTATACAAGCACTTGCGAGAGCAAGAAGTTAATATGCGAGAGTGGCGGAATCGGCAGCATCATCACAGAAGCGCCTCCGGTGGAGGATAAAGCGAGGTGAGGATGGCGCAGCGGTCAAAATTTACAAGCGGACAGCGACGGTGAATTTTGGGAACCGCAAGAGTCACGCGCACGACAGCTTCAAGTGAGTGCATAAAATAAATATGCGAGAGTGGCGGAATCGGCAGACGCGCACGTTTGAGGGGCGTGTGGGGCAGCTCGTACGGGTTCAAGTCCCGTCTCTCGCACCAAACCAGAAAAATCCGAACCAAATTTTCCCAATAGGAAAAGGGTTCGGATT
>JAZUMO010000083.1:0-13537 GCA_045603665.1 Acutalibacteraceae bacterium
AAGCAGTTTTTATTGAGAAATTTTTCGTTTAAAGGAAATGATAAAACTCCCGTAATACTCGCGTATTTCGGGAGTTTTTCATAATGTTTAAGCGGAAAAGAGCCAATAAAAACCTTAACTTCCTTGTGAAGTGTCGCCCAACTGCCTCTTTCGTTTTATACCTTTTTATCCTTGTTAAAGGATGCCTGAACAGCATTCATTACCGCCGCTTCGAAGCCGTCATTCTGAAGAGAAGCCACACCTTCGATTGTGGTACCTCCAGGTGAGCATACTCTGTCAACAAGCGTCCAGGGGTGATCGTCGGATTCAAGAATTGTCTTTGCGCTGCCTAAAACCGACTGTGCGGCAACCTTAAGAGCCTGAGCCTTCGGCATACCGTTTTTCACTGCGGCTCTTGCAAGAGCATCAATATACATATAAGTAAAGGCGGGTGAGCAGCCGCCTATAGCGCTGAAAATCGGAAAAAGCTTTTCGTCGATTTTAACGGCAGTACCAAAGCATTCACAAAAGCTTTCGGCAAAGCTCATATCCTTTTCGCTCACATTTGCCGTACCGCAATAGCCCGACACAGCCGCACCGACGAGAGCATTGATATTGGGCATAACACGGATAAACTTAGCCTCATAGCTGACGCAGGAAAGAAGATATTCCGTTGTCTTGCCTGCGGCGATAGAAATAAAGAGAGGATTTTTTTCCTTTGCGATGCCGTCAATATCTGAAAGCACGGAAGCGATAATATTCGGCTTTACGGCAAGAACGATAAATTCGCATTCTTCAGCAATTTCTTTTGCCGAGGTCTTAACGGTAACACCGTAATTAACATGGAGAACTTTTGTTTTGCTTTCATCCAAATCAAAAACAGCAATATCCTCACTCTTTACAAATTCAGCCTTACACATACCGGCTATAATGGCTGAAGCCATATTACCGGCACCGATAAAACCAATCATTCTGCCGCCTCCTCTGCAGGAAGGTCAGAGGTACAATGAGGACATTTGACAGCTTCGATGCTGATTTCACTTTTACAGAAGGGACATTCCTTTATTGTGGGTGCTTCCTCAACAGGCTCATCATTTTTCTTACCGATTTCGGAAAGCTTGTTGATGCCCTTTACGAGAAGGAAGATAACAAAAGCCATAATAAGGAAGTTGATTACGGCTGTGATAAATGCACCGTAATTAAGAGTAGCGTAGCCTGCTTCCTTGGCTGCCTCAGCAGTAGCAAAGACCTCGTCTGTGGAAGCAAGAACGATGAACTTGTCGGCAAAGTTGATGCCCTTTGTTAAAAGAGAAAGCACGGGAGATACGAAATCATTTACCAAGGAGTTGACAATTGCCTGGAAGGCACCGCCTATGATAACACCGACAGCAAGGTCGATAACGTTACCGCGCATAATAAACTTTTTGAATTCACTCATAAATCCTTTCATTTTAAAAACCTCCGTTGATTTTTTACTTTTTGATTTTAACACATATTTTCCGAAAAATAAAGACCTTTTTTTATATTCCCGTAAAGTCAAAATCGGGAATAAAATCTTCATCGGCTGAAAGTGAGCTTTGAGTAAAGATATTTTCAAAGCCGAGCTCCTCGGCATAATCGGTAACCTTTAAATATTCCCTTTGGGTAATTTTTCTTTGAAGCTCGGGGTACTCTTCTATTTTACCGTAGGGAGTGTATTGAGACATAAGGCTTATGACTGTATCCGTGCCGAGATTTTCCTTTATCCAATCGAGAATTTTAAGGGACTGATTAGTGTTTTTCGGCAGAATAAGATGCCTTACTATCATACCCTTTTGCATTATCCCCTCTTCGTCATAAATATTCTCGGGGCACTGCCTTTTCATTTCAATAAGCGCCTTTGAGGCAAAGGTGAAATAATCGGATGCCGAGGAATACTTTTGGCTTCTGTCGTCGCTTATGTATTTAAGATCGGGCAGATAAATCTGAATCTTTCCTTCTAATTTTTCCAAAGTCTCTGTCTTTTCATAGCCTGAGCTGTTATAGACCACCGGGACAGACAAGCTGTTTTCTTTGAGAAAAAGCGAAAGAGCAAGAGCATAATGAGTCGGATTGACGAAATTTATATTATGCGCTCCCTCGTTTATAAGACAGTCACATATTTCTCTGAGTCTCTGACTGCTTACAGTCTTGCCCTTGCAGTCATGGCTTATTTCATAATTCTGGCAAAAGACACAGCCTAAATTACACCCGGAAAAAAAGACAGTACCGCTGCCCCTTTTTCCGCTTATGGGAGGCTCCTCCCAAAAATGCTTTGCCGCACGGGCTAAAGTAAACTCTTCGCCCACTCCGCAGCGGCCCGGGCCCTTTTTTCTGTCTGCCCCGCATTCACGGGGACAAATACTGCACTTCATAATTCACCACATTCTTTTTCTGTAATTAAACTAATTGTATCATATTTATTTGACTTTTGCCACAATGTTGTATATAATTTTATCATAGCTTTTAAGGAGTGATTTTATGCTTTTGGCAATTGATATGGGCAACACAAACATCACCCTCGGCGCCTTCAGAGACGATGAACTGATTTTTGTTTCCCGTCTTTACACCTCAAGACACAAATCAGGCGACGAATATGCCATCGACCTTCTCGATATTTTCAATTTATATAATGTTCAGCCCTCGGAATTTACGGGCTGTGTTTTTGCCTCCGTTGTGCCCGAGCTTACCCAGGCGGTAAGCCGTGCAGTAAAGCACACAACAGGAATTGACCCCGTCATCGTCGGCGGAGAAAATTACGGTGAACTAAAGGTTGACATTCTGCCCGTTTCCTACCTCGGTGCTGATCTTATCGCAGGCGCAGTTGCAGCCAGAGAAAAATATCCTCTCCCCTGCCTTGTGTGTGACCTCGGCACCGCGACAAAAATCCTCGTCATTGATAAGGATGGAACTTTCCGTGGCTGTACTATTTCCCCCGGTGTAAAGATTTCTCTTGACGCTTTGGCGAAAAATGCGGCTCTTTTACCCTCCGTAAGCTTAACAACCCCCGAAAAGGCTGTCGGTGAAAACACAACCGAATGTATGCAAAGCGGCATTGTTTTCGGAACAGCGGCTATGCTTGACGGTATGATAAAAAGAATAAGAAACGAGCTCGGCTACGACGAGTGTACCCTTGTTGCCACAGGCGGCTACAGCACGGGCATCATCCCCTGCTGCGAAGAAAAAATAATTTATGATGAAAATCTTCTCCTTGACGGACTCAAGGCAATTTACGAAAAGGCAAAATAAAACAAGGCATAAAAAATGAGGCTGTTGAATACGCCGACACCACATAAGGAAGTATTTGTTTCTCGATAAAAATTCCCTGTATTATTGCCAAAAGCCTCGCAAGGCGTCAGCCTTGCTGCGTTTTGTGGCTTCAATACAAGAAATTTTACTATCTTACGAAACTGCGAAGCACTTTAAAATGAAAATTTTGAGTACAAAAAAAGGCAAAACCGTCCGGTAATGCTGACGCATATCGGGCGGTTTTAACGCATTATTGTGCCAAAATTTCACATTTTAAAGAAATACTGCCTTATGTGGTGTCGGCGTAAGCCTCAACTTTTTTGTTTATGCAGGTTCACCGCGGAAAACACCGTAGAAGATGTAAACGATGAAATCAATGAATTCAGTAAAGAAATCAATGAAAATTTCAATAAAGCCACGATGTGTTGCTACTTCGGTTTCGGGAGCTTCTGTTACGTCCTCAGCTGAAGCACCTACTGCCATTACAGACATAAGCATAAGCACAGAGAGGAGAAGTGAAATAAATTTCTTAAAGTTTTTCTTCATAATGTTTTGCCTCCATTCTTAAAATTTGTATTTATACATTTACATTCTAACTCAATTGACTGAAATAGTCAATATTTTAAGTAAAAATTATTTTGTTTTGACTTTGACAGCCTTTGACGGTTTGCTTATAACAGCTTTTCCGCAAACATTTTTATATGCACGTACACGGTAAAAATAAACCTTAAAGGCTTTTTCGGCCTTATCGGTATGTCTGAAGGAAACGTCGGAAGCCGTCCTTCCGATTTCCTCAAAAACTTCCCCGTCCTCGCTGCGTTCAAAAATATAACCGTCGGCTCCTGCAACTATCCTCGCCTTCAACTCAACCTTTTTAAAAAGTCTCGTTTTTACCTCAAGAAGCTCACCCGAATCAAGACAGACACAAGTAACCTCTTTACTGAAATTTCCCTGGAAAGCGCCTGAAAGACTCTGCACACTGTAATGATAAACCTGACCGCTGACAACATTTTCGTCAACGAAGCAAGACTCATTCACCTTGCACAAAGGAAGATATTGGTTAAAATAATCATTTCTGCGATAAATAAGAAATGAATCTGCACCCTCGGGAGCCTTCCATTCAAGCCTGATTTTCTTACCCTTGCCGACTGCTCTGACATTTTCGGGAGCTCTTACATCCGAAATAATGTATGCCGCAACGGGGCTTGTTTTCTTTGACGATTTTTTATTTTTAAAGGTTTTTACAGCATAAATTCTGTACCAATATGTAACATTTTTCTTTGCCGTAGTATCCAGGTACTCACCGTTTTTTGACCAGCCGAGAAGTGCAGGCTCAGCCTCAGGCTTTTCGGCGCGCTTTACGGCGTATTTCTCTGCCCCTTCAACCTCAAGCCATTTAATACGGACTTCACCCTTATCGGTAGCTGTGGTTTCGGTTATTATAGGACACGTCTTTAATTTTTTGTTATCAATGCTCATAACGCCATCGATTCACAAAAGGGAATCACCTTTCTGAAAAAATTATCTGCCCTCACTCAGAAGAGATGCACTTTCCTTATCAAGGAATACGGTAACATCGGAATGAAGCTTGAGAATAGTTGCGGGACAAAGAGGTGAAACCTCGCCCTCAACAAGCTCCTTTATTGCCTTTGCCTTGCTGATACCCGTAGCAATAAGGATAATTTTTTTACTTCTCATAATGTCGCCGATGCCCATCGTAAGAGCGTATTCGGGCATAGTGTCACCCACGGCCTCAAAATATTTTTTATTTGAGTCGATGGTGCTTTGGGTAAGCTTTACGGCAAAAGGTCCGTCAGCAAAGGTATCACCGGGCTCATTGAAGCCGATATGTCCGTTAGTGCCGATGCCTAAAAGCTGGATATCAATTCCGCCGCTTTCCTTGATTTTGCTGCTGTAGCGGTTACACTCTGCCTCCATATCTTCAGCAGTACCCGAAAGAAAATTAACGCGGTCAAAATCAACATCGGTTTTGCCGAAAAGGTTTTCCTTCATAAAATAAAAGTAGCTGTTTACATTTTCTCTGTCCAGACCTACATATTCATCAAGATTAAAGGTGGTTATATACTTAAGAGAAACCTCACCCTTTTCATAAGCTTCGATTATTCTCTTGTATGTTTCAACAGGAGAAGCACCCGTAGCAAAGCCGAGGACACTTCCGTGCTTATCGTTAACCTGCTTTATTATTATTTCGGACGCTGCTTTTGAAATTTCGATAGCGTCATTCATTGCAATTACCTTCATTTTTTTCTCTCCTTTGGAAATGATTTATATAATGATAACACATTAATTACACTTTTTCAATAATGCACTATTGTTTTTTGGGAAAAAATTATGATATAATTTTCAAAACAGGACAAAAAGGAGAAATAACGTGAACGAAATCATAAAAAGTCTTTTTGAAAGAAAGAGTGTCCGTCAATTCACCGAAAAGGATATTGACGAAAAAACAAGAGAGCTTTTACTGCTTTCAGCCTCCCATGCACCGACGGCAGGCAATCAGCAGCTTTACACAGTAATTGACATAAGAAGTCAGGAATTAAAGGATAAGCTTGCCATTTCCTGCGACAATCAGCCCTTTATTAAAACCGCACCTATGGTGCTTATTTTCTGTGCCGATTGCAAAAAATGGGACGATGCCTATCGCAGTATCGGTCTCGAGCCGAAAAATGCCGGCGAAGGCGATCTGCTTATAGCAATCGAGGACGCAATAATTGCTGCGCAGAATGTGGTTGTTGCTGCCGAAAGCCTGGGCCTCGGCTCCTGCTATATCGGTGACATAATCGAAAACAGAGAATACCATAAGGAGCTTCTGAATATCCCCGACCGTGTGGTGCCCATCGGTATGCTTGTCATAGGCTATCCCACGGAGGGTCAGCGTAAAAGATCCAAGCCCCGCCGCTGCGAACAAAAATTCATCGTACACAAGGACGCATACCGTAATCTTAACGCTGATGAGCTTCGTGAAATGCTTTCCTATAAGGCCGGCGAAAAAACTTATGAGGAATGGCTGACCGCCTTTTGCAAAAGAAAATATGACTCAGATTTCTGTAAGGAAATGACGAGAAGTGCAAAGGGATATATCAAGGAATTCGAATAAAAAGCATTGACCTTTTAGTTACAGAAATCTACCCTCCAATGTGTTTACATCGGAGGGTAACTTATTATATAAAATGAAAAGCACGCCATTTCTGACGTGCTATGCTTGCAATTATAAATGCTTATTACTGCTCAACAGCGTAAACACTTACCTTCTTGCGGTCCTTGCCGAATCTTTCGAACTTAACCTTACCGTCGATAAGAGCGAAAAGGGTATCATCCTTACCTCTGCCAACATTGTTGCCGGGATGGATGTGTGTGCCGCGCTGCTTAACAAGGATGTTACCTGCGAGAACAAACTGACCGTCTGCGCGCTTAACACCAAGTCTCTTTGATTCTGAATCACGGCCGTTACGGGTAGAACCCATACCTTTTTTGTGAGCGAATAATTGAATGTTTATCTTAAGCATTTGTTACACCTCCGTAGTATTTTTAAAGAATAATTTCTTCGCACAGAATAAAATCACTGTAATCCTGCGCCAGAGTGCTGATGTGAAGTTCAAGGCCTTTGAGAACAACCTGAGCTTTTTCGTCATTGCTTTCATGAACCAATCTCATATAACCTTCGTCAACCATCGTATAGACCTTTATTCCCACGATTTCCGTAAGAGTGTTAACTGCCATATATGCCGCCGAGGAAACAGAAGCACAGATAATGTCCTTCCCCTCTTCGTCATATCCGCTGTGTCCGTTGATGACGAAGCCCTTAATAAAGCTCTTGTTCTTATAAAAGGTAGCCTTAATCATGATTAAGCGTTGATAGCTGCGATTTCAACCTTTGTGTAAGGCTGTCTGTGGCCCATCTTACGCTTTGCATTCTTCTTGCACTTGTAAGTGAAGACAACAATCTTCTTACCCTTACCGTTTTTGATTGCCTTTGCTGTTACGGTTGCACCGTCAACGTAGGGAGCACCAACCTTGATGCCGTCGTCGCTGCCAACTGCGATAACCTTGTCAAAGGTAACCTCGGAGTCTGCTTCCACGTCAAGCTTTTCGATGAAGAGGGTATCGCCTGCTTCTACCTTATACTGCTTGCCGCCTGTTTCGATAATTGCGTACATAGTTTCTTTCCTTCCTTTATTATGGACTCGCTACTTTGGGGCAGATTTTCATCTTTGTGGCGCACAAAAACACGCCGCCCGTAATATGCGGTATGAATGAGTATAGCACAAGGGTCAATATTTGTCAATGATTTTTTTTAAAATATTTTCTCTTTTTTTATTCCTGCTCTTCTTTATAAACAGATAAGATTTCTTCCGCCTTTTTAACTACATCCTCGCTGAGCTTTTTTGGTTCAAGGACTCTTATTTTCCGTCCGAATTGCATTATCCAGGAGGCAAGACCTTCGCTTACAACGCAGCGGGCGGAAAGAATAAATCTGCCCTCATCCTTATCAGCTCTTATCCCCTCGTCACCGAAGCGGTCAATAATCTCTTCGAGAATTGAATTATCGCAGGAAATGACAAGCCTCTGGCTTTCGCCGCTGTACATATTGAAGCTTTTTGAGGAATAGTCGGCGACATCAAAGTAATTCTTATATTCGGAAACCTCGGAAAAATCTCTTGCCTTATCTTCAGTAATATGAACCTTTTTCATTCTGTCAATACGGGTGTGCATAAGATTGTCGTATTTTTCATTGTTGGAAACAAGATAGTAATGGTCGTTGCTCCAGATAAGAGCGTAGGGGCTTACGGTAAATTCCTTTTCGTCGCTGAAGATAACCTTTTCACCGTCTCTGAGCTTTCTTTTATAATAAATGAAGCTTACCTTCTTTTTCTGCTGTATTGCACGGCTGACAACATCAATATTATAGTATATCTCTTCGTTGGCACATTTCACTCTGTTATCGATATAAACCTGCTTCTGTAAGCTTTTGCTCTGGAAGGAGCTGCAAAGACTGCCCATTTTTCCGATAAGCTCTCTCGTCTTTTTCGGTGAGACAAAATCCGCTGCCTGAACCGCATCAATGAGAAGCCTTATTTCCGGCACCTCAAAATCACGGGACAAAACTGCATAACCCGGATAAGGCTTTTTAACCGAAGCGATATCCATCCCGTATTCCTTGAGAGCCTTGACATCGCTGTAAACGGATTTCCTTTCGCAGGTTATCCCCTTTTCTGCCAGCATATATGTAAGGTCCTCCACACTTACGGGATGATCCTCATCGCTGTTTTTTTCGAGATAGTCCTTTATGTAAAGAAGCTTGAGCTTGGTATAACCTTTTTCCTTCATTTTTTCGCCACCTTCACTAAAGCGCCAACCCCCAAAAGGGTCAGCGCCTTTTCTCATTAATAAGTCATCTTTTCGTTGATTGCCTTTACAACGTCTTCATGAAGCTTGATAAGCTCTCGGTCATAGGAAAGCATACCGTTTACCTCAAATTCAACGTCAGAAACCTGGGTGTAAACTGTTGCAGAAAGGCCCTTTTTGATCTGGGGAATAATCTGCTTTTCATGAAGCTTTTTGTAAGCTGCTGTAAGAGCATCCTTATCCTTATACATTTGGTAACCGAAGCTCTTTTCCCAATTCCATACATGATTCGGAATCTTGTTGCTGTAGCCGCCGTATTCACTGAGAACGATAGGTCTGCCGTCATACTTAGGAAGAATTACGGGAAGGATGTATTTGTGCATACTTCTGAAGTCGCAGCCCTTCTGGTCATACCAACCGCTTGCGTGGTCAACAAAGCGTGAGGGATCGTATGCCTTTACGGCATCACCGATTCTCTTTGCATCGAACTGTCCCCAGCCTTCATTAAAGGGTACCCAACAGCAGATTGAAGGATAGTTATAAAGAGAATCTATCATTTCAAAAAGCTCGTCCTCAAACTGCTGTCTCCACTCGATTCTGTCACGGTTGAAGGTCTTGTATGCGTTGTCCTTTTTAGTAAGATTGATTATAGGATTGAGCACGCCCTGAACATTGGGAAGAACGCCTGCGTGGAAGGTGTTGAGAGCCTTACCGCCGGAAACCATATCCTGCCATACGAGCATACCGATTTTATCGCAATGGTAATACCATCTTGCGGGCTCAACCTTGATATGTTTACGAAGCATATTGAAGCCGAGATCCTTCATAACCTGAATATCATAAATCATAGCCTCATCAGTGGGAGGTGTAAGACCGCCGTCACTCCAGTAGCCCTGGTCAAGAAGACCTCTCTGGAAATAAGGCTTGTTATTAAGGAAGAGTCTGTTATAACCCTCGTATTCACCGATGCTGAATTTTCTCATAGCAAAGTAGCCCTTTACTGAATCGGCAACATCGCCGTCTTTAAGCTCAAGAACGAAATCATAAAGCATAGGCTCCTCGGGGCTCCAGAGCTTTGCGTCGGGGATTTCAGCGAAGCCATCAGCCGAAACAGCCTTTTCAGCCACAAGATTTTCACCGTCAAATACCTTGAGATAAAGGTCACCCTTGCCGCAGATGTCGGTTTTAATATTGATGACACCCTTGTCGATGTCGGGGGTGAGCTTATAGCCTCTGATATAGCTTTCGCTTACACTTTCAAGCCATACTGTCTGCCATATACCTGAAGTAGAGGTGTACCAGAAGCCGTGGGATTCACTTGCCTGCTTACCTCTGTTCTGCCAACCCTCGTCTGTGGGATCGTAAACCTTGACAACGAGCTCGTTTTCACCCTCTTTGAGTGCAGAGGTGATATCAAAGGTGAAGGGACAGTAGCCACCTGTGTGGGAGCCAACCTCCTTGCCGTTTACAAAAACATTGCATTCCCAGTCAACAGCACCGAAATGAAGAAGTGTCCTCTTTGACATAACAGCGGTGAACTTTTTGCGGTACCAGAGACGGTCCTTTGCACTGATTCTTTTGCATACACCTGAAAGGCAGCTTTCAACGGCAAAGGGAACTCTTATTTTATCGGGATATTCCTCGCACCATTCGACCTTTTCGTCGCAGATTGCAAAATCGAACATACCGTTAAGATTTGTCCAATTATCTCTGACCATCTGGGGACGGGGATACTCGGGAAGGGGTAAATCGCACATCGCCTCGTCAGCCCAACGTGTTTTAAGTGTCATCATAATATTTTCTCCTCTTTTTAAAAACTTTATTACTTAATATATGCGCTTGAGACCCAACCGGAGTAGCCGTAGGTTGTGTCAGTTACATAAACCCAGCCGGAAACACCGTTCTTATAACCGATTACCTTTACGGGATAACCCTTGGGAATAAGGGCAACAACATCATAATCTGTACCGGGTCCTTTGCGGATATTAAGGGCATTAGTGGTATTTTTAACCTTTACCTCGCCGTATTTCTTATCGGGAGAAACAGTGTTTTTGTAAACCTTGGTGGTCTCTGCTTCGGGTCTGCTGTCGGAAGCATAGGTAGCACTTACCCAGCCGTAAACACCGTATCGGTTACTTCTTACATAATAGAAGCCGTTTTCCTTGCCGTAAACCGTAAGGTCAGCGCCCTTTGAAAGGTAAAGGACTCTTTCGGAAGACGTTGAGGGTCCGCTGCGAAGAATAACACCCTCGGCAGTACAGTAAATTATGTATGTTTTGCTGACTACAGATGAAGGCTTTTTAACCTCAACATCATTGATACCGAAGGGATCGGTTGTGGTTGAAGGCTTCGTAGTTGAAGGTCTTGTAGTTGAGGGCTTCGTAGTTGAAGGTCTTGTAGTTGAGGGCTTTGTTGTGGAAGGAACAGTTGTAGTAACAGGCTTTGTAGTTGTGGGAGCAGTAGTTACTTCTTCCTCTTCTTCGGTGGTGTCTTCTTCGGAAGTGCTGTCCTCAGTATAAGGAAGCTTTGTACCGTCGTTATCGTAGTAATAATAGTTACCCTCGTTATCCTTGTAAATCTTCTTACCGTTTTCGCCGATGAATTCCTCGGGTCTGCTTTCTGTCCACTCGGCCTCGGTGGTATCCTCTTCGCCTTCGGTTGTATCTTCTTCAGCTTCGGTTGTTTCTTTCTCGTCGGTTGTATCTTCTTCGGATATATCACCTGTCTGTGCTTCGGTAGTGGTTTTTTCACCGCCCATGGTGGGGATAATATTCTTCACGGCATAGACACCGCCTACAATAACGCAGATAACAGCAATCACAAGGAACACGGCAAGTACTCCGTTTTTCTTTTTGGAGGGTTCAACATAAATATCATCGGAATCGATTTCCTCGTCCTCCTCTTCCGTGGGGCTAATCACTTCATTATCAGACTGAGAGGTTTTATGATCTTCATATTCGGGATATACTACATTTCCCTCGGGAACTCTTATGTCAAGGCCCTGCTTTTCGGGGACGTCGGGCACCGGGGTATATTCCGGTGCAACAAGCTCCTCTTCCTCCTCCACGTCAGCCTTCTGAGACTCATTTTCCTTGTCGTCAGTGCTCTCTTCTTCAGGCTCGCCGGATGAAACATCCTCAAATTCCACGGGAGCATAACCGGGAATTTCAGATACATATTCGGGAATATTTTCCGTTACGGGAACCGTTTCCTCCTTGCTGTCGCTTTCAAGCTCAGCAGCAGGAGCATCAGGCTCCTCCTCTTCCTCATCAATCGCCGTAAACACATTGGGTGTGTATTCGGGTACCTTGAATTCGGGTTCTTCAGTCACGGTCTCGTTTTTCTTATCATCAGAAGCTTCCGCAAGCCCTAAAATCATACCGCATTCCGGGCAAAAATCGGCTCCTTTTTCAAGTTCGTTTCCGCAGTAGCTGCACTTCATATTATCACTCCTGTTTATTTATATTCTTTTCAGTTACATTTTTCCTATTAACTCTTATAGATTATGATAACATAGAATAAGAGGGATTTCAAGATTATTTTGTTAAATGTAAACGGAAAAATCCAAAATAAAAAAAGGCAGTCTGAACACTACTGTCCGTAAACTGCCTTTTTAATTTGTCAGGATGCGGAAGAGACTGATTCCAGTTTCTTTGCAGGCCTGAAAATAAGTGAATCAACCCTAGCGAGCACAGCATCAAATACTACCGCGAGAGCCAATGAAATGAAGAACGAAATCACGACAAATGCATATTTATGCTTGTCTGCAAGTCCGATTTCCTTAAGAACTATCATCGGCAGTCGCTGCAAAATATAGATACTGAAAACATGAGAGCCGAACCATCTGAGAATCTTGTTTCCTATATCTGCTTTCATGGTGGCAAGAAGAATAAGTCCCATAAACATTATTCCCCATCCGGAATACCATTCTATGCCCTCATCCTTTTTCAGATACATAAAATAATAAACTGAAACTGCTATGGCCACGACAGAAAGATAAACCGTATCTTTTTTCATAATAATTCTGTCTGTATATTTTCTGAACAGAGAATACCACATACCGCAAGCATACAAAATAACGGTATTGTAGCAATACTTGGGTCTTTCCATATACATCATCCACACAACAAAAGCAACAATCATCAATGTCACACTGAATGTGGCAGCATAATTATTCTTTCGGAAAATCATAAATGACAGATAGGTAATTATATAAAGCACAAAAACAGCAAAAATATACCAGCAGCTGTTTCCTATGCCGGTCCATCCGGTAAAAGCCAATAATATCCTTTTAAAATCATACCTGATGCCTAACAAAGCATTCGTGATAATATAAAGGGTAACAGCAACAGCCATATGATAAAACACCTTAAAAAATCGTTTGAACGGTATTTCCCGGACATAGTGCGTACCCTTTTTATTTATGGATTCCATAATACCGTATCCCGAATAAAAAAGGAATGTCACCACAATCATCTGATTAAGATTTTTTTCCATTGTAGTAAACGAGGCATCCAGAACACCGTCCAGCCTGATATACTGCGTTACATGCCTGAAAAAGACCAGAATAACGAAAGCTCCGTTAACAGCAGTCGTCTGCCCCACTGAGAGATAATCCCTATTAAAACGGTCTTTGTCACAGAACTTTATTTCGTAAACGATAACCAGTATAAATAAAAATACAAAGACTAACATTTTTACTCCTATAAAAAGTCAAGTGGTTTACACCAACTTGCTGTATTTTTTGATAACCAAATCGGTTATACATTGAGGGCTACGCCCTCGTAATTTATACACAGCATAGAATGTTGAGTTGTCAAGAGCAGAAGTGTAACGACTCTTGACAAGGAAAACAGGCTATGCTATATAGCTTTTTTCATAAGTTCAGGATTAAATGCTTCTTTGTTGTTAAGCATTGCAAACA
>JAZUMO010000084.1:0-13565 GCA_045603665.1 Acutalibacteraceae bacterium
GTTTGCGGTGAAGAATGCACTCACGAATGGGGCGAAGGCGTGCTCACAAGACCCACCTTTGAATCAGCAGGCTATTACACCTACACCTGCACTCTTTGCGGCCACTCATACACAGAGCCTACTGAGAAAGCAGATGACACAGCCTTAAACGATGCTTCCATGAAGGTTACTGAATATATTGATAATGATACTCTTACACAGGAAGCAAAGGACGAAATCTATAAGAGTTACAGAGACATTCTGAAGAATAACGGTAATATTTTCGACGAATTTGGCTTTGTCCGCAATGACCTTATTGAAGAGGATCAGCCTGCTATTAATGCGGTAACCGCAGAGCTTGAGAAAATCATTGCTGATGCAGAAGAAAAAATCGCAAGCGGCGAATATGTGAAGGCTGATTACACCGAAATCGACGAAGCTATCGGGGCTCTTGAAGAAAAGCTTGCTGATGAAAACGTAACCGACGAAGGCAAGGCAGAGCTTGAAGAAATCAAGAAGCAGCTCGAAGAAATGAAGGCTGACGAAAATACAAGCGAAGCTGACCTCACAGAGCTTGAAAAGGAACTCGAAGACTACGAAGCAGAGCTTGACAAGGGCATCGAAGACGGCACCCTTGTTGAGGTTGATGTCGATGCAATTGCTGATGATGTTAATAAGAAGTGGGCAGAAAAGCTTGAAGCCGAAGGCTTGCTTGATGAGTATGAGGATTTCATAAATAACCAAAAAGCAACTGATGAAGCAATGGCAACAGTGGATGAAATAAATGATTTTGCAAATTCTCTTGAAGGCACTGTGGCTGAAAATGCTGAAAATATTGCAAAGCTCAACGAAATGTTCAATTCTTTTACTGCATCATTTGAAAACTGCCTCAGAGGCACTCATAATTTCAATAATTATGAAGTAACATCATCTGCAAAGTGTGAAGTTAATGCTATTGAAACAGGCACCTGTTGGTTCTGCGGTGAAACCGACGAAAGAGAAGTAGAGGGCACAGCTCTCAGCCACTCCTTCACAAAGTACGAAGAAACAGAAGCTCCCAAGTGCGGTGTTGCAGGTAAGGAAGTAGCTTACTGCGACAACGGTTGTCAGACAACTGACGAAAGAGAAACTCCTGCTCTTGAGCACATCTTCCTTGATTACGTCTCAAACGGCGATGCAACCTGCACTGCTGACGGAACAAAGACTGCCGAATGTGCAAACGGCTGCGGTGTAACAGATACAGTAGCAGACGAGGGTTCTATGATTGACCACTCTGACGAAGACGGCGACAAGCTTTGTGATGACTGCGGCGAAGAGGTTTATGACCGCTGTGATATTTGCGGCGGCAAGGCTCACGGAGACGATAAGATACAGATACTCTTCTGTGTGATAATAACAATAATCAGAGTTGTTACTTCAATTCTGAAATCAATCAACTAAAACTTAATAAATAAACTAACCGCCGGGGAGAAAATCCTCGGCGGTTATGTTCATTCATTGTAACTTTAAAAAAATCCGTTTTCATACTCAATCCGAAAAATAAATTCACACAGTATAAAATACAAATAATAACATCTCATTTTGTAATTTAAGGAGAAATGTTACACGCTTTGCGTGGCAAGGTTCTCGGGCACCCATTCAAAATCTTTGATTTTGCAAATGGGTGAGGTTCTTATATATGAAAGCTACTGGAATTGTGAGAAGAATAGAGGCTTGTGTTATAAGAACCTGACGCCGCACACGAAAACAAGTTTTCGGCGGCTGAGAGAACCTTGTTACTCCCTACGGTCGTAATAATAACACAAAAGTTCGATAAGCCCTTATAATTGCTGGGGTTTTGGCGATTTTTGAAGAAAAATTTTTGATAAAAAATAGCAAATTTTATCTATACATAGCAAAAGCGGAGTGAATTTCACCTCGCCTTATAATTAACACACAGAACCGTACCCCATGTTATAATGAGATTTTATGTTTCTTTATACCAGGTTTGATGTTTTTCCATATAGAACTTATATGCAGGTGTTTTCTTTGTATCGTTTACAAATGCAAACCAACCCTCTCTTCTGGATTTAGGTATGTATTTTTTATAAACTTCAATGTTTTCGGAAACATCTATAACCAATTCTATAAATGATAAGATTTGATCCAAATTTTCAGTATTATCATCTATAGATTCACCGTAATAGACATACTTTCTGAGTTCAGGCTTTTCTATGAGAATTCTGTCTATCTCTAATGAGTTAGCAACAAAGTTCTGATATATTTGGCTGTTTATGGTTTGTTTTAGATTTATGCTTTGGTAGATTAAACCAACCAAGCTGATAACCGAAATCAATAAAGTTATAATATCAAATAAATCCATAATATATCCCCCGTCATTATTATCAAGACCATTATAACATATGGAAAGCAAAAAGTAAATTACGGCAGTATAAATTCCCTTTAATCACAAATAATAGTATCACGATTTGAAATTAAAGGAGAATTTTATATATGAAAGCAACAGGTATAGTACGCCGTATAGACGACCTCGGCCGAGTCGTCATCCCCAAAGAAATCCGCCGTACGATGAGAATAAGGGAAGGCGACCCTCTTGAAATCTACACCCAGTCCGACGGTGAGGTGATTTTTAAAAAGTATTCTCCTGTCGGTGAGCTCGGTGCAGACACAAAGCAGTATGTTGAGGTGCTGAACAGAACAACGGGATTAGTGTCGGTTATCTGCGACAGAGACAGAGTGGTTGCGGCTTCGGGAATGCCTAAAAAGGATATTGTCGGAAAAAGAATTTCACCGATGCTCGAAAGCTATATGGAAAGACGCAGCGGCTTCGTGCTCGGGACAGACAGAGATAACATAGTCATTTCCGAGGAGCTGCCGAAGGAGGTTGCGGTTATGAGTCCGATTATCGGTGCGGGAGATATTCTCGGTGCTGTGGTGCTTCTTTGCGACGATAAAAGAAAGACCCCGGGTACTGTTGATGTGAAGCTGACTCAGGTGGCCGCAGGCTTTATGAGTAAGCAGATGGAGGAGTAAAAAAGGCAGGTGAAACCACCTGCCTTCT
Organism: Acutalibacteraceae bacterium; assembly: GCA_045603665.1. Taxonomy (GTDB): domain Bacteria; phylum Bacillota; class Clostridia; order Oscillospirales; family Acutalibacteraceae; genus UBA6857. Next base: position 3,041 of record JAZUMO010000084.1, read on the forward strand.
TTTATTGTGCAACAACAAGGTTCCGGGGTACCCGACCGCAATCTTTGATTGCTCGTCGGGTCGGGTTCTTAATTTTCAGCCTTGATATGAGATGCTAATTCAAGTAACTGCTTTCGTGAAGAAACACCCAGCTTGCCGTAAATGTTTTTATTGTGGTATTTTAGAGTGTTTTCCTTGATGTTCAGCTCTTCCAATACTTCTTTCGTGCTTCTGCCCTCAAGATAAAGGGTAAAAATGGTCTTTTCTGTGGGAGTGAGAGTTTTTATCCGGGCAGAAAAGTATTCGCATTGTTCAGTAACCTTTTTGTCCTCTTTTTCGGTTATGTCCTCCGACTTTTCCGACGGATTATCTTCAGTAGCGGGAAGAGGGGAAGGAGTATCCTTTAGCTTTTCGGCTTCAGATGGATTTTCCGACTGAAGCATAAAGCAAAGAGAAAGCAAAAACAGCTCGCTTATGATGTAGGAAACGGAAAGAAATTCAAAGTCAAATTTTACAAGCTGCTCGATAAGCCATACACCGATGTTGACCATAACCGCAACGGACAGCACAACTGCCTGACGGGCTGTTGCAATCTGCTTTTTTGCCGTGGCACAGAAGGTGCAGGTAACCGTAGAAATAAAGTAAGCGGCAAGATAAAAAAGATAAAGCCTGTGCCATGGGCCGTAAACCTTTTCAAGGACTGTTATACCGCCTACGGTGTTAAGGGATACTTCCTTATAGTAAATGTCAAGATAACCCGGTGAGGCGGCAATGAAAAACATTAGGAGACTCACGGCTCCCAAAATAATGGGCAGCCATTTTTTATATTTATAGCCACATACATTGAGGATTATAAAAAGCATCGAAAAGGGGAGGAAGACAGAGCCGAGATAGGAAATTCTGTTTGCGAGAAGAGCTTCCTCAAGACTGCCCGAGATTGAAAGGGCGAGATACCCGGTGTTGACTACGGTAATCATCGAAAAAAGAAGAAGAAACCATATATCTCTCTTTTTTATAACACAGCAGTAGGTGAGCAGAATTATCAGGGAAATCAGGGTCGTAGCTATGTATATAACGGATAAGCTTGCCGCCTTGTCTCCTATGGTGCCGCAGCCGCTTAAAAGAAATAGCAGAAAAAGAGAGAGTTCTGCTATTGCTGTCGATTTTTTCATAAAAAACTCCTCCTATGATAAAAAAGTCGTTTAAAGGGCATATCCCACCCTTTTTCCCACCCTTTTTTCTCTTTTTTTTGCAAAAAGTGTGGGGACTTCAATAAAAGAATATATTAAAATAAAATAGCAGGGGTATACGAAGGAGGTATAATCTTGCCTCGGATGGGGCTCCCTATTTATGCTTTTCATAAAGCTTATGTCTGTGCGCCAACGGAAACATAAGCCGCCCCGTGTATTTATATATTATAGCATAACCTTATTTTTTTAATCAAGGCTGTGCTGTGATAAAAGAGTAAAAATTTTGTAAAAGGAGAAATGATTATGAAGAAAAACAAAGCTTTAAAGCTGACGGGCATAATTTTATGCCTTCTTCTGCTGTGTGTCATAGGCGTGATGACCGCATCGGCAGAGGATGACAATGTGATAACAACGGTGCATATTTACGGCATCGACGGGCCTGTTCCAGGAAAAGCCCCCGATTTTTCAGGCACAACAGGAAGTTCTGCTTACTGCATAATCCAAGATGAGCATGGTGTTTATTGGTCCAGTAATGATAATTCGGTTAAGTGGAACTGCGATAGCTACGGCACCTTTGTAAAGGACACTTATTACAAGGTTAAGGTTTATATCGAGCCTAACGCCGGCTACGAATTCCCGGCCAATGCTGCTGACATAACTGCTTATTTCGGTGGCGGAAAAGAAAAAGCCTGGGTGTACAAGGACAGTAACGGTTATTATGTTCAGCAGTCCTTTGACAGGTGCGGTACAATACTTACCGTCGCTATTACAACTGCAGTGCCTGAAATCGGCGCAAAGCCTGAATTCAAAACAGTATGGGACGGAAGATATTACAGCTCCGGCAGCATAAGCCCCGAAAAAGAAGGCGTGAAATGGTATGACGAAACAGATGAGAAATATCTTGTTTCCGGAACAACCGAATGCTATTTCAAAGCCCACCATACATACACAGTGAGCTACAGCATTTATGCTGTTGACCCCTGCGAATTCGGTAGTGCATCAGCTTTCATTAACGGTAAAAGGGCGCAGCTTGACCAGTTTAACCCTATTGTTGTTGACGTAAAATACACCTTTGAAACGGGCTGCGATCCCGAGCTTGTGGAAGGTCAGTTCCCAACCTGCGGTGGCACAGGTCATGTCGGATACTATGCCTGCGATTGCGGAAAGCTGTATTGGGATGAAGAAGCAAAGCAGCCCATCGCTGACAAGGATGATGTTCTTATACCTCCCACAGGCGCACATACCGGCGGAAAAGCAAACTGCACCGATAAGGCTGTCTGTACTGTTTGCGGCAAGAGCTACGGCGAACTGAATAAGAATAATCACAAAGCTGTTACTACCCTTAAAGCAGTTGCCCCCACATACAAGGCAACGGGTAAAACCGAAGGTAAGAAATGTACGGCTTGTAATTATGTAATCAAAAAGCAGGAAGCTACTGCGAAAAAGACTGTTCCTCAGGTGAAGGGACTCAAGACAAAGACCGTTAAGCTTGCCTCAGGCTCAAAGACAAAGCTCACCCTTACCTGGACAAAGATAAACGGTGTTGACAAGTACGAAATTCAGCAGTATATCGGCAAAAAGTGGAAGACAATAAAGACAACATCAAAGAACACCAATTCCTATACTGTTTCAGGTCTTAAGGCAAATAAGTCCTATAAGTTCAGAGTAAGAGCCGTTGCAGGTACATATAAAGGCAAGTTCTCTTCCGCATTTACCGCAAAGACCCTTCCTCTTACTCCATCCGTTACTCTTAAGGCAGGTAAGAAGCAGCTTACAGCCTCCTGGGCAGCAGTGGCCAACATCACAGGCTATGAGCTTCAGTATTCAACATCCAATAAATTTACCGCTAAGACGACAAAGAAGGTAACAATCAAAAAGGCAAAGACAACAAAGACAACAATCAAAAAGCTCGTAAAGGGCAAAAAGTATTATGTAAAGCTCCGTGCATACAAGACCGTAAGCGGTAAAAACATTTACGGTGCCTTCAGCAAGGTAAAGTATGTAAAGGTCAAATAATCTCTTATCCTTAAAGTCTCTCAAATCTTTGGTCAAAAAGAAAAGGCTGTCACATCACACCGTGACAGCCTTTTCGCTTAATTATTTCTTTTTTTATATTTTATTTACTTCTTCCTTAAAAATGTCGCCTCGCTGCTGATAGTTTTTGAACATACCCCAGGATGCGCAGGCAGGGGAAAGAAGACAGCAGTCGCCTTCCTTGGCTTCCTTTACAGCCATAGCAACTGCTTCGGGTAAGCTTTCGGCAAAGACATAATCCTTAAAGCCGATTTTTTCGCAGGCAGAAGCTATGTTTTCTCTTGTCTGACCGATGAGAATAAGCTTTCTTACCTTGCCGGGGAAGTGGCTTACCCAGTCGGCGTAATCGCTCTTTTTGTCGTAGCCGCCGGCAATAAGAACTGTCTTTGAGGGCATAGCATCGATAGCCTTTATTGCTGCATCGGTGTTTGTGCCCTTTGAATCGTTATAGTATCTGACGCCGTTTTTCTCAGCGACGAATTCTATGCGGTGCTCAACGGCACGGAAGGTTTTGATTGCTTTTTTGATTGTTTCCTCGGGCACACCGAAAGCCTCGGTCATAAGAATGGCGGCCATTATGTTTTCAAAGTTATGCACACCGACAAGGTTCGTGTCCTTTTGGGTGAGATAGGGGGTAGCGGTGCCGTTTACTGCCTTATAAACTGTTCCGTCTTTATAAAAGAGGCCGTTTTCAAGCTCTTCTTTTGCCGAGAAAAAGAGAGGCTTGCAGATAAGCTTCTTGCCGAATTCACGTAAAACAGCGTCGTCATAATTGAGCACACAGAAATCCTCGGCAGTCTGATTTTTCGTGATGGATTTTTTGACATTTATGTAATTTTCCATTGAGCCGTGTCGGTCGAGATGGTCGGGTGTTATGTTTAGAATGGCAGACACCTTAGGTCTGAAGGTAACCATTGTTTCAAGCTGGAAGGAGCTGATTTCCGCTACGGTTGCGCCGCCCTTTTCTGAGGTTAGGGCAAGACCGGTATAGGGGATTTCGATGTTTCCGACAAGAAGTGTCTTTTCGTTATGAGCCTTTACGATTTCATAAACAAGGGAGGTGGTTGTAGTTTTGCCATTTGTACCCGTAATAGCAATAATATCACCCTTGTCGTAAAGATAGGCAAGCTCAATTTCGCTCCATAGAGGGATGCCCTTTTCTCTCGCCATAGTGAGAACGGGGGAATTATAGGGTACACCGGGGCTTACGGCGCAAACATCAATGCCTTCAAAATCCTTTTCGCTTATTTTATCGAGAATGAAGGTGATGTTTTCCTTGCCGATTTTTTCCTCGGTGGCTTTTTTGTCGAGATTTGCGTTGCCGTCATATATTACGAAGTCGTCGCCGGTTTCAAGAAGCATTTTTGCACAGCAGATACCGCTTCTGCCTGCGCCGACAATAAGAAATTTTCTGTTCATTCTTTTTCACCTTTCTATAATTGGCATATTGTTTTCGTCGAAGGTGACGAAACGGATGCGTGCGTGTCTGCAGGGGTCGTAAAGAGATTCGTCGCACCAGGTGCCGCAGTTTTTTGTAAGATGGGCTTCGGGTCTTGCGTGGTAAACGAGAAGAAGTCTGCCTTTTTCGTCATAAACAAAGCTGTTGTGACCGGGACCCGACTCACCCTTTAAATCCTCCGTCGAAAGGACGGGTGAGGTGCATTTTGTCCAGCTTTCCTTTATCATCGGATCGCTTTCCGAATCCATATAAACCATACCCATACAGTATTCGCTTCCCGTTCCCGATGCAGAGAAGAAAACGAAAAGCTTGTCTTCGCTCTTAAGGACCGAGGCACCCTCGTTTACACGGAATCTTACCTTTTCCCAATCGTATTCGGGTTTAGTGAGAAGGATAGGCTTTGTGATGAGCTTCTGAGGGCTTTCGGGGTTTATCTCCGCCATAAAAAGAGAGGAGTCAGGTAGGCTTTGCGCCCATATGAGATAATGTCTTCCCTTATGCTCAAAATAGGTCATATCAAGAGAGAAGGTTGTAAAGGTAACCTCGTCGCCGTCGGCGGCCTGCATTCTTCCGAGCTCCCTCCAGGAGTCTTCATAGGGGTCGTTACCCTCGCAGACAAGGATGTAAGGTCTTATATGCCATATATCGTCCTTATTGCCTGCGGCAAAGAAAACATACCATTTACCGCCTATTTTATGAATTTCGGGGGCCCAGATATGCCTTGCCATTGCTCCTTCCTCGTGAGCGAGCCATATAGTCTTTTCTTCAGCCGAGGCAAGACCCTTCACGGTTTCGCTTTTTCTGAGAATGATTCTGTCGTAGCCCTTGTCCACAGCATAAAAGGCGGGATAGGAGGCTGTGAAATAATAGCAACCGTCGCCCTTTGTGATATATGGGTCGGCACGCTCAGGTATAAAAGGATTAGGGTAATCGTTAATCATATCTGTTCTCCCTTTTTGTTTTTTAACAGTATAACACAATTGTCAGAAATACACAACGGCTAAAAGGTTTACATTGAAAAAATTTTATGATAAAATTCTTTTGAGGTGAAGATAAGTGAAAAGGTCCATAGGCAGCGATGTTGAAATAATTGAATATTCGGGAAAGATAGATTTCCTTAACTGTCTGACTCATCTTGTGGGTGCAGTTATGTCGGTTATTGCTCTTATTTTTGCATCGGCAAAGGCTGAAAGCAAACTTTCTCTTTTCTCTGCCGTGGTCTACGGTCTTTCCCTTCTTGCCGTTTACACGGCTTCGGCGGTGTATCATGGACTTAAGGTGGGTAACAAAAAGCGCATCGCCCGCATAATTGACCATTGTGCCGTACCCTTGCTTATTGCAGGAACAGCAACACCCTGCGCCCTGGTCAGTCTTTATGAGATTTCGCCTTTGCGTGGTATCGGTGTTTTTGTTATGGGGTGGCTGTGTGCTTTTTTCGGCATCTTTTCAAAGCTCTTCTTTTTTGAAAGGCTTAAAAAGCTTACAATGGTTGTTTATATTATCAGCGGAGTGATTATGCTTTTAAACGGTGTACCTGTCCTCGATCAGGTTGATAAGGGTGCCTTCGGTATGCTTGTAATCGGAGGAATTATATATGTTGTCGGTGCCGTTCTTTGCGGTCTGGGGGCAAAGAGACCCTTTTTGCACGTTATCTTTCATTTGCTTGTAATGGCTGCAAGTGCCGTTCATTTTTATGCGATTTATACTTATGTGCTTTAATTAAAAAGAAAAGGAGAAAGAAAAATGAGGAAAGTTAAAATCACCGTAATGCGCAAGGCACGCTACGATGACCTTATAGAAGAATATGAAAACCCCATAGAGCATGCTTGCGACATTGAAGAAGGGCAGGTTTTTATCTGTGAAGGCTGGCAGAAGCCTGAGGGCTTTTGTGACAGCGCATGGGAAACTCTGTCTCCCTTTGTGATGGCTCTCTCTCACGGAGGAGAGGATTTTTATGACGGATGGATGAAAAACAAAAGGTCAGCTATGCTTTCCTGCAACGACGGCTTCCGTCCTGTAAGCTTTTATGTTGAAGTAATTGAATAAGGGAGAATGATTATGAAATTTATCTGCTATCCGAAATGCACCACCTGTCAGAAGGCGAAAAAGTGGCTTGATGAAAAGGGGATAGAGTGCGAAGTAAGAGACATCAAAAACGATAATCCGACCTTTGAGGAGCTTGAAAGATGGCACAGCCTTAGCGGTCAGCCTCTTAAAAAGCTTTTCAATACAAGCGGACTTTTATATAAGTCCATGGCACTTAAGGATAAGCTTCCTCTTATGAGTGAAAAAGAGATGCTTTCCCTTCTTGCAACTGACGGAATGCTTGTCAAAAGACCTCTTTTAGTGGGTGAAGATTTTGTGCTTATCGGTTTCCGCGAAAAGGAATGGGCAGAAAAGCTTTGAAATTGAGCTGAAAATCAACAATTATTATGCAGGGGATTGTCGCTTTCGCGTGGCTCGGCGAAGATATGCAGACAGCAGGAGCTTTGCTGTCAGTCTCATCTTTTCTTTAGTAAACCCAACGGTTTACTATTACTTTTTTATCAGCTTTCCCCCTGCGTAGAGATGTAATTTCTTAAATAACTCAGGGTAAATCACCGCACCGTTTATGCGGGGTTTTAAGTAATGGGTGGGAAAGCCCTTCGGAAAAGTGAGCTTAGCAAAAACCGCTTACGGTTTGAAGTTGTTTTTTCGGTAGTGTAATTGCTTTTTGTTTTATTTAAAGCAGTTTAACGGATGAAAGGAAAGTCATCCTATTACTTTATCCGAAAAAATTTTCCTTCAAATCCGAATAGTGGTATATTCAAAGTACCCCAAAATGATTTTGGTTACTTTTGTCGTAACAAAAGTAACTCTGCGAAGCATACAGCGTCAAAGTTCTTTTTATGATGATTTATATTTTTTATAGTTTACCGGCTGCTTGTAAAAGCCTTTCCACGCTCAGGCCGCTAAGGCCTTTACTTTGGCTCATTCGAGCGCCAAAGTAAACAAAGCGCCCTTGTTTCGGGAAATACTTCCCGAAAACCTCACCTCCGCTTCGCTCGGTGAAGATATGCAGATAGCAGTTGCTTTGCAGTCAGTTTCATCAAGGCTCAATACCGTTGGTTTTATTTAAAAACAGCCTTTCCTGAAAGCCTCTTTGTACAGGTTGACTTTTACGTCTATTCTGCTATAATTATGGGGTAGCTTAATATTTTTTACTATTAAGGAGGCAAAATATGATTTATTCACCCGACAGCGAAACCATTAAAACCACCACAGCCGACTGTACCGAATTTATTACGGAAGGCATAACAAACATTTGCAACACCTTCGGCCCCCGCCCCTGCGGAAGCGAAAGCGAAAAAAATGCCCAGGAGCAGATGATGAAGGAGCTCGAGCCCTTCTGCGACAGCGTTAAAAGAGAAACCTTCAAGGCAAATCCGAAGGCCTTTATGTCCTTCGTTCCCCATGCAGGCGCATGTCTTATGGGTTCAACAGCCATCAACCTTGCCACGGCTTTCGGCAAAGGCTCAAAGAAAAAGGCTCTCGCCTCTGCTGCACTTATGGGCGGCGCTCTTGCAGGCATCGTAGGCGAATTCCTTCTTTACAAAAAAATGTATGACCCTCTTTTCAAGGAGGAAACCTCAGGTAATGTTATTGCCGTAAGAAAAGCAAAGGGCGAGACCAAAAGAAGAATTATCATCTCGGGTCACAGTGACTCTGCACCCGAATGGACCTATACATATAAATTCGGCTCCCACGGTGTTCTTGCCGTTGCAGGCTATGCTGTTGCAGGCTTAGGCTATACAGCCGCAACCACAGCTGCCCTTCTTGCCGGTAAAAACGTCAAAAAGATGGCTCTCGGTCAGCTTGCCTTCCTTCCCGCTTATGCCGGTCTTTTCAAATTTGTTGACCATAACAACTATGTTGACGGTGCAAACGATGACCTTACAGGCTGCTATATTTCTTCCGCTGTTATGAAGTATCTCAGTGACAACGATATCCGATTTGAAAACACAGAGGTTGTTGCTATTCTCACCGGTGGTGAGGAATGCGGTCTTCGCGGAGCCAAGGCTTATTTCGAGGCTCATCCCGAAATGAAAAATGACGGTGTTGAAACCGTATTTGTCGGCCTTGACAATATCCGTGACGGTGACTATATGATGATTTATGAAAAGGATATGACCGGTATGGTCAAAAACGATAAGGATGTATGTGCACTGCTTAAAAATGCAGCTCTCAAGCAAGGCGAGGATATCCCCGTCGGTGCTATCCCTCTCGGCTCAACGGATGCTGCTGCCGCATCTCAGGCAGGTATAAAGGCTGCCTCTCTGGTTGCTATGGACCCCGCCCCCGCACAGTATTATCACACCCGTCTCGACAAGGCAGAAATTCTTATTCCCGAGGTCATTGATAAGGTTCTGAACATCGTTCTTCAGGCTGTTTATGACTTTGACGAAAACGGTATCTGATAACAACGGACTAAAAAAGGAGAAAATATTATGAAAAAAAGTGATGCTATCCAGGCAGTGAAGTTTGCTCTTTTCTCTGCCTCAGCAGGAATAATCCAGGTCGGCTCATTCACTCTTCTCAACGAGGTTGTCCTTCCCAACATCAGCATTGAAAACGAAAAAATTATGTCCTTGCTCAGTGCAGAATACGGTGTATGCTATCTTGTTGCTCTCACCCTTTCCGTTTTATGGAACTTCACCGTCAACCGTCGCTTCACCTTTAAATCTGCGGCCAATATTCCCATCGCTATGGCAAAGGTTTTCGGCTTTTATCTTGTCTTCACGCCCCTTTCAACCTGGCTGGGTAATATGGCAACGGGTAACGGTGTCAATGAATACATTGTCCTTGCCGTAACCATGCTTTCAAATATGGTTCTCGAATATCTTTTCTGCAAGTTTGTCGTTTACCGCAATCAGGAAAATACCATTTAAATTAAGTTAATCAAAGAATCCGTTGTAGGGGTCAGAAATGACTTTTGCAACGGATTTTTTGTATCCAAGTTTTGAATATATGCCTCTTAAAGCAAACACTAGTCTTTGTATAAAGATAAAACCTGACTATTTATCTTTGCCACTGCCGATTGGAAAACAGATACCTGCTTTGTGCAGCAAAGACGGAGGGGTCATCAGAAACCTTCCTTTTCGGGAGATGCAAGCTTCGCAGAGTTACTTTTGTTACGACAAAAGTAACCAAAATCATTTTTGGGTACTTTGAATATACCACTATTCGGATTTGAAGGAAAATTTTTTCGGATGAAGCAATAGGATGACTTTCCTTTCATCCGTCAAACTGCTTTAAATAAAACAAAAAGCAATTACATTACCGAAAAAACAACTTCAAACCGTAAGCGGTTTTTACTAAGCTCATTTTTCCGAGGGGCTTTCCCACCCATTACTTAAAGCCCCGCATAAACGGTGCGGTGATTTACCCTGAGTCATTTAAGAAATTACATCTCTACGAAGGGGGAAAGCTGATAAAAAAGGAAGCAGTAAACCGTTGGGTTTACTAAAGAAAAGATGAGACTGACAGCAAAGCTCTTGCTGTCTGCATATCTTCGCCGAGCCACGCGAAGGCGACCCCCTTCGGAGAAGTATTTCTCCGAAGAAAAGCTGTTTTTTGATAAAACCAACGGTATTGAGCCTTGATGAAACTGACTGCAAAGCAGAGACTTGCGATATATCTTCGCCGAGCTACGCGAAGGCGACCACTGAGGGAAAGCATTTCCCGAAGCACCAAAAGAGGGCGCTTTGTTTACTTTGGCGCTCGAATGAGCCAAAGTAAAGGCCTTAGCGGCCTGAGCGTGGAAAGGTTTTTACAAGTAGCCGGTAAACTATAAAAATATAAATCATCGTAAAAAGAACTTTGA
>JAZUMO010000085.1:0-5108 GCA_045603665.1 Acutalibacteraceae bacterium
TGATGTTATAAGCGATTCATTTGAAGAGTTTTTGTATGATAATTGTGCATGGAACAGAGATGAAACCTTGAGACGTTTGCATTATTTTTGGTAATCGCTATGAAAAATACATACTCAATTCAAAAATATACAGGGGTGTCAATCCGCCCTGTAAACACAAAAAATGCAGATGCCCTTTTGGGTGTCTGCGTTTTTTATGTATCACATAGAAATCAAATATGTAATTTCATGGTTGACAGCCGCGTCGCGAGCTGTTAACACGGTGTCACAGGTAGGTAGGAGCGGTAGTGAATCGATGTCCGGTGGACATCGAGAGCCGCGAATGACCGAAGCGCGTAGTTCGCGCGAGAGTCGAGCTTTACTTGACTTTTAATTTTATCTTTGATATATTAATTTCAGAGGTGATACTATGGAACTTCTCTTCGATATACTCGCTGAAATAATATTCGAGCCGATAATAGAAGTTTATCTTTCAGCTATGTCACATTTTTCTTCAGTTATAAGAAAAATTAATGAAGACAAGATTAGGATAGTTGTTGTTTTTGAAGGTATCGTTCTGCTTGTTATGTTTGTGGTCGGCGGATGTATGCTGTTAGAAAGCGATGGAGAAAGTTTGACGGGTAAAATACTGTTTATTTCTTCTATAGCTATTTCGGTTGTTCAGATTTTATCAGGTATATTTTTAAGTAAGATGAAGAAAAAGAGCCAGTCTGATGTTAAAGTGAAAATTCCCGTAAATCACTATAAAGAAACAGATAAAGACTTGTTCATTAACGGTGGAAGCTTATATGTAAGTGATTGTGATTTGGTACTGAAATCCTTATTTGGGAAAAAGGCTGTATTCAGTCTTGACAAAGTTAAATGCAGAAATTTGCCCGATGAATTCTTTCTTAAGGCGGTGGAGCTTTCTGACGGTAATAAAAGCTTTGTGCTGTTATTGATTAAGCCGAATTATCTGAAGCTGTGTGAAATAATCAGATTATAATTGCCTCTTGCATTTTTTAATAATTGTAGTATAATAACCTAAAATAACTAACGGAGGAAACATAATGTTCTTTATCTCTATCCGACGCAGACGAAGATAGCTTGTATCTTGTGTAAGGTACAGGCTTAAATGCTTTGTGCCTTATGAGTGGTAGAGAAAAGTTTACCTTTTACTACTGTTAACGGCACATAGCTGTTGACAGTATTTTTTTATTATTCCGGAGGTTATTAAAAATGAACAAGTTTAAATATAAGACATTATTCAAAGTAATTTCAGAACAAACAGAGTTACCTGATAATGCAGTAATTGCGGATTTGGGCTGCAAGGATGCAACATTTCTTATGGCTTTTCTGAAGGCTTTTCCTGATAAAATCAAGACAGCTGTAGGGGTAGATATAACCGATAAATGGTTTAAGGCTGTCAGCTATGAAAAACCGGTTAAGCTTAAGATTATGAATTGCGGTAAAAAGCTTGATTTTCCTGACAGCACCTTTGATTTTGTGTTTTCAAAGGATATGTTTGAATGTGTTACGGATAAAGATTTATTGGTTAGTGAGATACACAGAATATTGAAGCCGGGCGGAGCTGTTATCTGCGTTAATTGCGACTGGGACAGCATTTCTTATAATGGTGAAAATAAAGAGCTGATTTATAAGGTCATTCATTCTTACGCCGTGACAAAGCAGCCATGGATGGATGATCTTGACAGCTGGATAGGCAGAAGGATGTACGGTTTTTTCAACAAGAGTAATTTATTTGAAAGCTCGGTGAGTGTTCATAATGTCGTTGAAACCGAATACAAAGAGAATACTTTCGGTTATGATTTGAGTATGGATATTGCGTGGCTTTGCAAGGAAAAAACGGGAGCAGTAAGTAAAGATGAATACGATGAATTTATTGATAATCTGAACAAAGCACAGAAAAACGGACAGTATATTTTTTCAAAGCCATACTATATTTATAAGGGTATCAAAAAATAATCTTAAGCTTGTCCCGTTAATCTGTCGGAAATTCTTCCATTGACAAAATATTGAAAAATTGCTATTATTTAAATATAAGCCGATATATTACAGAATAATATTTAACATAAGGCTTTGAACGGAGGAATTTTTATGGCAGAGCTGCAGACAGTAAAATTCGAAACAAAAAAGAAAAATCTTTTTCTAAGAGTTGCCACGGGACATTTTGTTACAAGTAACTCACACAGCAATTACTATATTGATGTGGTTGCACAGAAAACCCGTCTTTCAGAAGCACGTGCGGTTGCAGAGGAGCTTTGCTCTTATTATTATGCCGATACAGTTGTAGATACTATCCTTTGCCTCGACGGTACAGAGGTTATCGGTGCCTGCCTTGCCGACTGTCTTTCCGAGGGTAATTTTATTAATATGAATGCTCATAAGTCAATTTATGTTGTCTCCCCTGAAATAATTGGCGGAAATCAGTTTATTTTCCGTGACAATATAGTTCCGATGATCAAGGGCAAAAATGTAATGATACTTGCTGTATCTGTTGCTTCGGGTAAAACCGCTATGTCAGCAATTGAGGCTGTAAGATATTACGGCGGCACAGTGACCGGTGTTTCCGCAATCTTTTCAACAGCAAAGGAATGCGCAGGCTTGCCCGTGCGTTCAGTGTTTGATCCTAACGATCTGGACAACTATAATATCTATCCTTCACACGAATGTCCGTTATGCAAGTCGGGAAGGAAGATAGATGCCCTTATCAACAGCCACGGATTTTCTATGCTTTAAAAAAATACAGAGTCTGCACTTCAGATGTGCGGACTCTTTTTTATATCGGGCTTTATATGAAGCTATGTATCAAAAAAATAATTTGAATAACACCCCTTTACTTTTTCGTTTTAATGTGTTAAAATAACAGAACGAGAAAATATGTGCTGTATTGAAAGGATATTTTGACATGGCAGAAAGAATCAGTGAAAAAACATTAAAAAACATTCAGTACCTTTATGAAACAATTTTAAAAATTGAAACTCTTGAGGAATGTGAGGCTCTCTTTGATGATCTTTGCACAAAGACGGAGCTTGCTTCCATTTCTCAAAGACTTGTCGTGGCAAAGATGCTCAGCGATAAAAAGGTTTACAGTGAAATAGTTGCACAGACAGGTGCTTCAACGGCTACCATCAGCCGCGTTAACCGTTCCCTTGCCTTCGGTGCAGGCGGATATGACAAAATTTTTAACAAAGAGGCATAATCAAATGGCTGGCTACGGTGATTTCGCATATTATTACGACCTGCTTACGGGAAACGTAGACTACGAAAGCCGCGCGGACTATATCAGTTCTCTCCTTGCTGATAACGGTGTCGGCAAGGGGATTTTACTTGATCTGGCTTGCGGTACGGGCACCATGTCCCTTCTTTTAAGCAAAAAAGGCTATGATGTTATCGGCGTCGATGCTTCGGAAGAGATGCTTTCTCAGGCTCAGGAAAAGAAAATGGAAGAGGGCGCAGATATAATCTTCCTTTGTCAGAAAATGGAAGAGCTTGACCTTTTCGGTACTATAAACGCTGCTGTTTCTACTCTCGACAGCATTAACCACGTCACTGATGAAGAAACTGTACGTGAAATATTCCGTCGTGTGTCGCTGTTTATGGAGGACGGGGGCATATTCCTTTTCGACGTCAATACTCCTTATAAGCATAAAAGCGTTCTTGGTGATAATACCTTTGTTTATGATATGGACGAGGTTTACTGTGTATGGCAGAACAGCACCGACGAAAATCTTCTTACGAGAGTGAGTCTGGATATTTTTGAAAGAGACATAGAATGTGACGAGGATGAGGTTTATTACCGATATAATGAGGAATTCTGTGAAAAGGGCTATTGCCTCGGAAAACTCAGGGAATATCTTGAGGAAAATAAATTTGAAGTTCTGGCTGTGTATGAGGAAATGACAAAAAATCCTGTAGGTGACAAGACCGAAAGGGCAGTCTTCATAGCAAAGAAACACGGAACACAATGAAAGGAAAAGATTTATGGGTAAATCTGCAAGATGTATATCAATTGACGGCACAATAGTTGCTATGGCTGTTGATTCAACGGATATAGTCAACCGTGCTCAGGAAATTCACGAAACCTCAGCTGTATGCTCTGCTGCTTTAGGCAGACTTATGACTGCTGCATCACTTATGGGTTGTGTCCTTAAGGGAAAGGACGACTCAGTAACTCTCCGTCTTAACGGTGGCGGTCCCATCGGAAGTGTTATTGCCGTTTCCGACAGTGAGGGCAATGTGAGAGGCTATGTGGGCCAGAGTGTGGTTGAAATACCTCTCAATCAGAAGGGTAAGCTTGATGTGGCGGGTGCAGTAGGCACCAACGGCTTTCTCACGGTTATAAAGGACCTCGGTATGAAGGAGCCTTATGTGGGACAGACTCCCATTATTTCGGGTGAAATCGCCGAGGATATTACCGCTTATTATTCAACAAGTGAGCAGACCCCTACAGTCTGTGCTTTAGGCGTGCTTGTAAATCCTGATCTTACAATAAAAGCCGCAGGTGGACTTATTATACAGCTTCTTCCAACTGCTCTTGATGACACAATTGACCTTGTTGAAAAGTGCATTGAAACTCTCGAGCCTATTTCAACTCTTATCGACAGAGGTATGACACCTGAGGAAATCTGCCGACATGCTCTTCATCTTTTTGAGCTTGATGTTCTTGATACGGCTGAGCCCGTTTATAAGTGCTACTGCTCGAGACACAGGGTCGAGGGCGCACTCATCAGCACGGGCACCGAAGAGCTCGAGGATATGATGAAGGACGAAAAAACCGAGGTTTCCTGCCAGTTTTGTGACAAGAAATATGTTTTCACTCCCGATGATATAGCCGGTCTTATCCGCAAAGCAAAAAAATAATAAAAAAAGCAAAAAAACTTTTCAAAAAGTGTTGACAAAAAATGCTTTTTGATGTATAGTATACAAGTCGCCTGTGAGAAATGGCGAGCAAGTGATTTGGAAACGGGAGCATAGCTCAGCTGGGAGAGCATCTGCCTTACAAGCAGAGGGTCACAGGTTCGAGCCCTGTTGTTCCCACCAATGGCCCGGTAGTTCAGTTGGTTAGAACGCTAGCCTGTCACGCTAGAGGTCGACGGTTCGAGCCC
>JAZUMO010000086.1:0-10446 GCA_045603665.1 Acutalibacteraceae bacterium
ATGCAACACCTGAAAAGGAAGGTGGATTTGCGAAGCAAAGACGGAGGGGTTATCAAAAATCCTTATTTACTTTAAGAGGTATAATTTTTGCCTGTACAAAAACAAAGACTTCCCGAGGGGCGACCCTTCATAAGGATGTTAAGCCTTAAAATTCGTTATTTTTGCGCACAACTGCGTTTAAAATGCTCGAAATCCGGCAAGGATTTCTGTGCTTTTCGCCTTGTTTTGCATCAAAAGTATCTGAATTTTAAGGTGCTAAGCAGTTTTTATTGAGAAATTTTTCGTTTAAAGGAAATGATAATACTCCCGTAATACTCGCGTATTCCGGGAGTTTTTTATAATGTTTAAACGGAAAAGAGCCAATAAAAACCTTAACTTCCTTGTGAAGTGTTGCCCAACAAGCGGTCTCTTATTTTTTGAAAAATTCTCGCTCTGAGTGAAAAATATTCAAGGAACAGGTTATTGTATTTGGTGATAAAAGAGGGTATTATGTAATTGACCGGTCAACCAATAATTAAACGGTAGGTGATAAAGGTGACAATTTATCTTGGTGAAAATATAAAAAGATTAAGGCACGAAAAAGGAATCACGCAGGAGACCTTAGCTGACTTTCTCTCTGTTTCTTTCCAGAGTGTCAGCCGATGGGAAAGGGGAGAGAGTTATCCCGACATAACTCTTTTGCCCTCAATTGCGAAATTTTTCGGTGTCAGCGTGGATGAGCTGTTGGGAGTGAATGAGGCTCGGGATGAGGCTGAACTTTTGAAGCTTTTAGAGGAGCACGATAATCTTACGGATGAAGAACTGATTCGGAAATCTATAAGTAATCTTAAGGAAAGATATCCCAATGATTTCCGTGTTCAGCTAAGGTGGATGGGGTATCTTGCATTTTATGACGGTTGGGACAACCTTGAACAAAATACACCCAAAATTATTTCTGTATACCGTAACATTCAGGATAACTGCACTGATGATTCTGTTCGGATTTGTGCCAAACGCTATTATATTTATTTTATGAGTAATCTGGCCTGCAAAAAGGATGCAAAGGTAACCTTTGAGGATTATGAGCCTGTTATAAGCGAAATGCCTTTTATGAGAGACGGAAGAGAAAACTACTGTTATCTTTACAGACTGCACAACCATCCTGATGCCGATAAAAAAATTATGGAAGCAATTGAAGAACAGATATTTTTGTCTTACGACACGGTTTATGATTACTGCTTAACCAATAAATTCAGTCGGGATTATCAGATTGAAATTCACGAAAAAACCAAAGAGTTTTTTAATTATATCTATAATGACGGTAATTACAGCAGATTCTGGAGAACAGTTATGAGTCGCTGTTACGGTATGCTCGGTTGGCTTTATTTTGAAAAAGGTAATAGTGAAAAGGCTCTGCACAACTTAAGAAGAGCCGCTGAACTCGCTGTGGAGTTTGATAAGCTTGACAGAATCACTACCTTACAATCCACCATTTTAAAAGGAAAAGTCTTTGATAAACAGACCTTGGGCAGTAATTTTATCGCAAAAAGCTGGATGATGGAAAATATAATGAATTATCCTCTCTCCGACGAATTCAAAGCTACAGCCGAATTCAGAGAGATAGTGAAAATGCTGGAGGGTTAAACAATTCTGCATTTTGCATTTTGAATTCTGCATTTAAAAAAGCAGTCCCGCAGGACTGCTTTTTAGTTTACCATTTATTCTCTACATATTCACAGAAGGCGTACATATCCTTGATTTCGAGCTTAGTGCCGTCATCGAGTGTTACATCACCGCTCCAGAGACCGTGTACCTGGTGGGTGTGCATACGTGCAATGCCCAGGTTCATATCGCTGTGATGGTCGAAGGTGGGCTTCATTGTGAGATTGAAGCGGCCGTCCTCGGAGATGAACTTCCAATCCTGCATATACTTGTCAGGCTTCGGGAAGGTTTCAACATCAACTGCGCCGAACTTGTGTACCTTGCCGTCATAGAAGAGAGCAGTTTCGGTAGCGTTGCTTTCATCGCCGATAGCCCAGGTAATTTCAAAACCGAAGAGATGTTTTTCGCCCTTTTCATCGGTGATATAGGTTGAGCCGTTGCCCCAGTACCATACCATCTTGTGAGGTGTGTTTACACGGCCCCAGTCGAGAGTAAGGAAGGTGTCTTCCTTTTTAAATTCGTAAACATCGTCACCGAATTTGTAAAAGCCTTCGCAGGGCATACAGTTTTGCTTGGTGGTCATAAAGTATTTCTTTTCATCACCGGCAAAGGGAAGAACTGTTGTGATGTTTTCGAGACCGGGCATAATGTCAGCGTCGAACTTACATTCAACAATCTTATCCTTGAGAGGCATTCTGAACCAGAGTGTTCTGCTGTCCTCGCGGGTGTCAAAGTCAAATTCAGCCTTGCCGATTTTTTTAGCGAAACGGTTGGGTACGTCGCCCTTTGGAGGTGGAACGTGCTTGTTTTTGCCGCCGAGGAAAAGCTGGGTTGCATCAGCGATAACCTTACCGTTCACAAGATCGATAAGCTTTGCTGCAATATAGCCGCCGATTGAAATATTGGCAAAGCTGAGCTGTACCATATATTTGCCGTCGGAAACCTGATAGAAATCCCATTCCTTTTTGCTCATGGGATTTCCGGGCTTAACGAAATCACGGTTGTAGCTGAAAACGTTATGTCTTGCCCAGCCTGCGGCAAGCAAGTCACCGTTGGGAGCGAGAAGGGGAGTTTCTTCGGTATATTCTCTCTGCTTTGATTTTTCCTTCCAGTTTATGTAGCTTTGGTAGGTCTTTGGTATGTTACTCATATTAACACTCCTTTTATTGTTTATGGGTATATTTTAACAGATTTTACTGTACTATTGCAATATGTTTGTTTAAAAAATTGGTTTTTCCTCAAGCTCTTACTTCTCATAAGACACCATACCGCAAAAGCAAGTGCCGAAAGAAGAGATATGAGGGCGCCGGCTGTCAATCCGGGTACTGTATACTTCAAAGTGATTTCGTGATCGCCTTTTTCTATAGGACAGGAAAGGAAATAGCCTGCGGCCTTTTTGGTTTCCTGCTTTTTGCCGTCGATTGTTATTTCCCAGCCTTCATCATAGGGTATGGAGGTGAAGAGTATTCCGTCTCTGTCGCTTTTTAGCGTGCCTTCAATATAATCTGTGTCAAAGAGAGTGATTTCAAGCTGATTTTTTGAAAGAAGAGAGTAGCCCTCGCTGAAGGAGGTGAAGCTTTTTCCGCAAAGACAGTCCCATAAAAGCTGCTGACCAAGCTCAGGCTTTTTGATTTTTGAGGGCTCAAAGGTGTAAACCGAATCCGAGCATACAAAACCGAGGGAAAGAATATTTTCGTTTTCTCTGATCTTGTGTCCGTGAAGTCCCGACATAGTGTATCTGACGGAAAAGATTGAGTTGAGAATCTCCGATTCTTTGTATCTTACGCTGACATTTTTTGCGTATCTGTCCATAGCTGTCTGCTGAAAGAAATCCCAGGCATCGCCTGACATCGTCGAGGAATAGTAGCTTATGCCCTTGTAGCTGTACTGCTGAGGATAGTTGTTCTTTTTGGTGTCTGTCCATTCCATCCTTGCAAAGGTGTCTTTGTCATCAAGAGCAGTGAAATCAGTCATAATTGACTCATATTTTTGCAGTGAATTGACTCTTGAGGTCCATACATCACGGCAGAACTGAATACCGAAATTAAAGCTTGCACCTATGAAAATGAGGGTGACGGCAAGGGTGAAGGACTTGCTTTTTTCTTTGCAAAGAATCAGATATTCCGCCGCAAGGATAAGCATAAGGAAAATCGCAAGAAAGCTTTGTCTTGCGGGAAGCTGATTGGGATAGTGGAAGCCGTGCCAGATAAACTCACCGAGATTGACACACATTGAAAGCATCATAAAGGTGACGAAGACAAAGGCTGATATTCTGAAGCGGCGGCTGATTTTCTTTGAAAAAATAAGTAAAAAGAAAATAACAAAAACCGTTACCGTGCAGTAAAGATTGGGAAGATCATATTCCAGAGAGAGTCTTTGAAAGGGAAGAAGCCGCAGAAAGAAATCTTTAAGGTTATAGTTGAGCTCCAGCACACCTTCAAAGCCGAGATCGCTTGCCTTTGTAAGGGAAAGTGCCTTATAAACGGGAAGTATTACCGCTGCGCTCATTCCGCCGGCTAAAAGAGAGGAGGTGCCGAATTTTACAGCACAAAGCAGTCTGTCTTTCCAAATAAGCCTTTCCCTGAACATAATAAAGAAAAACCAGAGCACCGCAAAAATGCACACCATAAAGGAAAGATAAAAGCAGGAGCTGATGGAAAGAAAAAGAGTGGCGGTATAAAGAGCAGGACTTTTATTTTCCTTGATATATTCTATTCCGAGAATGACGAGAGGCAGTAATACTACCACATCTGTCCACATAATCTGATTGATAAATGCTGCCATATATCCGCTGAGAGCCCAGGCGAGAGAAAGAGCAGGGAATACGGTGAGAACCTTCTTATAAGGGGCGTTTTTATGTGTTTTTACAAGGTAAAGGCAGAAGAAAAGACCTGACAGAGAGAGTCTTAAAAGAATGGAAAGGTCGATGTAGCTTAAGTGGAGTGAATGAGGCAAAAAATAAAGAGGAAGCCACAGGGGGCTGTTTGTGTAATAGGCACTCTGCGCCCAGAGATTGAAGCCCAGAGCACCATTCCAGGAATAAAAGGGTTCACCGTTTTTTACCGCTTCGGTCATATTCATCAGCATCGGGTAATATTGGGAAAAACCGTCCATTGAGCATAGAGTACGGTCACCGAAGGGAGCGATCTCACAAAGAATGAAGCATATAAGAAGGACCACTGCAGGCAAAGCAAAGGACAGCGCCAGAGCAACGGGCACTGTTTTGTCAGCTTTCAAGAGTGGTCGTTTGTTTTTCATAAAGGTATTCTTCTCCTTAACGGTTTAGGTGTGTTATGAGGCTGCAGAGATA
This sequence comes from Acutalibacteraceae bacterium, assembly GCA_045603665.1. GTDB lineage: Bacteria > Bacillota > Clostridia > Oscillospirales > Acutalibacteraceae > UBA6857. The sequence goes on from JAZUMO010000086.1 coordinate 4,952, forward strand.
TCTGACGGGGCTTCGTCGGGCTTCGGAAGGGAAGAGAAATACTTGTTGCATTTGCTTGTTCCTTCCTTTACAAGCTCCATCGTTCTTTCGTATGAGCCCTTTGCAAGAGAGAGACCTGAGCTGCTTTTTGAAAGGCCGAGCTCTGAAGCTTTACTGTCAAGTTTTTTGGTCAGGGGCACAATGTTATAGGTTGAGGAATAAAGATGCACCCAGGTGGGGACAGATTTCACCTTTTCGATAAGAACAGTACCGTCGCTGTATTTGGAAACGGTAACCTTGAAAATGAGTCCGTCCTCCGTGTGGCCTGTCTTGAGTCCCATAAGATTTCTTCTCTGGTTTGAAACCATATTGCCTACAGAATACACACAAACGGTTTTGTGTGTGCCGTCAGTGGAGGAAATAAGGTCAACGGGCTGTACAACGTGGGGATGACCGCCGATTATCACATCTACACCCATATCGCAGAGCTTTTGTGCGATTTTTTTCTGGTGGGAGTCGGGTGTAAGCTGATATTCGTTGCCCCAATGAAGATAAACGATGGTTACCTCGGCACCTTCGTTTTTCATGTTTGTAAGATCAGCACCGATTTGTTCATAGAAGCTGTCAATTTTTGTGTAATCAAAGGAATTGATAAGCTTTGCTGTATCCTTGCCTACGAGAATACCGTTGAGGGCCTTTCCGTTGGCGTTTTCTGTTTCATAGGTGTAGCAGGTTATACCGAGCTTTATTCCCTTTACATCCTTAACAAAATATTTCTTGTCCGTCTCAGCGTGTCTTGTGCCGACGCTGTCAAAGCCGCTTTCCTTCACCTTGGTAAGAGTACGCTTTACACCGTGAGCGCCCGTGTCATAGGTGTGGTTATTAGCTGTCAGAAGGCAGTCTACACCGGCTTTTTTGAGAGAAGACAGAATAGCATCAGGAGAATTGAAGCAAGGGAAGCCCGTATACTTTCGCCCGTTTTCTGTTCCTGCAAGAGTAGTTTCAAGGTTAGCCACGAAGTAATCGCAGGATTTTATCTGTGAGGAGACGTAGGTGAAAATTTTGTCAAAACTATAGGTTCCGTCGCTCTTTTTTGAAGAGTTGAGGATAGGAATATGCAAAAGCACATCGCCTGCTGAACCGATAGTTACGGTGCTTGTTTTATAAGGTCCCTGAGGCTTTGCTTCGGTTGTGGTGACGGTAGTGGTGGGCGCGGGAGTTGTGTTTTCGATTTTTCCCGATGAAAGAATAAGGATAAAGGCCACTGAGGAAACAACTATGGCGCAGAATACTGCAAGGAAAACAGTCGGTAAAAGTTTGGGATTCTTTCTTTTTCTTGAAGGCATTTTAAAGCTCCTTTGAAATTTTTATATTATTGAAACAGTGATTATAAGCCGTGCTTATTGAATTATACCATCTTAATGCTTTAAAAACAATAGACAAAGGACAAAAGTAATTTTTTGTGACAGAATAGTAAACAAAAAAATATATGATTTCATATATTATTTTACATATATGTAAAATTTCTTTTATAACACTTTAATTTATTGACATTGACTTTTAATGATGTTAAACTTACACTTGTGTCATAAGATGGAGAGGTGTGCTTTGCGTAAGGAAAGTGCATTTTTGCAGGGGATTTTTTCTCTTTATTTTCTGTAAACCGTCAACTGAAAAAAAGACACAGAGGAGGCAAGTTAGCAAAGAGAAGGTGGTTTTGCCGCACCGATTATGACTTTATAACTACTTTTATATATATAAACAGATTCGGAAGGAAAATAAAATGAAATTACCTGAAATTGACTTTACTCCCGTAAGTCATCCTTATCCCGAAACTACTATGTTCGGGGCAATTGAGCTTTCGGCAAAGAGAGTGCCCCAGGCTCCGGCTCTTGACTTTATGGGAAAAATCACTACATATGAAAAGCTTGTTGAAAAAATTGAGGATGCAGCAAGGGCATTCGTGAAATACGGCATAAAAAAGGATGATGTTGTTACAATCTGTATGCCCAACACACCCCAGGCAATTATCTGCCTTTATGCTCTTAACAGAATCGGCGCAATTGCAAATATGGTTCATCCTCTTTCTTCACAGAAAAACATTACCTTTTATCTTGATTACTCTGAAAGCAAGATGATTCTTACTCTCGACCAATTTTATGACAAGGTACTCAAGGCAGTCAGCGAGGCTGAAAGAGATGTTGTTATTCTCACAGCAAGAATACAGAATGAGCTTCCTTTTATAAAAAGTGTTGCTTATAAATATTTTAAGAACAAAGAAAACCTCAGATTCCCCACAAGAGAAAAAGATCTTGTCTGGGCTGATTTTGTGAAGACAGGCAAGGATGTAAAGCTTCCTGCTGTCGAATTCAGCAAGGAAAAGACAGCGGTTATTCTTTACAGCGGCGGTACAAGCGGTACTCCGAAGGGCATCCAGCTTTCCGACTTCAATTTCAATGCTCTCGGTATGCAGGTTGCTGAAATTTCCGGTTGTAACCTTGACTACGGCTGTAAGTTCCTTTCAGTTATGCCCGTTTTCCACGGCTTCGGTCTCGGTATCGGTATTCACACCGTTCTCGAAAACGGCGCACTTTCAATTCTCATTCCCCAGTTCACAAAGGAAAGCTATGCTAAGGCAGTTCTCAAAAACAAGCCGAACTTTATTGCGGGTGTTCCCACTCTTTATGAGGCACTTTTAAAGGTTGATGTTTTTGAAGGCGCAGACCTTTCATTCCTTATCGGCGTGTTCAGCGGCGGCGACGCACTCAGCCCTGAGCTCAAAAAGAGAGCGGATGCTTTCTTTAAGGAGCATACCGCAAACCTTCAGATCAGAGAGGGCTACGGTCTTACAGAATGTGTTACGGCGTCCTGCGTAACTCCCGTTGACCGTTCAAAGGTAGGCAGTATCGGTGTGCCTCTGCGTGACACAGAATACAGAATCGTTGAACCAGGCACCTTCAATTTCCTGCCTGCAGGCGAAATGGGCGAAATAATCCTTACCGGTCCCACTCTTATGCTCGGTTATATGAAGGCTGACGAAGAAAACGCAAATACTATGCGTAAGGACGAAAACGGCACAACCTGGCTCTTTACGGGCGATATGGGTAGTATGGACGAGGAAGGCTTCGTTTATTTCAAGCAGAGAATGAAGAGACTTATCGTAACAAGCGGCTACAACGTATATCCTTCACATATTGAAAATATTCTCGATAAGCACGAGGCTGTTGACTGCTCCTGCGTTATCGGTGTCAAAGATCCCTACAAGATGCAAAGAGTAAGAGCGTATATTGCTCTTAAGTCAGGCTTTGAGGCAACAGAAGAAACCAAGGAAAAGATTCTCGCTTACTGTAAGGAATATCTTGACGTTTTTGAAAGACCGAAGGAAATTATCTTTAAGGACGAGCTTCCCAAAACTCTTGTAGGTAAGGTTGCATACCATACTCTTGAAGAGGAAGCGGCAGCGGAAGAGGAGGTTATGGCGAAATGAGCAAGAAGGTAACAAAGCTCGGCAGCGGATATTATTTCAACTGCTTTGCTATGAAGACTATCATCGGTCTTCTTAAAAATAAGGTAATTGAGGAAAACAATGTTCATCTCGATTATCATAAACCGAAGCACAAGGCCTTTATTCTTATCTGCAACCATACAGAGGCGGCTGACCCCGGCTATGAGATGGCAGCGCTTAAGAGATATGTAAGATTTATCGCAAGTGACCATACCCTGAGAATGAGTCTCGGTTGGGCTTTCAGACTTTTCGGCGGTGTCATCATAAAATACAGAGACAGACCCTCCGATGCTCTTATGGACGACATCAAGGCTAATCTTAAGGCAGGCATTCCCGTAGGTCTTCACGCAGAGGGTGCAATGTCCATAAACGGACAGACCGGTTACTTTTCCGATAATACGGGCAGACTTGTAAAGGAATCGGGTGCAGCACTTGTCACATATAAATTTGTCGGCGGTTATCTGAGAAGCCCCCGTTGGGCCAACAAGTCCAGAAAGGGCCCGATCATCGGTCATTTTGTCGGTGAGTACTCTCCCGAGGAGCTTGAAAAAATGAGCGTTGAAGAAATTAACGAGCTTATCCGCCGTGATATTCACGTAAATGTTTACGATGAGCAAAGAAAGAATCCTCATTCCTATGACGGTGAAAATCTTGCTGAATGTGTTGAAAGAATTCTTTATATGTGTCCCAAATGCGGTGAGGTCGGTACTCTTCACAGTAAGGGTGATGAACTGAAGTGCGATTGCGGCGCAGTTTACACTATGAAGGCTGACGGCTTCTTCCACGGTGACGATGTTGTTTACGACAATGTTTACGACTGGGATATGTGGCAAAGAGGCGTATGGAAGGAAAAGCTTCTTTCAGCGAAGGACGGCGAGCTTATCTTCTCTGAGGGCGGACAGATTGTGCGTCTTGTAAAAGAGGATGAGGATGAAATCCTTTCGGAAAACGCAACTCTTTCCCTTTATAAGGACAGATTTGAAATTGCTCTTGAGGACAGAACGATTGTTATGCCCGTAAATAAGGTCAAGCAGTCCTCTCTCGCTTCAAAGGAAACTCTTTTCCTCGTTGATGACAAAATGTTCCTCGACATCAGAAGTCAGGTTCCGAGAGCTTCAACCAAATATATTGCCGCATGGAGATACCTTAACGGCAAAGAATATTATTAAAAAAACAAGGTCGGGAAAAACTTTCAAAATCCCGGCCTTTTATGTTGACTTTAAGGGTAAAGAATGATAAAATTAGTTGACATTAAAGAGAATATGCCTCCATAGTTAAATGGATATAATAAACCCCTCCTAAGGGTTAGTTACAGGTTCGATTCCTGTTGGGGGTGCCAGATAAAAACCGGAAAGCCGTGATTTTGCAGGCTATCCGGTTTTATTATTGCAAAATTAAAATATTGTATTTAGTAAGAAATAATGTTAAACTTTATGTAAGATGAGGTATATAAAATCGGTTTATATAAGTGAGAGGAGGTTTTCAGATGGAAGATAAACAAATAATAAAGCTTTTCTTTGCGAGAGCTGATGAGGCAATTCAAGCATTGAGGGTGCGTTTCGGTAACACCTTATACAAAATCGCAATGAACATTCTCGGTAATCATCACGATGCAGAAGAAACAACAAATGATACATATCTTGCCGTTTGGAATGCAATACCACCTAAAGAGCCTGACCCTTTGGCTCCTTATGTATACCGTACAGGAAGAAATATGGCACTGAAACGCTTGGAATATCTTTCAGCCGAAAAACGAAACAGCAGATATGATTTGTCTTTAGATGAACTTGGTGCTTGTCTGCCCGACGACAGTGTTGAGCATATTCTTGATGCTCAGGAAATTGCGGATTCAATAAATTGCTTTTTAGAAAAAGACAGTGCTTTGAACAGATATATTTTTATGCGGCGGTATTGGTACGGAGATGCAGTTGAGGATATAGCAAAATCCGTCAATATGAAAAGCGGTGCTGTTTCGGTACGATTAAACCGTATCAGAACAAAATTAAAAGAA
>JAZUMO010000087.1:0-28742 GCA_045603665.1 Acutalibacteraceae bacterium
TCGACAGCTTTCACATTGTCTGATTTAATATAATTTGCTATCACTTGTTTTAATAGCTCTTTGGAATTAATGTCAAGTGATTCAATGTGGTCTATTACATATCCTAACTGTTCAAGTATCTTATTTTCTTTAAAGTTTTTGTCATCATATAAAGATGAAATATATAAAGACAAGAATTTTGAATTGAAAGTTTTGTTTTCCCCGCAATCATATATCTTCAAAACATTGGCTGCTGGAACACCATACAATAAATTAGTATCACTTTCCGGTTGTTCTAATACTCGTTCTATAATTCTTTGTGCAAATGAGTATTGTACATTTTCATCAACGACATCAAACACAGAAATAGAAACTTTTATTACATTTTCTATTTCAAGATCCTCAACACTTAAATGATGTATGATTGCGTCTATAACGCCGCTCTGTTCCTTTAATAAATCCTTTACTGTATTGCTATTACCGCTTCTTAATGCATTTATAGTACGTCTCTGAGTTTCATCGCCTAATTTAATGCAAATATTATCTTGAGCCAAGAATAAAATAGGCGCAATGTTTCCTGTCATATATTTTTTTGTTATAATCAAAAAGTTTAATAGTGTTTCATATTCACTTTTTAACTTACAGGATACATTTCCTTCTTCGGCCTTTGTTTGATTGAAGAATTTTCTCAAATAATTTGGCAGTATAGAATAATCTGATTTCCCTTGGTGTACGGATACTAATTTTTCAATGCATGCATAGTCTTTGAAAAGAAGATCATAAAAATAATTAAAATCTGATTGTAACACGGATATAACAGCAATTTGCATTGCACCTGATTCGTTAGTAAGTAACCCTTTTTTTATTTTTCCGGATGATTCTCTTTTATATGCTATCATATAGTTGTTGATAAAAGCGTTTATTAATTTTTTTACTTGCCTGGGAGTTGATACACCAGGATATATAAGAACTTTCTCTACAACCTTCTTCATCAATGATTCCTTACAATAATCGTGCATAAAATCATTTACTTCTTGTTTTACCAAATCAAAGGCATATTTATGAATATCCAAATCTAATATAGGCGGCAGATATATTCTAAATTGAAAAAGTTTATCTAAGACAAATTCACTTTCAATAATATCTGCTTGGTCGTTAATTACTTTTGTACGTTTTTTATCAAGAGCTCTTTTAATTATTTCATCATCAAATGGCACTATAAAAATACAACGCTCAAAACCAACAAATGCTTTTAACGCATCTAATGCTTCAACTATCTTATCTATACTCAATCTGTCCAAATCGTCAATTACAGAAATAACTTTTAAATTTGGATTGGTCTTTATTTTGTCGGAAATTCTTGTTTCTAGAAACATTTCATAGTCATCGGTAGTTTCTATCGGAAAATTGAGTTCAATTTTTTTCGTTTGCTTTGAATGAAAATCATCAATCAAGATTTTTAATAACGCCAATATTAATGGTGCAAATAAAATTGTTCCTATATTTTTGCAATAACTTAAAAATACTTTTCCCCAAAACTCAGCTGTGCATTTATCAATATCGTAAATATTAGCATGTACACACTTATAAATAATAAACGCAAATATTGAAAGTACTAAGAAAACAAGTAAAACACCTAAAAAGACTAAATTATTCTTGTTCCTTTCTTTTTTTGAACTATCGTTGAAATCACCTTTAATAATATCGGCGAAATTTCGCTTAATAGTCTCAAAGCTATACGCTTTTTTGCCGTCCATGCCTTGCCAAAGTTGTTTTAAAAAGACCTTTCTTAACGATTCCTTCTCGTATTTCCAAGCATTTATTTCTTGAATAATGTAATTAGGATTATTCTTATACTTGCAAGTTACCAAATTAATTAAGGAAGATTTTCCAAGGCCCCATTTACCTATTATTGCGACATTATATGGCGGCGTGTTTGTACACAATATGTCATCCAAGACATTAGCAATATCGCTGTAATTAAACATATCACCGTCCGAGTTATGTAATGACTCATCTTTTATAAAATATTTCTTCTTATCATCATAATCCATATTTACTGCCTCCTCGTCTAATGTTTTGTTTAAAAATTTAAACAATGAACATATTCCTCGCTTTTCGAGTTAAAAAACTCTTTGTCAAATAAATTATTTTCCAATCCATATTCAAACAAATACTTAAATGTTATAGGTGTGGATAATCTATTTGCAAAATGATATAAATTAAAAAAGTAATTTTTAGTTTGTGGGTTAGAAATAATTCTCTCTATCTCGTATTTGAAAAATTCAAATTCAGCATCTGAAAGTAGTTTTGTTTTATATAAATAACAAATATATGAGAAATGAGAAAATGTTTTATCCATTTTTCGTTCTAATTCGCCACTATCATGAAAATCATCATTATACCAAGGTGTATCGTATTCTAATACATAAACCATTTCTCTTATATCTTCATCTGCGCGAATTTTCTCAGTTAAATCATTTATATATTGTGCTCTTTTGGTTTTAATGGTTTCTCTCCATTGTACATAAGCAAAAGCACCACCTACAAAGGCTAAAATGGATGATATTATACTAATAATATCATTAACATAGATTGTTTTATCGAAAATCACAAATACCAGCCTTTCTATGTTTTATTTCTTTATATATAAAGTTATTAAATACATAAAAAGTAACACAAAAACGTTATATTTCCTCGAACTTTGTCGAACTGCCCAAATCCACCTACCCATTTCACAGCAAAATTACCAACCCCAACCTTACAAAATCTTAAGATTCCCCACATTGAAAATCCTGCAAAAAATCTGTATAATATAACTAGATTAACCTCAAGGGCGGTGAAAGCATGAAAGATAAAATTCTCATAGTTGAAGATGACGTTTACCTTCGTGAAGGCTTGTGTGAGCTTCTTTTGAAAGAAAACTACGAGCCTGTTCCTGCGTGCAACTGCAAGGTAGGCAGAAGGGTTTTCGCCGAAGACACCTTTGACCTCGTTATACTTGATGTTATGCTTCCCGACGGAAACGGTCTTGACCTTTGCTCTTTCATTCGCTCCACGGGTGCAGATGTGCCTATACTTTTCCTTACCGCCTGTGACTAAGAATTTCAGATTGTCCGTGGTCTTGATGCAGGTGCAGATGATTATGTAACCAAGCCCTTCAGACTTCTTGAGCTTCTTTCCCGTATCCGTGCACTTCTTCGCAGAAAGACTGCAACCACAACCTATCAGTTCGGCAATATCTTAGTTGATATTTCAAATATGACTGTGAAGAAAGACGGCGAAACTCTCTTTCTCACACCTACTGAATTTCAGATTCTCTCTGCCCTTATTCAGAATAACGGTGTTATCGTAACCCGTGCTTCACTCTTGCAGCGTATATGGGACAGCGACGGCAATTTCATCGACGATAACACTCTTTCGGTGCACATCAGCCGTCTTCGTGACAAGATAGGTGCTAACCATATCGCAACTATTCGTGGCACCGGTTACAGATGGGAGGAATAAAATGAAAGATATTTTTCTTATAGTCGCTCTCATTCTTGCCGTCGCGGTTTGTGTCGTTCTGATTGTATTTCATATCATAAACAAAAAGAAAGTCCGTGCATTAACACAGAGTATAGACAAATTCATCAAAGACGGTACTATGACCGAGCTTTCTACCTCTGACGGAGATTTTGCTCACCTGCAGAGTAATATCTGTGAGCTTGAAACGAGACTCATTCAGGAGAGAGAGTACACCAAGCTCGAAGCCAAGAATAACACCGAGTTTATCTCTGATATTTCACACCAGCTGAAAACACCTCTTGCAGGGCTTCGTCTTTATTGCGAAATGCAACATAACGCCTCACCTGACAGCCACACAGAAAAAGAGCTCGCCCTCATAAGCAAGATGGAAAAGTTGATTTACAATGTGCTTAAGCTTGAGAAAATCCGCAGTGATACATATGTGATGAACTTTGAAGAAACAGAGCTTTCCGGCCTTTTGCTTGACCTTAAAGCAGAGTTTTCTGCTCTCTTTCCGACTAAAGCTATCACCGTTAAGGGTGGCGGTTCTCTTCGTACAGACAAAGCCTGGCTTCGTGAGGCACTTGGCAATGTTATCAAGAACGCCTGCGAGCATACCGCAAGTGACGGCAGGGTTGTTATTATCATCGAACAAGCCGAGAAGTCTGTCAGCATTATAATTGAAGATAATGGCGGCGGTGTACCTGAAAGTGAACTGCCCATGCTTTTTAGAAGATTTCACCGTACGGAAAACGCTTCACCCGACAGCGCAGGTATAGGTCTTTCTATCACCAAGGCAATAATTGAAAAGCACCACGGTACTATCACCGCTGAGAACAGCGAAAAGGGAATGCGAGTTAGTATGTGTTTTCCCATAATCGATGCAAATCTTAAGCTATAAATATCAATCGGGTGCAGTTTGCCTGTGCCCGATTTTCTTATCTTACGAAATCTTAAGGTAAAAGTCACCGAATCGTAAGGTTGACCGTGTAGAATAGAGTTACAAAATCAAAAGGAGTGTTACTATGAACATTATAGAATGCAAAAATCTCACAAAAGAATACTTAAGCGGTGAAAATGTAGTTAAAGCCGTTGATGATGTAACAATTTGCTTTGAGCAGGGCGAATTCTGTGCTATCACGGGTCCCTCAGGCTCAGGTAAGTCAACCTTTCTCCATGTACTATCTTCCCTTGAAAATCCCACAAGCGGTAATGTTTACTACGGCGGAAAGTCACTTTCGTCATACAATGACAATCAGCTTTCCATTCTCCGCCGCCGTCGCTTCGGCTTCGTTTTTCAGGCGTACAACCTTGTTCAGGAGCTGACGGGGTACGAGAACATTCTGCTTCCCATTATGCTCGACAACAAAAAGCCTGACGAGGAGTACCTTAACAAGGTTATTGATATGCTCGGCATCCGTGACAGATTAGAGCATCTGCCCTCTGCACTTTCAGGCGGTCAGCAGCAGAGAATTGCTATCGCAAGAGCACTTGCCAACAGACCTGCCATACTTTTCGCCGATGAACCAACAGGTAATCTTGACGGTAAAAGTGGCAGAGAGGTACTGTCACTTCTCAAATATGTCAGTAAGCAGCTCGGCGTTACCCTTATTCTTGTAACCCACGACCTACATGTCGCAGAGCAGGCGGAGAGAATTCTTACAATTGAGGACGGCAAGATAGTCAAAGATACAAGACCTGTCAAGGATATATAAAATACGGTAAGCAGGTGAAAAGCAATGACTAAAAAACTTACCGTAAATACCCTTGCCTTCGGCAATCTCAGGACACGAAAAAAGCAATACACGCTGATGATATTTGGTATAGTTCTTGCTATGGTGTTTTCCTCGAGTGTACCGTTTTTTGTCTCCTGTATGAATTCATCACAGCTTGAAACAAGGCAGAGAAGGCAGGGTAAGCAGGATTATATTATTGTAAATGCACAAAATTACGACTTTGACCCCATTATTGAACAGGGGGCTGTTGACAGTAATATCGGCTACTGCCACACGCTTTCCTATGCGTGGAACGAAAAGGCCGATTCCGATGACGGCACAATGGTTGGTTGGCTTGACGAAAGAGCCGAGGAGCTTTACTATCCGCACCTGCTTGAGGGCAGAATGCCCGAAACAGATGGCGAAATCGCCTTTGAAAAAAACGCACTTCAAAGAATGAAGCTCGACACAAAGGTGGGCGAAAAAATCACCCTTAAGGCTCTTACCTGTAACGGCTCGGAATTTATCGGCGAGGAACAGGACAAAACCTATACCCTTGTGGGAATTTTAAGCGACAAAAAATCAAACATTGAGCATCTGCAGGATAGGTATATTGAAACTGCTGCTTTGCTTCCGGCTGCCTTTGTTGCAAAGGGAACGGAAACAGATATAGGCGGTAAAGAAGCCCTTGTTGCCTTTGTTAACGAAACACACATACCAAACAGCCTTTTCTGGAATAACATTCCTCACGATGACAGAATGCAGACCGATGAGATTTTTTCTGTCAGCATCGGTGACACCTACTCAAACATTTCAAGCAACACAAACACTCTTGCATTTCTTTGTGTTCTCCTTGCTTTCCTTTCCTGCTTCGGCATCGTCAACACCTTTAATACCAATCTTAAAGAGCGTAAAAATCAGATAGGTATGCTCAAAGCAGTCGGCGCAACAAGAAGGCAGATAATCAACATTTTCGGCAGAGAGGCTTTCATTATCTGTACTTTGGCTACTCCTGTAAGTGTTGCAATATCCTATGGCGGAGTAAAGCTTTTTTCAAAAATTATGGGTGAAAGCTTTGTGTTCAGACCCAATCCCGTCATTCTTATAGTCGGTGCGATTTTCGGTGTTCTGTGCGTTATGCTTTCGGCTCTTATACCTCTTTGGAGCATTTCAAAATTACCGCCTATGCAGGCAATAAGAGACATTGAGCTGATGCGAAAGATGAAAAATAAAAGGATTAAAAGTCAGAAGCAGTTCAGTGTTTCAAAGCTTCTTACAAAAAGAAAGCTCACCTTTTCAAAGGGCAGACAAGCGGGCGTGTGCATTATCATTTGCCTTTCAATAGTTATCTGCTGTATTTCAATGTCATTTCTTCTTACAACATTGAAGGAAAACTATAATTTTTACGCTTCCGACTATGAAATTGCAAACCACGGCTCCGTAGGCTCTTCAAACACCTTTATAAATTTTCAGAACACAAATTCACCCTTGACGGAAAATCATATTTATGAAATCTATGACCTTCCACAGGTTAAAAATGTTTACGGACAAAAGCTTATAAATGTAAATATTGTCTTTAAGGACGGACAGGTGCCTGAATATTTACAGGTTAACGAATATATGCAGTATTCAAACACAAGCTCACGATTTAAAAATGCAAATGAAGTGCAGCACAGTCAGGCGCTCAGTGAGTTCGCATCAGGTGCCGGCGGTGATTTTAATCTGCCGGAGGAGATAGAACCGGTTGCAGAAAATATCAAAGAGGTTATGCAGGCTGAAGCAAACCCGAATTATGTTTACACAAAGCAGGTTGCAGGCTTTACGACCGAGGAGCTTTTCAACACATCGCTTACGGCTAAAAGCTCAAAAATCTTAAGCTTTGATGAAAATGAAATAATTGACGGTGAAATCAATTATGAAAAAATCAATGCCGGTAAGGAAGTTATTATATTTGCACCCGAAAAAATAGGCTATTCCTATGAGAAAACAAGCGGCGGCGGATATATGTCAGGACTTTATAACCTTTCCGAGAAAGCAAAATCAGACAGCCTGACCGACGATAAAATGATTAAGAACAACATTCTTGCCACGGCAGAAAGTCCCTTTAAGGTCGGCGATACCCTTACAATTTCAATAATTTGCTCTGATGCCGCCGGCAACATCACAAGAGAAGACCGTGATGTAAAAATCGGTGCTATCGTCGGCAAAAACTCACTTTCGGGTAATTTCAACATCTACACCACAACAGAAGGTCTTGACACATTTAAGGCAAGGTTTGATTACCTGAGACTTGACGTTGAACTAAAGGAAGAATGCACCGCAGAAACGGATGCTCTTATGATAAGTGAGCTTTCGGCAATGTTCCCCGGCAAGCAGATAGGCTCTTCCTTTGCCTGGAATGAAGGTGAAAAGCAGGAATTACGCACCCTTTCGGTTTCTGTAATTTCACTCATTCTCGTTATGCTTTGTGTGTGCATTTCTCTTATCAACAACTCTGTAAGTGCACAGATAAGAGAAGGTAAGCGTTCAATAGGCACTCTGCGTGCCGTTGGTGCTTCGGAGAAAGACCTTGTACTTTCCTATGTAATGCAGATTGCAAATATGCTGCTTTGGGGCTTCTTATCGGGTACGGCAATTTATATTGTATCTTACCGCGTTATAGGTAAAATCCTTGTGGGAGAATACTGGCCCGTTGTATTATGGCCTGCATTCCTTGTGTTCGGCATAATAGCAATTACCTGTTATATCAACCTTAAGGCAAAAATCAAAACGGTCACAAAGCACAGCATAGTAGAAAACATCAGAGAATTGGGGTGACGGAATGAAGAAGAAAAACAAGCTAACAATAAACACCCTTGCTATGGGCAACCTGAAACAGCGTAAAAAGCAATATAGTATTCTCATTATCGGCATCGTGCTTGCTATGGTTTTCTCGTCGGGGATTACATTTTTCGTTTCCTGCTTGCAAACCTCTACCAATGAAAGCAAAGACAGAATATACGGCAGGCAGGATGAGATTTATATCAAAGCTACCGGATTTGATTTTGAAAAAGTCGCAGATAAAGGCTATATTTCAGAATATTCCTTTGCTCATACAATAGGCTTTGCCTTTAAGGATGAGGAAAAAAGCGACATCGGTACTGCTGTTGCCTGGCTTGAGGATAAGGCGACTGAGATGTATTATCCTTACCTTTCCGAGGGCAGATTGCCTGAAAAGGAAGGAGAAATTGCCCTTGAAAAGCAGACACTTACACAGCTTGGCTTAGAGAATGTCAAGGTTGGTGAACAGCTTACGCTCAATATGAAAATCCCCGATGGCAAGGACTTTACCGATAAAACCGAAAAAAGAAGCTATACCCTTGTAGGTATTGTAGTTAACAAAAAGCCCTTTATTTGCGACAGCACGAGTCCCGAGACTACGGCTTTGATGCCCTCTGCCTATGTTTATAAAGGCGAGCAAACAGCCGTCGGCGGTAAGGAATTGCTTGTCGGCTTTGTTATTTGGCATAGCTATGAAGCCAGAGATAAACAAGAATATTATGAGCTTACGGCAAACTGTGAAAGAGTACCCACAAGCTACCGCGAAAACAACGACGGTGCAAACGGCTCGGACATAAGCGGAACGATGCTTTATACCATAAGCTTTGCAGTTATACTTACCCTTGTTTCCTGTCTTGCAATAGTCAACTCCTTTGCAAATAATCTTCGTGAAAGGAAAAGACAGATAGGTATGCTTCGTGCCGTAGGCGCGACAAAAAGACAGATTATATCAATTTATGCCCGTGAAGCATTTATAATAAGCCTTATATCAGCACCGCTTAGTGTTTTAATTGGATATTTCGGCGTTAAGCTTATTGCAAAGCTGATGGGCGAGGACTTCATTTTTATGCCGAAGCTATGGGTTCTCGTAGTCGGTGCGGCTGCAGGTGTTATCTGCGTAATGTGTGCGGCGCTTATACCGCTTATTCCCATTTCGAAAAGCTCACCCATGCAGGCAATTCGCAATGTGGATTACGCAAGAAAACTTAGAAGAAAGAAAATACGCTCACAAAAGAGCTTTAATGTATCGGCACTGCTTGCAAAAAGAAACATCACCCTTGCCCGTTCAAGGCAAGTTATTGTCAGTGTTATTCTTGCTTTTACAATATTTTTCTCCTGCTATGGTTTTTCCGCTCTCGGTCATGAGCTTGACGAAACCGGCTACTCGGGTCCTGAATATGAGCTCGGGTGTGATAGAAGCGTCGGCTTTATTCGTAACGAAATCCTTGATTACAGAGGCTACTCCGACAATGACATTGCCGAGCTTATGTCAACGGGATATTTTGAAAGCATCTTTGCATCAAAAGAATGTATGGCAAACATACTTACCGAGGATTTTGACGCTTATCAGACTCTGGTAACAATAAGCGATAACTTTTACGGTATTTATGACTATGTAGACAAGGGTGTTACGGCAGAGAATTACAAGGAAAAGGTAGCGGGCAAATTCTCTGAAAGCTATTATGAATTAAGAGAAAAATATAATATCAGTTCAAATGTTTTACCTGCTTCCTTTGTAAGCATTAACGGGGAATATTTTGAAAAAATTAAGGAATCTGTTGTTGAGGGTGAAATCAATCTTGATAAAATCAACAGCGGTGAGGAGATTGTTCTCATTGCACCCGAAAAAATAGGCATTTACATTGATGACTTCGGTATGGAGGGTTACACCTTTCTTGAATCAGACTTTATTTATGACGGTCATCCGCCGCAGGAGGACCGTGAATATATCGAAATTCAGGAGCGCACCTATAAGGTAGGAGACGAAATTAACCTTAGCATTATATGTACCTCTTTAGCGGATGAAAAGCAGTTTGTCAAAACCGAACGCAAGGTGAAAATCGGTGCAATTTTAAATAATGAGCCGAACGGATTCTACGGATTGTTCCCTTATGTTGATTCCTTGGGCATACTCACCACCAACAGCGCAAGCACTCTTTTTGCTCCTGAGGTTGATTATAATGCTCTTAACCTTAAAGCAAAGGGCGAGCTTGATGATAGTACAAACGCAATCATTTCACCTTTGGTTGAAAAGATTTCGCTTTCCGTTACTGACGGCGGCTTCCGCAACAATTACGAGTTCTCTAAAGAAAACGAGAAGTCGGTGAGAGTATTTGTTTTTGGCATGATTTGCGTTATAGCACTTTTCCTTGCAATCTGCGGTAGTGTTGTCAATAACGCACTGACGGCGCGTATCCGAGAGGGCAAAAGAGAGATAGGCACTCTGCGTGCAGTGGGTGCCGACCTTAAGGTGCTTTCCTCATCATACATCAGACAGTTGCTTGTAATTTTCGGCTACGGCTATGGCATAGGCTTCGGTGTTTATATTGGCGGCTATTGGGCTTTTTATGTGCTCAACAAGGTGCTGAAATGGGGCGAGCAGATGTTTGCCTTCAGAATAGTTGAAACACTCTTGATGTGTGCTGTACTTTTCCTTGTCTGTGCAGTAAATCTTGTTATCAAAATCAAGCAGGAAATGAAGCACAGCATAGTTGGAAACATCAGAGAACTGTGAGGTGGCTAATATGAAAAAATTAACAGCGTTTATCCTATGCTTTCTCCTCTTGTTAACAACTATGCTCGCCTCTGCGGCAGAGTACGATGAGGAAACTGTCTATGCCACTGAAAATGTGAACATAAGAACCGAGCCGAACACAGACTGTGAAATCATCAGCGTACTGCAAAAAGACAGTTCTGTCACCCGTATCGGTGAAGCTGACGGCTGGAGTAAGGTAATCTATGAGGGCGAGGAAAGGTATATCACAAGTGAATATCTTGCCGCCACTCCGCCGGTCGAGAAACCCGACGAGCCAACGGAAGAACCAAAAGAAGAACCTACCACCGAGGACAACTCTACACCGAGGTTTATGGTGACCTCTTATGAGCTCAGCGAAAAGAGCCTTTCTCCCGAAAAGTCGGCGGTGCTGAAGGTGACCTTTAAAAATTACAGTACCACCAAAGCTCTCTATAACATCAAATTCAGCCTCTCAGACCCCAGCGGTGATATTCTTACGGTCGGTATGCCCACCAAGTATGTGAAGAGTGTTTATGCTGGCAGCAGTTACACTTGGGAAATCGAGCTGAAAGCCATCAACACGGCTTCTATCGGTCAGCACGACCTTCAGATCACGGCAGAGTATGAGGACAAAAACTTCGGTTCTTACTCGTCAAGCGATACGGTGAGAATCGATGTTAAGCAGAGCGTAAAGCTCTCTTACAGTGGTGCAATTCTCCCGAAAAAGGTAATTCAAGGAGACACGCAGACCGTTACCGTTGACCTGATGAACACGGGCAAGAGTACCGTTTACAACTGCACTCTTGATTTTGACATTGAGGGTATGCAGTCGGGCGGCAGTGTTTTTGTGGGTAATATTGAGCCTGCAACGAATGCTCAAGGCTCGGCTAATCTGCGAGTTGACAGTGAAGCTCTCGGTGAGGTTACGGGTAAAATCACCATCACCTACGAGGACGACTACGGCAAGGAGTACAAGAAAACCGTTGATGTCAGCACGGTCATTGAAGAAAAAGTTGAGCAGGTTGCAACCACAGACGAAGACGAAAAAGAGAACAAGAATCCTCTTTGGTGGCTGTTCATTCTCATAGGTCTTGCTGTCGGCGGCGGTGCAGGATTTGGCATTCCCTGGCTTATCAATGATAAGAAACAGAGAAAAGAGGACGATTTGAGGTTATAACGGATAATAAAGTTAAAGTGCAGTAGTTTCGGCTACTGCACTTGTTGTTTAGGTGTAGATTATTGAATCGAAGACTACTTCTTCGGCACAGTGACGATAGTTGTTCATTAAGCCCACCCATTTCATTTGGTCGGTGGCTTTCAGTTTCTCGTCAGTACCGTCAACTTCTGCCATTTGTGATACTATGCGGTTGAACATCTCTTCCGCCTGGTCATTTATGCTGCAAAGATAATCGTGAAGTGTGCCGTTCATAAGATATGTGTAATAGGTTGATTTGCAATGTTTCTTTAGGTGGTTAAGGTGAAGCTCACCCCATTTGCCAATGGGGCGGTTATCTTTGGGCTCGGGTAGTGTTAAATCCGGCAAGTAATAGTCGCCATGAAGTGTGTAACGGATACCGGTTTGTTCGTTAGTAATGTGTTTGGGTAAGTTCATAAAAAATCCTCCTTGTATTTTGATAAGACCATTGTACAAGGAGGCATAAGTTTTGTCGAATGTGTGGGATTTATAATTGATTTTGAAATAGTTGGAATTAATATGTTGCATTTCTGGTTTAATGTTTTCTGCTATCATATATAACCTGAATTATGTCGGTTATTGGATAATCTCCCAACAAAAATCATCAAAACTAAATATTGAACGAACCGCACAATTTCTTAAATTACTTGGGTTCTTTCCTAATTTTGCAAAAACACACCCAGATTTGTCAAGGCATGCTTTTGGATCTTCTTCTATCAAAACATACCAACCACTATAAATATTATGTGCTATCATTTCATCTCCATTTTTTTCGTCCCATAATTGTAATAATGTTTTACCTGGCAACTGAACTTCTTTGTCAAATTTCTCGGTGATCTCTTCGCCATTTTTATTGTAAGTAATGCCGATTATACTATCATCTTCTTTTTCGACTTTTATTATTGACAAGAGATCTTGATATGTTTGAACTCCCGATTTTCCAAAGCAATAATCACAGTCGGATGTTTTGTGATCAACACGATAGTCGCAATACCAACAATCGACATCCTGAACACTGTCTGAAGTAAGAGGACAAGCAAAATAAGAATGTAAAACTCCATTACCAGAACTAGATATGGGTTCACAAATTTGTTGTAGTTTTTCTCTTGCTTCAAGAATCTGTTGGTGGTGTATCCATTTCTTTTTGGTAATATCAGTTTGAAGGATGTACTTCATTTCTGTATCTGTAACGCCGTTTTTGGCCCAAGACAAATCAAATTCCACTATGTTATAACCTTTGCTTTTTAATTCATCCACCTCATCGTTGTTTCTGTCTTTCTCTCTTCTGATCAGCAGTGCTATTGAATCGTTATCGCAATGCAGAATTATAGATTTAGGAATTCGTGATTTACCTTTACAACAAAATTCAAATTCTATAAACTCAATATTCCAAGATTCTTTAATAACAATTCCTTTACCTGCAGTAGGCAATATTATATCCGGTAATTTTAAAATTTTCTCCAACTCCAGTTGAGCCTTTAATAAGCCGAATAAATCTCCATTAGTTCTGTACATTATCACATTGCCTTCAGAATCGTTAGGTCTAGGAAAATCAAATGGGTTGCTTTTAGGTTTGGTTACTTTCTTTTTTTCTTGTATTGTTGGGTTTGTACTAGTTGGCTTGTCCGCATCAACAATAGAAATTTCATTTAAAGTTGTTTCTAATATTTTTTCTGGTTCTATTGTTTTCTTGGCTAAACTCCTTCTATATATCCATTCTCCCAGTGAACCGCCGGATGAAGGACTGTCATTTTTAGCCCAACTTAACATCCTCTCCAAACTTGCCGCCGCTTCTTCCTTGGTTACCGCTCTCATCCATTCGAAATCTTTATCTACGTAACTTTGACGCAGTTTTGATGGATCTTTTAAAAATTCTTCAATACTACCGCATGCCATTTCGATTTTCTTTACCGTAATGGGATTTAGCAAAATGTTTTCAAGTTTTGTAATCCATCTTAAATTCTCAGGTCGATTGTTTCTGCGATTTGTATCAATATGATCAACAACATATTGTGATGAAGGAGCTATGCCGTGAAAAGCAGTCGCAACAATTCTGTGCACGCGTTCCCCGGCGATTTCAGCATATCCTGTTTTGGTATTATATTTTCCAAAGGTCCAAGTATTGTCTGTCGGGCGAGGCTTTTTGTTAACTTTTGGGTGACGAAAAACAGCTCCGTTGTCACGCACAGAATACGTTTCATCTTTATATTGACATACCAATTCTCTTTCATAATTATTCAAAAGTTGTGAAAAATCCATAGCTTCTTTACTCCTCCGATACAACAAGCGTTATGAGTTTCACGATTTACTACAAAAACAATATATCATAAAATAGACTTTATTACAATAACAAACTAAACATCTTGATCAAAGGAATCAATCGCCATACCCGTTTTCAGCAGCAGGAATATATCAACTGTAAAACGAACGGAAAACTATATGCAGAATAGTTAGTTTTAGTTAGATGTGTTTTTCTAACTTTGATTTTGTATGTTTCTGTGATATAATTCAAACAACAAAACGAAAGGAGTTCGTTTATGAACACAAGAAAATTTAGGATAGAAGATAAGGATTATTGTTTCAATTTTTTATCTTTCAAATATGCATTTACTAAATATCGTAAAACGGAAAAGTTGAAAGTAGTTGAGGCTGAACAGAAAATTGCCGACGAATTATATGTCAGCAGTTCTGCCGTTCATAATTGGTGCCACCAAAAGAACGGCATAGCAGATTTAGAGACCATTAAAAAACTTGCGGGTTTATTTAATATCGATTATATGGTTCTTTTAGAAGAAAGCAGAGAGGTTGTTATGAAAGAAAGGTATACAGATTTACAGATCCAGTCCATAAAGAGAATATATGATGAAATTATTGAGTTTTTATTTTGTTTTTCGGAAACTTTCGGTTTTAATGATTTATGGATGAAATATGCAGATGACGGTGTTCCGAAAAATCTGATAGAAAGCACCATATATGAGTTTGCTGATACTGAAATTCGCAAGATAGGTATGAGACTTCAAAAAGAGTTTTTCTATCTTCGTGATTTAAGCATTTACGACACACTATATGATTTTGTTGATGTGGACCTTGTGAACATTTACGATAGTAAGTGTGGTTATGCTTACAGATTTGAAGAAATAGGTTCAACTGATGAAGATTATTTAAAAGCCCTGAATAAACTGAACGATATAGTGAAAGATGTGGTATAACATATTTTAAATATAAACAACAAATCCGAACGCTTCACCAATAAGGTAAGGGTTCGGATTAGTTCTATTTGGTCGGAGTGACGGGACTTGAACCCATGGCCTCTTGGTCCCGAACCAAGCGCGATACCAAACTTCGCCACACCCCGAAGTGCTTTATGTATTATACACGAAGAGTTTGTAAAAATCAACTCTTTTTTTAAAAATTATTTGTCTCAACTTCAAACATAAAATCAGCTCCACAATTGAAAATAACTGCGGAGCTTTTTTATTATGCTGCGTTTACTGTTTCTTTGGACACTTCTGTCTTTTTGGCTTTCTTTTTATGCCATAACCAAAGAGCAACAGCAGCAGGGATGCATCCGACAAGCGCACAAAGCATATCTACATTCGTGTCAAATACAGCCCACTGATTTTCATTCTGGGCTCCGTAGCCAAATATAACAAAGAAAAACGGATCCCTGTCAGGACTGATATTATATGCCTGGTTACAGGATTCGGGCCAGTAATAGTCAACAAAAAACTCAAAAACTTCCCATATGACAATAGCAATAAAAGAAAACCCTACACTTGAATATGTACGGAACAAGGGAGATACTCTGTCATTTTCGCCAAGAAACATACCTGTGATGCCGTCCCCGATGAAAACAATTACTGCTCCTGCCATAAGATGAAGCACCTTATCCCAACTTGTTACTTCGTGATTCCATTCAAAGCCCTGAGCAAGAAAAGAGCCAAAGAAAATCATAACGTTAAGCCATGTCTGACTGTGAAAAGAAAGTCTTTTAAAAAGCCATTTAGGAAAAAGAAGAAGCCGTACAAGAGGGATGGTAAAGGTGGCAAGAAGGTTTAAAGCAAGAAGAAGTACATTCATATCCTCCGGATCAGTTATAATTAATCTTACAAGAACAAAAACCTGCAATCCGCGCATTACCCACCATGATATATATTCAGGCAGAGAAATCTCGTTTCTCAAATCTGAGATTTCCCCTTTTATAAATTGTTTTAAAGCTTCCATTTTAATACCTCCATTAAAAAGTGCACTTTTGACATTTTAACACAAATTATGAAAAATTAAAGTGTTTATATGAATTTGTTAGAATTTTTTAATAATATACTCAAATATGTCAAACTTTAATAATTTTATGATTTCTTACTTAATAATATAACAAGCCTGCAGACCGTTAATTTCTGCAGGCTTACTTGTATGTATCGCAATTAACTCAAGATATCAAGGAGCAGCTTTCAGATAAAAGCTTATTGTATTCCTTTACGGCTTTATTCCAAATTTCAAATCCGTTTTCTTCTCTTTTGTCAGTAAAACCGTATTTTTCTATAAGGTATTCAGACAAAAAAGCGGTAACCTTTTTTGCTCCGTTTATATTCATATGCTGTGAATTGTAAAAATCACTTTTGGGATCAAGTGACAATTCATCAACGAAGCGGCGCAAATCAAGTACATCAAACCCACGCGACTCAAGAATCGAAACCGTTGTGTTTTGTTTTCCGGATCTGTCTGCCTGTTTTTCACCCTGAGGAATTATTACAAACAAAGCTTTAATATCATTCTTTTTGCAATAATTCATAAGATCAACAAGACCCTCGTAATCCCTCTCAGACAAAGGCTCTGTAGCAGTAAAATCCTGCTGAATAAAGTCAACATTGCTTTTTTTATTAAGAAAAGACTTATAATAAGAGGCTGACATATAGCTGTCTTTTTTATAAGAAAGATCGGCAACTGTAAGCTCAGACCAGCGACTATGATATTTAATAACAGGAAAGAACATTTCAAAAGTCTTTTTCAGTGTAACATCCCCCAGATTACAAAGATAAGCAGTCATAGGAAGCTTATTTAAAGTTAAAGGGTAGGTTTCAATAAAGTTCGGAAGATATTTTTCATATTTTATCAGATAATGTGTAACGTTTATGATATAAACAGCGTCAGGCTGTGACCGTCGCATATCCTCTATCATATATTTTGCAGCAAACAAAGGCTGAGCGGCACTTGCCATTGAATAGACGGTTATACCGTAGTTTTCAAATGCATACGGTGCAATCCACGAAGCGTATGTTGTGCTCGGTCCGAGAAAAACCGCATCAAGACTGTTTCTTTCCTGGTGCAAAGCCGTGTCAAGACGGGCCTCATCTGCCGATTCGTAAACGCTTACGAAAACATTCTGCACCAAAAGAACAGCAACAAACATAACGATAATATATATCAAGACAGCAAGCAATCCTTTAAACCTCATTAATATCTCTCCCTGATTTTGGTTTAGCCGATTTTATTCTTTAACTGTGAAAAGCAAATGAAAAAAGAGCCTTTCCTAAAAAAGACTCTTTATAAATCAGTTCATCGGTACGCTGAAGCTGAAGATATTTTTTCCGTCCTTACATTCTAGGCTGACAGCTCCGTTATGAAGCACTGCAATCTGTCGCACCATAGAAAGCCCTATGCCGTGGCTTTCATTTCTTTGCCTTGATTTATCGTTTTTATAAAATAAATCCCAAATATTTTCTTTTTCACTTTCAGGTATTTCTTTTCCTTTGTTTGCAACAGAAAAAATGTAGCTTCCGTCTTCCACATAGCCGTCAACTTCTATGGCAGAACCTTTATCACCGTATTTAACTGCATTTTTAATAAAATTCATTACAGCTCTTACAATAAGAATAGGATTACATAAAATATCCGCCTTATCGAAAGATAGCTTAAATTCACATTCACGGAACTCCACACTGAGCTTTTCTGCAATTGTTTTTTCTAAAATGCAAACGGGAATTATTTCTTTATCACAGACATAGCCTTGGCTCTCAAGACGAGACATTTCAAGCATTTCTTCAACAAGATTATCAATTACATCACATTCCTCTGAAGCAATTCTGCAATAGCTTTGTAAGGTCGGATTGCTCTCTGCAACAGCTTCAATGTTTTCTATATACCCCTTAACGGTTGTAACAGGTGTTTTCAATTCGTGAGAAATGTCACGGATAAGACGCTTTTGCCTTTCGATATCTTCTTTGAGACCATTTATACTTTCTTCAAGCTCGTCGGAAAGAAGGTCAATGGAATCAGCAAGAACACCGATCTCGTCGTTTTGAGACAGATTGATTTTTTCGCTGAAATCAAGTCTTGACATCTTATGGGTGATGACACTTATTTTTTCAATATTGTCGGTAAGCTTACGGGTGAACACAGCCCATACTGCAGTTCCGAGAACCGCCACCGTAAAGCACAATGCCATAAGGAAAAAACTAACAATTTTTATATCCTGCTCAATACCCTTGACCGCCTTATTCATAAGCACATAATGCCCGTCGCTTGTCTTTCGGACAAAAAGAAGCTTTTTTATGTTATCTGTTTCATCTCTTTTATTTCTGAAATAGAAGTCCTCACCGAAATCGCGGTCATTATAAAGATTAATAAGTTTTATATTTCTCTGTTTATTTGTTTTGTTGCTTTTAATTTTTGAATATGAGCAAATTACCTTTCCGTTTTCATCAACAATGTAGGCTGTTATACCGTAGGATTGATTCATTTCCTCAAGAACAGCCCTTGTTTCACTGAGCGAAACCGCCAGAGCTGAATCTATAACAGGAAAATACTTTATCATTGTATTTTTTGAATTATGGATAAAGACCGGCATAAGCAAAACGTTTGAAAGGAGGGTAAGCGCACCCATCGAAAGAACAATGACAATAAGAAACGCCGAAATTATTTTATTGCGAAAGCTTTTTTTCATACCTTTTCAACCTCACCGTCAAAGCTGTATCCCGTACCTCTTACAGTTCGTATCATTTCGCCGTATTCACCCAATGAATGCCGGAGCATTTTTATATGAGTATCAATCGTTCTGTCATTTCCGTTATATTCATAGCCCCATATTTTCTCAAGAATTGTATCTCTGTTGAGTACATTAGGGCAATTTTTCATCAGCAAAAGGAGAAGCTGATATTCTTTAGGTGTTATTCTAAGCTCCTCACAGTCAAAATAAACCTTCATTTCCTTTTGAGAAACCCTCAGTCTACCGCTTAAAAGGTCACAGGTATTTTCATCAAAAGAATAACCTGTAAGCCTTTTTGCTCTTTCAATAAGAGCTGCTCTTTTGAAGGGCTTCACTACATAATCATCAGCACCGTCTCTTATTCCCCGTGCCTCACTGAATTCGTCGGTAACAGCGGTCAACATAATAACCTTTATGTCAAAATGTGTTTTAACATAATTCAAAACCTCCCAGCCGTCAATTTCAGGAAGCATAACATCAAGTATCATAAGAGGAATATCCTTGTCGTTTTCAACCGCTTGTATAGCCTCTTCACCGTCAAAGGCACAGACAACCTCATAACCCTCTATTGTAAAAATATCCTTTAGGAGGTCATTTATTCTTTTATCATCATCAACAATAAGAATTTTCTTTTTCACTTTGTCACCACCAAATAATTATAAAACACCGATAATATAATACTTACAAATGTGTAATTTCAGTGAAACAACCTCTGTTGGAGCAGAGGTTGACATAAAAACTTTATTTCTCCCTTGTGTAAAGCATAGAATAATTATAAATTCTGTCTTTTTTCAGAGTTTGCTTTGAAATAACCTTAAAACCCAATTTTTCATAAAACGGAACATTATCGGGATTTTGTGTTTCAAGGCCGAGGTTATAGCCCTGAGGCACAAGATCATCAATCCCTTTTTTCAAAAGAGATGTGGCTATTCCCTGACCCTGAAATTCTCTGCCGACAAAAACCGGCTCAATAAGAAGAGTGTTATCAGGAAAAACCGTCAGATCGCGTCTTGAATAAATAATAAGTGTACGGATGGTGGACGGCCAGAGAAGGTAGAGAAAAATCCAATGGGGACATTTAAGGAAATCAAGCACTGTATAATCGTTTTTTGCATCTCTCCAGATGCACATCCCTCTTTCTTTTTCATCGATATAGATTATATCCTCGCCGTTTGATGCAGAAAATCTTTCCATCATAAAATGATACACAAATCTTTTCCTCAGAAAGGGTATTTTTGTTGCATAAGAATGCACCGGATCATCCGAAAAGACATTCCCTGCCATAAGAGCAAACTTTTTGAGTGTTCTTTTGTCCATTTTAATCTTATTCATAATGTTCTCCCTAAATAATCTTATAAAGATGATAACATATTTTTTAATATTTGACAATAGAAAAAGCTGCGGCTGAAAACCGCAGCAAAAAATTATAATTCAGAAAGTGCAGACTCCATTGCCGAAAGACCCTTATCAATTTCCTCATAAGAAATTGTGAGAGGCGGAAGAAGTCTGACCTTTGTCTTTGCCGTAAGAAGAAGAGCACCCTTTTCAATAGTCTTTTTGACAACATCGGCACTTTTTACACTTTCATCAAGACGAATCCCCATCATAAGACCCAATCCGTCAATGCCGACAACATGGGGCATATGCATAATTTTTTCCCGCATATACTCCCCTTTCTTTTTGACATCGGAAAGAAAAGTTTCATCAAGTCTTGAAAGTATATGAGCGGCTCCTGCTGTTGCAACAGGATTGCCACCAAAGGTTGTGGCGTGGTCACCGGGTCCGAATACATTTTCAGTTTTCTCGCCAAAGACAACACAGCCTAAAGGAAGACCGCCGCCAATACCCTTTGCTGTAGTAACTATATCAGGATTAATCCCATAATGCTGGAATACAAAAAGCTCACCCGTTCTGCCGACACCGGTTTGCACCTCATCGACAATAAAAACAAGGTCGTATTCCTTGCAGATTCCTTCGACTTGTTTAACATAATCAGCATCAAGAGGCATAACACCGCCTTCACCCTGAATAAGCTCAACCATAACCGCACAGACGGTTCCGTCAAGAGAATTCTTTAGTTCAGAGATATCGTTTGCAGCAACAAATTTAAAGCCTTCAGTAAAGGGAAAGAAATACTTATGAAATACATCCTGACCGGTTGCAGCAAGAGTAGTGACTGTTCTGCCGTGGAAGGAGTTTGTCAGAGTAATAACCTTACTTCTGCCTTCACCGTATTTATCATAGCTGTACTTGCGGGCACATTTGATTGCTCCTTCGTTGCTTTCGGCACCGCTGTTTGAGAAAAAGACCTTTTTCATTCCTGTCCTTTCACATAACAGCTTTGCCGCATCAATACAAGGCTTTGTATAGTAAAGATTGGAAATATGCTGAAGTTTATTAAGCTGATTTGTTACCGCATCAATCCAGCCTTCGTCACAAAAGCCAAGGGAATTAACACCGATTCCGCTTGAAAAATCAATATATTCCTTTCCGTCAAAATCATAGCAGGTGGCATTTTTTCCTTTTTCGATTGCAACAGGAAATCTTCCGTATGTACCTGCAACAAAGCTTTTATCGGAATTTTCTATTATCTCAAAATTACTCACGTCTTCACTCCCCCTGCATCAATGTTCCGATACCTTCTTTAGAAAACATTTCAATTATAATCGAGTGAGGTATCCTTCCGTCAATCATAACAGCCTTTTTAACACCTGAACGTATCGCTTTTTCACAGCTTTTGATTTTCGGTATCATACCGCCGTATATAACTCCCGATTCAATCAGTGAATCAATTTCATCAATATGTATTTCGGGAATAAGTGAATTTTTATCGTTCACATCATGCATAAGTCCCGGAATATCGGAAAGAGTTATAATATTTTCTGCACCTAAGGCTGCAGCAATTTCTGCCGCCGCCGTGTCAGCATTAATGTTAAAAACCTGACCGTCATTGTCAATGCCGACAGTCGCTATAACAGGTATATAATCCTCTTCAAGAACCTTCATTATCGGTTTCGGATCGACAGAAACAATTTCACCGACATAGCCATAATCAAAGTTTTCATCCTCAAGCTTTTCTGCCTTTATCATTCCGCCGTCAATACCGCAAAGGCCAATTGCTTTGCCTCCGCATACTCCGATGAGAGAGACAAGATCCTTATTTGTCTTGCCTGCAAGCACCATCTGAACCACCTCAGCAGTATCAGAATCGGTATAACGGAGACCTCCGACAAATTTTGACTCAATTCCGAGTTTGCTGAGCATTCCGCTTATTTCAGGGCCACCGCCATGAACAAGAACAATCTTTACGCCGACCAATGAAAGGAGGATTATGTCACTCATAACTGCCTTTTTCAGTTCAGGATTAATCATAGCATTACCGCCGTATTTAACAACAACGGTTTTTCCGTAATACTTTTGAATATATGGGAGAGCATCCGTAAGAATTTTAGCTCTCATTGCATCATTAATTTCCATTTTTCACACCTCAAGTACGGTAATCACCGTTGATTTTTACGTAATCATAGGTAAGGTCGCATCCCCATGCCGTTGCTGAATACACACCCTGATTCATTTCAATATCGAGTATGATTTCATCTTCAAGAAGAATTTCCTTTGCCTTTTCCTCGGAAAACTCGATTCCGAAGCCGTTTTCACAAACCTTCACCTTTCCTTTGCAAGAGGAAAGATAAACATCAATCTTATCAACAGAAAAATCGCCTTCAGTGTAACCGATGGCACAAAGTATTCTACCCCAGTTTGCATCAGCACCGAACATTGCAGTTTTAACAAGTGAAGAGCAGATTATACTCTTGGCAATGTCTTTGGCTGTTTTTTCGTTACAGCAGGATGTAACATTACACTCGAGAAGTCTCTGTGCTCCCTCACCGTCACCGGCAATAAGACGGGAAAGCTTTACTGAAACTGCCATAAGAGCCTCTTTGAAGGCAAGATAACCTTCGTTTTCGTTTTCAATTATAGTATTCTCAGCCATACCGTTAGCCATAATGCATACCATATCATTTGTCGATGTATCACCGTCAACAGAAATCATATTGAATGTATCTTTAACTGTGTCAGAAAGCGCCTTCTGAAGCATAGCAGGTGAAATTGCACAGTCAGTTGTCATAAAGCAGAGCATAGTTGCCATATTCGGATGGATCATACCCGAGCCCTTGCAGCAGGCGCCGAGAGTAACGGTTTTGCCGCCGACACTGAATGTAACCGCACATTCCTTGGCAACTGTATCTGTCGTCATAATCGCTTCAGCCGCATCGTGACCTCCACTACAGGTCATCTGTGCTGAAAGAGCACCTGCACTTTCAGCAATTGGTGTCACATCAAGACTCATACCGATAACACCCGTCGATGCAACAATTATGTCCTTTTTATCAACTTCAAGGGCATCCGATGCAATTGAACACATAAGCTCCGCTTTCTCAACACCGTCGTGATTGCAGGTGTTTGCATTACCGCTGTTTACAATTACAGCTTGAGCCATTCCGTCGGCGAGATTATCTCTTGTAACGGTAATCGGAGCACCGTAAACCTTATTTTGTGTATAGACAGCCGCTGCCGGGCATCTGACATCACTTTTAATCATGGCAAGATCTTTTTTTGTCTGATTTTTTCTTATACCGCAATGTATGCCCGAAGCAGTAAAGCCTTTAGCAGCAGTTACACCGCCATTTATAAATTCCATAATAATACCTCCGTTTAAATAAGTGCCGTATCAACGGGAAAGCCTAGAGCAATATTCATATTCTCGATTGCCGCCGATGATGCACCCTTTCCAAGATTATCAAAAACCGATGTAACGGTTATTCTTTCATCATTACCACAAATGTAAATTTTCATTTTGTTTGTACCTTCAAGCCCAATGGGAGAAAGCATTGATTTTTCAGCTTTATGAACGGAAATGAATGTGCTGTCTTTATAAAAATTGCGATAAAAATCATAAAGAGCATCTGAAGACATTTCTTTTTTGAAAAGCTTTGTAAATAAAGGAACTGTAACCGCCATACCGCAGTAATAGTCACTAACAATCGGTGAAAAAACGGGATAATCAAAAAGTCCTGTAATCGCCTTCATTTCAGGAAGATGCTTATGAGCCTGAGTAAGACCGTACTGCCTTGGAGTGCCGATTTCTTCCTCTCTTTCGGGACTTTCATAATCAGCTATCATTTTATTACCGCCGCCGCTGTAACCGGTTATGCTGTGACAGGTTACGGGATAGTCAGGCGATATTATACCCTCTGACACAAGCGGATAAACAACGGAAATAAATCCGGTTGCGTGGCATCCGGGATTAGCAATTCTCTTTGATGCTTTTATATCATTAAAACGCTTCTCTGAAAGCTCAGGAAAGCCGTAAGTCCAGCCTTCAGCCGTTCTGTGAGCAGTGCTCGCATCAATTACAACCGTATCAGGATTAGTAACAAGCTTTACTGCCTCTTTTGCAGCTTCATCGGGTAGACAGAGGAAAACCACATCGCTTTCGTTCATAAGCTTTTGTCTTTCAGCAGCATCCTTACGCTTGTTTTCATCTATTTCAATAAGCTCAACATAAGGATGTAGAAGAAGCTTTGCTTTAAGCTGCAGACCCGTAGTACCGGCCTGACCGTCAATAAAAATCTTTGCCATAATATACCCTCATTTATATTTTTATGCATTAATTATGCATATTTCTTAACCATTATACATATTTATGAATATTTGTCAATGTATTATGCATAAAAATTTGCATTAATATTAAAAATCGGAGAAAATTCGACTGAACTTTCTCCGTATCTGACTTTAAAAAATGTTTTCTACTACTGATTTAACTGCTCTTACAAAAGCGGAAATGCGTGCGAGGAAAAGATTTTCATTGTGCCAACTGAACAAATTATCTGCCTGACCGATGCATATGCGGTCAACGGGGAAAGAAGTGGATTTTGTTTCAAAGAGTGATTCTACCTGGCTGTAGCAGGTTGCGGCAGATTCATAAATGTGATAAACTCTGCCGTCATAAAATGCAAAATTCTGAACTGTAGGAGGAAGTGTATATACGTCCTTTTCGACTATAAACATATCGTCTTTGCCGTAAGAACCAACGGTATAAATATAAGCCTTGGAAAGATTTTTTCTTCCGTAGGATGAACCGACAACGAGGCAGGTTTCATCCTCATAGTCATAAAATGCTGCACCGTTTGCTTTTGCAGGAATTTTAACGGATACTACCTTTTCAAGTGAGAAAATTCCTCTTATTGCGAAGCCGTTAATCTCACCTTCGCTCTTTTCATCAAAAACGCCAACCCACAAAATTCCGTTATGATATGTTACAAAAGATGCTGTGCAATCACAGTCAGACGAGAGCTCATATTTAGCCTTTACAGTCAATGACTTTGTCTGCATTGCAAGTGAAATCTGAGCTGCTGAAATCATACTGATTTGCTTATCGCTACTTTTAGCGATGAAAAGATTCTTTCCGTCAGTCGCGAGACCGCCGACATGATTTGAATCGGGAAGAATAAGAGTTTTAAGGTATTCACCTGTTTCGCGGTCAAGAATATAAATAACCGATTTATGCACCTTGTGGTTTTCTTCATCGGCAAGCTTATCTTTATTTTTACCGAAGCTTACATTTTCTTCAAGGTCGGTCTTATATCTTTTGATTCCGCAGTAAGCAGAGATAAAGATAAAATTTTCACCGACACAAAGTCCCTGTGGAGTCATAGCTGAGCAGCTTTCCTCACCGCCGAGGGAAGTTGATTCAAGTCCGGGAATTGGCATGTAATCTTCGGTTATAAGTGAAAGGTCATTAAACGCAACAAGTGCCTTGTTGAAACGGCTTTCATAGCGATAATCCTTAGAGGTTTCCGCAGCTGAAGCACTTAATGCAAAGCAGGATAAAACAATTATTGCTAAAAGAAGTAATGATAATGCCTTTTTCATATTTATCACCCCATATTTTTTGTCTGAAATAATATACCATTTATAAGTGTTAAAGTCAATAATATATAAAAAAATCCACCCCATACGGAGTGGATTTCAAAGCGAATAAATTATTTAACCATTGAAGCGATTTCAGCTGCGAAATCGTCAACCTTCTTTTCAATGCCTTCGCCCTTTGCAAAACGAACAAACTCTTTAACCTTGATGTCTGCACCGAGAGCCTTAGCAACTGAATTTACATAGCCGTTAACATCGCCTTCGAAGAGGTCGGAACGAACGAATGTCTGCTCAAGGAGGCAAACTTCCTTAATCTGCTTTGAAAGACGACCCTGAACAAGACCAACAAAGATCTTGTTTTCAGAAATTTCAGCCTTGTGAGAAACTGCAAGCTCAGCAAGAGCAGCAAGAGCTTCCTTAGAAATGAAGTTTACGAAATTCTTTCTCTGCTTCTGGTCGAGGCCTTTGTAAATTGCGATATCTTCGTCGCTCCACTTCTTAGAAGTAGATGCTTCTTCGATAAGGCTGTTGAGAATGGGAACGGGAAGAGATTCGGGCTTATTGAGGGCACTGTCGATTGTGATTGACTTCATCTTTGCAAATTCTTCATCAGAGATGTCAGCCTTACTTAAATATTCAGGGCTCATAGCAGTAATCTGCATTGCTACATTTTTGCTCATTGCAACAAATTCATCCTTTGCAGCTGTAGCATCATCAACATCGAACGATACAAGAACACCAACCGTACCGCCTGCATGGATATAAGATGCTGTGTGCCCTTCGATAAGAGCAAATCTTCGGACTTTCATATTTTCACGAAGAGCAAGGAAAACTTCCTGAACTTCTTCGTCAACTGTTTTGTCAGAATCAACTGCCTTAGTAGCAAGAAGAGCTTCAAGGTCAGCAGGCTTTGCAGCAACAACAGTCTTAACAACCTTATTAGCAAGGTTTACGAAGGGAGCACCCTTAGCAACGAAGTCAGTCTCACAGTTAATTTCCACAAGAGCACCTGCGTTTGCATCATTGTAAGCAGCAACAATACCTTCAGCTGCAACTCTGCTTGCCTTCTTAGCCTGAGAAGCAAGACCTTTTTCTCTAAGAATATCCATAGCCTTGTCGATATCGCCGTCAGCTTCAACAAGAGCCTTTTTGCAGTCCATCATACCAACGCCAGTCTTTTCACGAAGAGCCTGTACGTCTTTAGCTGTAAATGCCATAATAAAATTCCTCCTATGATTTATAATTTTTTCAAAGAAACCCCGTTTTTGCTACGGGGTTTAATTTATACTGAATTATTCAGCAGCTTCTTCAGCTACTTCTTCAGCAACGGGAGCATTTGATTCGCCCTGTCTGCCTTCGATAACAGCATCAGCCATAGCACCTGCAATAAGTCTTACAGCTCTGATAGCGTCATCATTACCGGGAATTACGTAGTCAACTTCATCGGGATCACAGTTTGTGTCAACGATAGCTACGATGGGGATACCGAGCTTGTGAGCTTCTGCAACTGCGATTCTTTCTTTTCTGGGGTCAACGATGAAGAGTGTAGCGGGCTGCTTCTTCATTTCGGTGATTCCGCCCATAAACTTTTCAAGCTTTTCGATTTCAAGGTTAAGCTTAATAACTTCCTTCTTGGGAAGAAGTGCGAATGTGCCGTCCTGCTCCATAACCTTAAGCTGAGCAAGTCTCTTGATTCTCTTCTGGATTGTGCCGAAGTTTGTGAGCATACCGCCGAGCCAACGTGCATTTACGTAAGGCATATCGCAACGGATAGCCTCTTCTTTAACTGAATCCTGAGCCTGTTTCTTTGTACCTACAAAGAGAACTTCGCCGCCTTCTGCTGCGATGTCACGGATGAAGAGATAAGCTTCTTCAAGCTTCTTTACAGTCTTCTGAAGGTCGATGATGTAGATACCGTTACGTTCAGTAAAGATGTACTGAGACATTTTGGGATTCCATCTTCTTGTCTGGTGTCCGAAGTGAACACCTGCTTCTAAGAGCTGTTTCATTGATACTACTGCCATTTTTGTTTCCTCCTTTTGTTTGTAAAGCGGTTTTTGCCGCTATTTCCACCGCACAGTTCAACTTGGACACGCAACATTCTTGTGAATGCACATGCTGACCAATCGCTATGCGTGCGTTTTGCTGTAAAATTATATCACATGTTATTTGAAAAATCAATAGTAAAATCAATATTTTTTGCAATTTATTTAACTTTTTATTCCTTATATTTAAGTTCTGTTCCGATAAAGCCCACTTGTCTGAAATCATCCATATTATGGCGGATTATATAATCGATATACGACATAACCATCTGTGCAATCAAATTATATCCGCAAGGATTCATATGTCCACCCATAAAGAATTTCTTTTTGAAATCCTCATCAAAAACAGGACCATATTTTCCCAAATCAATAACATAACAGTTTGAGAAAATCTCTGCAAACTTATACATAAGTTCTGAATGCTCTTTTCTGTTATAATCCCATGCACTGTCATTTGGAATGGTCATAAGGAAGAATTTTGCATCAGGCTGAATTTCTTTATATTTCTGAATTATCTTGGCATAGTACCCTGCGAAAGTTGCTTTATTATTTTCATAATTTACAAAATCAATGTCATTTACTGTACCTACAGGCATTTTCATATTCATTATATCATTAACACCTAATGCTATAATGTATGCCGCACATTTCTTTTCAGAATTCCAGAAATCATTCTGTTCAGCAAAAGATTCGCAATACTCTTTTGCAGTCATACCACCACGTGAAAAATTATATACTGTCAAACCGCACATACGAGCTAAAAACTGACCCCAAGAATATTCAAACATATCGTGGTAGGTTTTTTCACCTTTTTCATTTGTAGCTTCAA